>JANNXF010000001.1:0-1773 GCA_031409395.1 Polaromonas sp.
CAAGACGGCGGCATTCCGCTGACCACCGTTAACCAGATGAAAGACGCGCTGGCCGAAGCCGGCAGCAATACCGGCGGCAACAACGCTGCCGCCCGGGCGTCTGAATTTGTGGTGTACCCGCAAGCCCCCCACGCTTTTCATGCCGACTACCGCCCGAGCTACCGCAAAGACGCCGCCGAAGACGGCTTCAAGCAGGCGCTGGACTGGTTCAAGACGCATGGCGTGTCCTGAGCCGGGTCACTTAGCCCGGACACTCCTGGCAGCTTAGCCAGCCAGCCGCCTCACGGTATCGTGAGGCGGCTTTTTTCATGGGCTGGCAGCTGCGGCCCTTGGTGCGCTTGATAAGATCCAGCAAACCCCGTCCGCTGGCAGCCATGCCCCGCCGGGGTTTCTTGATGGGTGCGTTGCCCGCCAGGGGCTGATCAGCCGGTTTTTTCAAGTGATTCGGGGCTTTTGCCCAATTAACACGGGCGCAAGCAGCTATGACTTTGATAGCAATTCTGATGGGAACCCTGGCCGCCGGCATCGGCAGCGTGTGGCTGGCAGCCCTGCTCAGCTTCGGCGTGCTGGCCCGGTACACCCAGCACATGCTCAGCCTGGCCGCCGGGGCGCTGCAGGCCACCGCCTTCATGCACCTGCTACCCGAAGCGTTTGAAAGCCAGGCCAGCGCCCACGACTTGTTTGCCACCCTGCTGGCCGGCCTGGTGCTGTTTTTTCTGCTCGACAAAGCCGAGCTGTGGCACCACGGGCATGAACACCACGCGGCGCACCATGACGAGGATCACGGCCACGCCAGCCACCACCACCATCATGACCACCACAGTGCGAGCGAACGCAGCGCAGGGCCGCCCCAAGCAAGTTCAGCCCCCTCGGGGGGCAGCGCAGTACGCGAAACAAGCGTGGGGGCACACCATTCTGGGGGATGGGCCGTGTTGGCCGGTGACAGCGTGCACGCCTTTGGCGACGGTATTCTGATCGCCTCGGCCTTCATGGCCGATTTGCGCCTGGGGGTGGTCGCATCGCTTGCCGTGCTGGTGCACGAGGTGCCCCACCATATGGGTGACCTGGTGGTGCTGGGCCAGACGTCGAACAACCGCCGCGCCGCCCTCATCAAGGTGACTCTGGCCGGGGCTGTGACGGCGCTGGGCGGCATGATCGGCTTTGCGCTGGTCGACCAGCTGTATGACTATTTGCCGTTTTTCCTGATTCTGGCGTCCAGCAGCTTTATTTATGTGGCCCTGGCAGACCTGATTCCGCAACTGCAAAAGCGCGTCACCGCCCGCGAAACCACCGCCCAGATCGCCTGGCTGGCCATCGGCATCGGGATGGTCACGCTGATCAGCGGCATTGCCCACGGGCATTGAGCCTACCGGTGGCTGCCAGCCACCCTATTTACAAAGCCCCCCATGCTCGACGACATCAAAAAAACACTGTGGGCCACGGCCGACTGATCCCAAAGTCTTGTAGGTCGGGTTAGCCTGTGGGCGTAACCCGACGAATGCGGTGGTGCGGGGTGGTGCTGGGGGTGTCGGGTTACGCTGCGCTAACCCGACCTGCTTACCTGCTTACCGGTACATGCAAAGTTTCTTTAACAGTGGTGTTTTATATTAAAGAATGCTTTAATTTCGCAGGAAATTATTCAAGAACTCTTTAACACCATGCGCAACACTGGCAGCTACGTCACGACCACAACCCTGAGCGAATCCGTTCAAGCATTTGTGCCGCACGCGCTGCCGCCGAAGGGGCCTGCGCTGGCTCCGGAATCTTTTGTTG
>JANNXF010000002.1:0-1893 GCA_031409395.1 Polaromonas sp.
CCCTGACGCATTGTTGAACCGCTCATACCCCTGAAAGCCGCCCATGAAGCTGAAAACCAATTTTTCATTCGAACTGCAGTTTTCTGCCACGTCCAACGCAAGCCAGCCCCAGCGCCAGGCCGTGATGGACTCGCTGCAAACGTCACTGCAAACCGCGTTTGCAGCGGGCGACCCGGCTGCCACCGTGCTGGTCAGCCGAAGCCGCAAGGGCGGCTACAACCGGATTGCCGAGCTGGTGACCACCCTGCAGGACGCGGGCATTACCAACATCCTGGAAGCGTTTTCGGCGCAGCACGGCCTGACCATCACCGCGCTCGAATAAGCGCCGGCCCAGTGGGTCATTCGCTATTAAAACAATAGCTGCTTGCGCCCGTACTGATTGGGCGAAAGCCATTTTTTTTGCTACTGGCTCTGGCTCTGGCTCTGGTCAAGGGTCTGGGCCTGCGCCGACAGGCCCGGCGGCTCATGCCCTGACGTCACCACCAGGTGAATCAGCTGCAGCTTGGCCACCACATCGCGTGGCAGCACAAAGGGGTAAAAGTCGGGCTGGCCCATGCTGCGCGACATCTCGTTGAGCAGCGTCGTCAGCCGCGTCCAGTGGTTCACAAACGCCAGAAACTGCGCGGCCCCGGCATGCCCGGGCTGGTACAGCGCCTCCAGCGTGAAGGGCGTGAACTCCAGCTCGAAGCGGTCCACGCTGATGCCCAGGCTGAGCGCGGTGTCGATCGCGTCGCGCATGTGCAGGTAGTGCGCCCAGCACTCGGCCCAGTCTTCCCAGGGGTGGCTGCTGGCGTAGGCGCTGACAAAATGCAGCGGCCAGTCGCCCGGCGGGCCCTGGTTGTAATTGCGTTGCAGGCTGGCGGTGTAGTCGGCTGATTCATCGCCAAACAGCTGGTGAAAACCGTCCATCCAGGGCGTGCCCGCCACCAGCCGGTCCCAGTAGTAATGCCCGATTTCATGCCGGAAATGCCCCAGCAGCGTCCGGTAGGGTTCGCGCAGGGCCTTGCGGGCGGCCTCGCGCTTGGCGTCGTCGGCCTCGTCCACATTGAGCGTCACCAGACCGGTGTTGTGGCCCGTCATGACGTGCGGGCCAAAGCTGGGCGAGCGCAAAAAGTCAAACATCACGCCGCGCTGCGGGTCTTCGCTGACGCGTGAGGCCACCGGCAGCCCTAGCACGATCAGCGACGACACCAGCCGCCGCTTGGCCAGTTCCACCAGCCCCCACAAATAGCCGTTGTCGGGCAGCGCCGGGTCGGTCAGGTCGGGAATCGTGCGGTTCAAGCGGCAGGCCCGGCACATGTCGTGTGCGTCTTCCACCGCCACCAGCCAGTTGCAGGCGGCGGGGGTTGACAGGTTGAGGCAGCGTTTGTAAATCTGCACACCGGCCGGACCCGAGAGCGCCTGCGCGCCGCCCATTTCGGGCCGCGCCGTGCCCGGTGCGGCCGATTCCTGGCCAGGTATCTGCTCAAGCAGCGGCGGCGGGGCGTTGTCTGCCAACGGGGCACCAGGCTCGGTCGAGGCCGGCGATTCGCGCCAGGCCTGCCAAGCCTGCCAGGTGTCGGGCTGCGGCCCGGGCATCAGCGGCAGCAGCACGCCGCGCTCGCAGTCGTAGCCCAGCGGCGTGTCGCAGGCCAGGCATTCGCTGTTGCGAAAAAACACCGGCTGGCCGCAGTGGCAGTGGTAGTTCCGCCCGGCCAGCAGGTGCAGGTCCGGGGTGTTCAAGGCGCTGTTAGAGGCGCTAGTAGAGGCGCGGTTGAGGGCGCTGTGGGGTTCGGTGTTGAAAAACAAGGGCTGGCCTGACAAAACGGTCCGCCTGGGCAGGCGTTGAAAAGGGCAGGCCATGCAGCCGCTGCGCACGCGCCCCCTGGGCAAAGTGTGCGCTATTTAGCGCCG
>JANNXF010000003.1:0-4095 GCA_031409395.1 Polaromonas sp.
AAGCCCTGGGCGCGCCGCTCAACCAGCCGGTGACCCGCGACGAGGTTCTTTTTCTGGGCGAAAAAACCGCCATCAAAACACCCGCCTTCTTTGTGCCCGACTGTTTTCACAACGAAGGCAACTACGTCATCAGCCTGGGCAACGTGACCCGCTGGCTGGCGCAGCAGGCAGAAAACCTGGGCGTTGAAATCTTCCCCGGCTTTGCGGCGGCGGAAGTGCTGTACAACGACGATGCCTCTGACAATGGCGGTTTGCCTTCCGTCAAGGGCGTGGCCACCGGCAACCTGGGCATTGGCAAGGACGGCGAACCCACGGGCAACTTCCAGCTGGGCATGGAACTGCACGGCAAATACACCGTGTTTGCCGAAGGCGCACGCGGCCATCTGGGCCGCCAGCTGATCGAAAAGTTCAAGCTCGATGCCGGCAAAGACCCGCAATCGTATGCCCTTGGCATCAAGGAACTGTGGGAGATTGACCCGGCCAAACACCAGCCGGGTCTGGTGGTGCACACCGCCGGCTGGCCGATGGACAGCAAAACTTACGGCGGCGGTTTCATGTACCACCTGGAGGACAACAAGGTCACGCTGGGCTTTGTCACCGGGCTGGATTACGACAACCCCTACCTCAGTCCGTTTGAGGAAATGCAGCGCTGGAAAACGCACCCCAGCATCAAGGCTTATCTGGAAGGCGGCAAGCGCATCAGCTACGGGGCGCGCGCCCTGACGGCCGGCGGCGCGCTGAGCCTGCCCAAAACGGTGTTCCCCGGCGGGGCGCTGATTGGTTGCGAGGCCGGCTACCTGAACGCCGCCCGCATCAAGGGCAGCCATGCGGCCATCAAGTCCGGCATGCTGGCCGCTGAGGCCGCCTACGCTGCGGTCACTGCGGGCCGCCAGCACGATGAATTGAGCGCCTACCCCGAAGCCTATGCCCAAAGCTGGCTGGCCCAGGAACTGAACCAGTCGCGCAACTTCAAGGCCTGGTTTAAAAAGGGGCTGTATGTCGGCTCGCTCATGACCGGCATAGAGCACTGGCTGCTGCCGCGCCTCGGCATCAAGAGCCCGCCCTGGACGGTTCACCGCACCACGCCCGATTACGCGATGCTCAAGCCCGCAGCGCAGTTCACGCCCATCGCCTACCCCAAGCCCGACAACAAGATCACCTTTGACCGCCTGACCTCGGTGTTTATCTCGAACACCAACCATGAGGAACACCAGCCCGCGCACCTGACGCTCAAGGACGCCAGCGTGCCGGTCAGCATCAACCTGGCCACCTATGCCGGCCCCGAAAGCCGCTACTGCCCGGCCGGTGTGTACGAGTATGTGAAGAACGCCGACAACTCGGACCGCCTGCAGATCAACGCGCAAAACTGCGTGCACTGCAAAACCTGCGACATCAAGGACCCGACCCAGAACATCGTCTGGGTGACGCCGGAAGGCGGCGGCGGACCCAACTACAGCGGCATGTAAACCGGCCCCGGGGACAGCCCCCTTGAACACTTTGCGCTATAAACAGGGCAACGAACAAGGAGGGGGCCATGCAAATGGCGGAGTTGTATCAACGCCAATGGCTGCTGGTCCGCTTGCCGGTGCTGATTGTTGCAGCCATTGCGGCCGCGTTTTTGTGGCTGGGCGTCTACCCCCTGCCACCTACGCAACTGAGCATCACCACCGCCGACGTCGACGGCGCCTACCACCTGCATGCACAGCGCTACGCCGAACGCTTTGCAGAGCACGGCATCACCCTGACGGTTCAGGTCTCAAAGGGTTCCCAGCACAACCTTGAACGGCTTCGCCAGCCAGACAACCCGACCGACCTGGCGTTTGTGCAGGGCGGTTTCGGCTACCTGGGCACCGCCCTGGACAAGCGTGAACGCAGCCCTGTCGTCACCTTGGCCAATGTCGACATAGAACCGCTCTGGTTGTTCACGCGCCAGCGCGAAATAAGCTCGCTGCCCCAGTTGCAGGGTCTGCGCCTGGCCATAGGCCCAGAGGGCAGTGGCAGCCGCAAAGTCGCGCTCAAGCTGCTGGAGCAAGCCAGGATGGACGCCAAAGACCTGACACTCTCCAGTCTTACCGGCAGCCAGGCGGTGCAGGCCTTGCAGCAGGGCAAGCTGGACGCCATGCTGATGGTGGCGCCGCCGGACTCCCTCACGGTTCAAAGCCTGCTCGGCCTGCCAGACATCCAGCTGGCCAACCTGAAGCGGACCGCCGCCATCACCGAACGCAACGCCTACCTCGAATCACGCTTGCTGACCCGGGGCACGCTGGGCCCGCGTCTTCCCCCCGGTGACATCACGCTGCTGACCACGTCGACCAGCCTGGTCGCCCGCGACGGACTGCACCCGGCCCTGAAAAGACTGGCCACTGCGCTGGCCACAGATGTCCACGCCGGCGGTGGGCTGTTTCACCGCGCGGGCGAATTTCCGTCATTGCGGCGCATTGATTTCCCGACCTCACCCGAGGCCCGGCAGACGCTGGCCCATGGCCTGCCCGCGCTGGAGCAGGCCCTGCCGTTTTGGTGGGCGCAAATTGCACAGCGGCTGCTGCTGATTGTTCTGCCCACTTTTTTGCTGGCACTGGGGCTGACGCAGCTGATCCTGGCCTATCTGCGCTGGGCCCTTGAAAGCCAGTTCAACCGCTGGTACGGCGAGCTCAAATACATTGAAAACGACCTGGGGCGGGAAAAGCTCTCTGGCATGGACCTGAGCCGCTTTTTGGTCCGTCTCAATGGCATAGACCAGGCCATGCTGGCCTTTGCCACACCCGCAGACCTGATGGCGCGCGGCTACACCCTGCACCACCACATCGAGTTTGTGCGCCAGCGCCTGTACCGGATGCGTGGCCGATGAGACTGCTGCTGCTTTACCGCCGCCGCTGGTGGCTGTTTTACCTGCCCGTGGTGCTGTGCGCCGCCCTGACGCTGTGGTGGTCAGCCACGCACTGGCGGGTGTTGCCGCCAGACCGGATGGTGATCGCCGCCGGTACGCTGCAAGGCAGTTACTCGCTGACGGCCCAACGCTACGCCGAACAGTTGTCGCGCCGGGGCCTGCGGGTCGACATCGTCTATTCAGACACCCAGCAGGGCGCGCTCGACCGGCTGCGGCAACCCGGCGGCCTTGCCAGCATCGGTTTTTCCCAGGGAATTTACGCCCAGCAAGTGCACCCGGTGCAGGCGCTGGCCATCATCGGCCAGGAGCCGGTCTGGATTTTTTCAGGCCAGCGCGGACCGGCCTCACTGTCCCAGGCCAAAGGCTTGCGCGTAGCCGCCGGGCCTGCGCAGACCTCGTCTTTTTTGGCGGCCAGGCTTTTGCTGGAACGCGCCGGGGTGCCGGCCGGCGACGTGCGCTTCGACCCCCGTACCGGCATGCCAGCCGCCAAGGCACTGATGGATGGCGAGGTCGATCTGGTGTTTCATGCCGCCTCCGAAGACGCTCAGGCGGTTCAATTGCTGCTGCGAAACAGCACCGTTGAGCTGCTGGGCACCGAGCATGCCGGTGCGCTGGCCGCCCAGCAAACCCACCTGCAGCCGTTTTTGTTGCCGCAGGGGGCGATTGAGTTGCGGGGCGATATTCCGGCACGTGACCTGAGCCTGGTGAGCCTGCAAACCCACCTGCTCGTGCGGCCCACACTTCACCCCGCCTTGCAGCGCGAGCTGCTGGACATCGCCACTGAACTCCATGAAATTCCGACCTTTCTTCAACGCCAGGGACAGTTTCCGGCCTTTGTTGGCAGTGATTTCCCCCTGTCGCCGGTGGCCAGAGCCTACCGCCTGGGCGAGCGCCCCTGGATGGAAACGCTGCTGCCCTATGGCAAGGCACAGCTCGCCGAACTGTTGCTGTATGCCGTGGTACCGATTCTGGTGACCGCGCTTTTTCTGCTGGCCTGGATTCCAAGGCTTTTTGACTGGCAGGTCAGCGCCGCACTCCACCATTTTTACGGGGCACTGAAATTTCTGGAAGTTGAAATGGACCAGGCCGATACCGAAGACCCCAGGACACTGAAACGGCTTCTGGAGCGCCTGGACACCATCGAACGCCAGGTCGTGGCGCTGCAGCTGCCCGATGTTTTTTCCGAACGCTGGTATACCCTGCGCGAA
>JANNXF010000004.1:0-5686 GCA_031409395.1 Polaromonas sp.
GGTATGCTGGCCCAGCAGCGGCGGCGGCAGGCCCCCGGTGGCGGGCGTGCGCACCGGCGTGGCGCTGAGCTTGATCGGGCTGGCCACCAGCCGCAAGCCGTCTTTCACCGGGTGCTGCCACGCGCTGACCATCTGCCGCGCCGCAATCTGCGGGTCGGCAAACACCTCCGCCAGGTTGTTGATGGCGCCGCAAGGCACTTTGGCCGCTTCCAGGGCGGCCAGCCAGTCTGCCTTGCTGCGGGTGCGCATCACCGCTTCGAGTATCGGCACCAGTTTGTCGCGGTTCGTCACCCGGTCGCGGTTCAAGGCAAACAGCGGGTTCACGCCCAGTTCGGGAATGTGGGCGACTTTGCAGAACTTGATGTATTGCGCGTCGTTGCCGACGGCAATGATGATGTGGTCGGGTTCGCCGCCTGGCGCAGGCGCGACCTCAAACACCTGGTAGGGCACGATGTTCTGGTGCGCGTTGCCCATGCGCCCCGGCACTTTGCCGCCCACCAGGTAGTTGGCGCCCAGGTTGGCCAGCATGGCCACCTGCGTGTCCAGCAGCGCCATGTCGACCTGCTGGCCCTCCCCGGTCTTTTCGGCATGGCGCAGGGCGGCGAGTATGCCCACGGCGCTATACATGCCGGTCATCAAATCCGCCACGGCCACGCCGACTTTTTGCGGGCCACCGCCCGCGTCGTCGCGCTCGCCGGTCACGCTCATCAGCCCGCCCATGCCCTGAATCGCGTAGTCGTAGCCGGCGCGGTCTGCGTAGGGGCCGTTCTGGCCAAAACCGGTGACCGAGCAGTACACGATGCGCGGGTTGAGGGCCTTGAGCGAGGCGTAGTCCAGGCCATAGCGCGCCATGTCGCCAACCTTGAAGTTCTCGACAAACACATCGCAGTGCAGCGCCAGCGCGCGGATCAGCGCCTGCCCGGCGGGTTGCGCAATGTCGCAGGTCACGCTGCGCTTGTTGCGGTTGGCGCCCAGGTAGTAGGCGGCCTCGGGGGTGTCGTGGCCGTCAGCATCTTGCAAAAACGGGGGGCCCCAGGTGCGGGTGTCGTCGCCGGTGCCGGGGCGTTCTATCTTGATGACATCCGCGCCCAGGTCGGCCAAAGTCTGGGTGCACCAGGGGCCCGCCAGCACGCGGGAGAGGTCGAGAACACGGATGCCTTGAAGAGAGTTCATGCCGTCATTTTGACCGCTTTGATCAAACCGGCGTCAGCAGGCGCTCAGTACGGCTTGTAAGGCAAAAACTTCCCCGACAGCACCACATTGACGCGGTCACCCTTCGGGTCTGGCTGGCGCACGATGTCCATGGAAAAATCAATCGCGCTCATGATGCCGTCGCCAAACTCTTCGTGAATCAGTTCCTTGATGGTGGTGCCGTAGACGCTCACGATTTCGTACCAGCGGTAGATCAGCGGGTCGGTCGGCACGGGCGTGGGCAGCGAGCCCTTGTAGGGCACGACCTGCAGCCATTTTTGCTCTTCGGCGCTCAGGCCAAAAATCTTGCCAATGATCCTGGCCTGCCTGTCGTCAAAGGTCATCTGGCCCAGGCAACCGGCGGTCACCCACTCTTTGCTCAGGCCCACTTTTTTGGCAACCGATTCCCAGCGGATGCCTTTGGCCACCTTGACAGTGATGATTTTTTCGGTGATGTCATTGCGGTTCATGCTTGCTCCTGTGATGGACGGGGTGAGGTTGTTTCGCTTGCGGGCTGTGCCAGCCTGCAACAGACCCGAAAAGCAAGCCGCGTGCCCGGCCTGGCGCGACGCCGGGTGCCAGCGGGTGGCAAGCGGGCGGCAGTGGGCATACGAATACCTGTAAAGTGCAAGGCTTGCCGATGATTCGCCCCGTTTAGAACGCCCCATGCCACGACTGACCCTGACTTGTTGCGCCGCCGCCTTGAGCGGACTGCTGGCACTGGCCGCCTGCAGCCCGACCTTTAACTGGCGCCAGGTGCGGCCCGAAAACACCCGGCTCAGCCTTCTGCTGCCCTGCAAGCCCGACAAGGCGCAAAAAACCGTGGCTTTCGGCGGCAGGCCGACCCCGCTGGCCATGCTGGGCTGCGATGCCGGCGGCGTGACTTTTGCTGTGGCGGTGGTCGACCTGGGTGATCTGGCCCCGCCCCCGGACGCGGTGCCGCTTCTGGCCCAGTGGCAAAGCCTGACGCTGGCCCACATGAAGGCCGGGGCCGCACAGCGCAGCCCGCTCACGCTGCCCGGTGCCACGCCGGTGCCGCCCCCGGTGCTGGTGCAGGCGCAGGGCCAACGCGCCGACGGCACGGCCGTGAGCGGCTACGCCGCCTACTTTGCCCAGGGCGCGCAGGTTTTTCAGGTGCTGATGTATGCCCGCCAGGCGTCGCCCGAACTGGCCGAGACCTATTTCTCCAGCCTGAAGTTTGACTGAGCACGCAACCCGCATGCGTTCTGACCCCGTGACCCTTTGCGACGCCCGGCTGGACCCAAAAACCGGCGCCATCGTGTTTCTGGCTTTTGCCGCCGCCTACTTCTGCTCGGCCCTGGTGCGGGCCATCACCGCCACGCTGTCGCCGGTGCTGACGCAGGCGTTTTCGCTCCAGGCGAGCGACCTGGGCCTGCTGGCGGGCGGTTACTTTCTGGGCTTTGCCGCCACCCAGTTGCCGCTGGGCACCTGGCTGGACCGCCATGGGCCCAAGCGGGTGATCCTGTATTTCCTGAGCGTCGCCGTGGTGGGCTGCCTGGCGTTTTCGGTCGCCACCAGCTTTGCCGGGCTGCTGGCGGCCCGCGTGCTGGTGGGTATGGGCGTCAGCGCCTGCCTGATGGCGCCGCTGACAGGCTACCGCCGCTGGTTTGATCCGGCCACGCTGTTGCGCGCCAATTCCTGGATGCTGATGACCGGCTCGCTCGGCATGCTGGCCTCAACACTGCCGGTGCAGTGGCTGATGCCGCTGACCGGCTGGCGGCCGCTGTTCTGGATTCTGGCGCTGCTGATTGTGCTGTCGATGGCCGCGATTGCATGGGTGGTGCCGGAGTGGAACAGGGCCCCCACGTTTTCCACTCCGTGTGATGCACTGCCCCCCGAGGGGGCTAATTTTCCTAGGGGCGGCCCGTCGGAAAATTGCACTGCCGCAGTTATCGCTTCGGGCGATGCATCTCCTCTTTCCCGGCCGCAGGAGACCAGCTACGCCGAAGTCTGGCGCAACCGCTACTTTCAGAAAATGTCGCCACTGGCGTTTTTCAACTATGGCGGGCTGGTGGCGGTGCAAACCCTGTGGGCCGGGCCGTGGATGGTCAAGGTGTCTGGCTACACGCCGCTGCAGGCGGCCACCGGTCTTTTTTACATCAACGCCGCCATGCTGGTGACTTTCTGGGGCTGGGGCCTGCTGAACCCCTGGCTCAGCCAGCGCGGATGGAAGGCCAACCGCCTGATGGCCTGGGGCGTTCCCCTGAGCCTGGCACTGCTGGCCTTCAACACGCTGGGCGGGGCGTCAACGGGCTGGGGCGGCTGGGCGCTGTTTTGCATGGCGTCCAGCGTGATGGGGCTGGCCCAGCCGGCCGTCGGCATGGCGTTTGACGCCTCGCTGGCCGGGCGCGCGCTGTCGGCCTACAACCTGGTGATTTTTGCCGGCGTGTTTGTGGTGCAGTGGGGCATTGGCCTGCTGATCGATGTTTTTGGCGCGCTGGGCCTGGCGCAAATCGCCAGCTTTCAGGCGGCGTTTGGTGTGTTTTTGTGTTGCTGTATCGCCTCATACGGCTACTTCATGCGCGTCAGCACTGATAATTCATTGCAATGAACGGCATTTTCATCATCGCCCACGCCCCGCTGGCGTCAGCGCTTCGCCAGTGCGTCCTGCATGTGTTTCCCGACAACGCGGCGGGCGTGGTGGCCCTCGATGTACAGCCCAACATGCCGCCCGAAGAAACCCTGGCGCAGGCCCGCATCCTGCTGGCGCAGCTGGGCACCTCGCACGCCCTGGTGCTGGCCGATGTGTTTGGCGCCACGCCCTGCAATGTGGCGCAAAAACTGGTCGATGGCGTGAACGCCAAGCTCATCACGGGCGTCAATTTGCCCATGCTGCTGCGCACCGTGTCGTACCGGCACGAACCGCTCGACGCGCTGATGGCGCGGGCGCTTCTGGGCGGCACCCAGGGCGTGATGCAAGTGGCCATCACCGCACCGCAAAACCAGCTACGCAGAACCCATGATCAAGACCAGCACCAACATCAGCAATAAGCTCGGCCTGCATGCCCGGGCCTCGGCCAAACTCACCAAACTGGCCGGCAGCTTTGCCTGCGAGGTCTGGATGAGCAAGGGCGAGCGCCGCGTCAATGCCAAAAGCATCATGGGCGTGATGATGCTGGCGGCCGGCATTGGCAGCACGGTGGAGGTGGAGACCAACGGCGCGGATGAACAGGCGGCCATGGACGCCCTGCTGGCGCTGATTCACGACAAGTTCGGAGAAGGCGAGTGAGCTGGCCCCCACGTTCGCCCACTGCGTGTGGCTCTCTGCCCCCCGAGGGGGCCGCTGCGCCTGCGGACTGGCGAAGCCAGATCCGCGGCCCCTGCTGGGCTGAAGAGCCTCCACGTTTGCTCGCTGCGCGTCGCTCTCCGCCCCTTGAGGGGGCCGCTGCGCCTGCGGACTGGCATAGCCAGATCCGCGGACCCTGGTGGACTGAAGAGCCTCCCTGTTCGCGCACTTTGTGTTTTTCTCTGCCTGCCGTGGAGCCCGCGCTGTGACTTTTTCTGTCCACGGTCTGGCGGTTTCGCGCGGTATTGCCATTGGCCGTGCCGTGCTGGTGGCGTCGAGCCGGGCCGATGTGGCGCACTACTTTATTGACGCCGCGCAAAGCGTTGACGAGATCACCCGCGTCCGGGTGGCCCGCAACGCGGTGCGCGACGAGATTGTCCGGGTGCAGCAAGACCTGCCCAAAGACGCCCCGCACGAGCTCGCCGCCCTGCTCGATGTGCACCTGATGCTGCTGGAAGACGAGCAGCTCATCAGCGGCGTGAAGCACTGGATCACCGAACGCCACTACAACGCCGAGTGGGCGCTGACCACGCAGTACGAAATCATTGCGCGCCAGTTCGACGACATGGAAGACGAGTACCTGCGTGAGCGCAAGGCCGATCTGGAGCAGGTGGTCGAGCGTATTTTGCGCAGCATGAAGGGCGTGGCCTCGCCGGTGCAGCACGGGGCGCAAGCCGCCAAACCGGGCGCCAGCCGCAAGCAGGCCCAGCAGGACCTGCTGCTGGACGACACCATGGACGTGCCGCTGGTGCTGATCGCCCATGACATTTCGCCGGCCGACATGCTGCAGTTCAAGCAGAGCCTTTTCGCCGGCTTTGCCACGGATGTGGGCGGCAAGACCTCGCACACCGCCATCGTTGCGCGCAGCATGGACATTCCCGCCGTGGTCGGTGCGCGCAGTGCCAGCCAGCTGATCGAGCAGGACGACTGGGTCATCATCGACGGCGACGCCGGCATTTTGATCGTCGATCCGTCGCCGATCATCCTGGCCGAATACGGCTTCAAGCAGCGCCAGGTCGAGCTGGAGCGCGAGCGCCTCAACCGCCTGCGCCACACTCCGGCAGTGACCATTGACGGGCAGCGCGTGGACCTGCTGGCCAACATCGAACTGCCGGGCGACACTGCGGGCGCGGTGAAGGCGGGCGCCGTCGGCGTGGGCCTGTTTCGCAGCGAGTTTCTGTTCATGGG
>JANNXF010000005.1:0-3440 GCA_031409395.1 Polaromonas sp.
GGCACCGATGGGCGCAGCGCCAGCGCACCGCAGGGCACTTGCGTAGCTGGCAATCGCCTGCCGCAGTTCAGGCAGGCCCAGGTTGTGGGCGTAAAAAGTCTCGCCCTGCTGCAATGAAGCGGCGGCAGCCTCCCGGATAAATGCGGGCGTCACTTCGTCGCTCTCGCCAAACCAGAACTTGAGCACATCGGCGCGCCCCATGCCCGCATTGGCCACCTGGCGGATCATGGACTCTTCAAGATTTAAGACAGCTTGACGCATGGGTTGACTTTCACATTCAAATACGGACAACTGGACGCAGATGGAAGTCAAAAGTTGCACAGAGAACGCAGAACCAGCCAAGTCATTTGAATTTTTTGCGCCTTCTGCGAAACCTTCGCGCCTTCTGCGTCCGAAAGTCAGACTTCGGTTTTAAGGCCTCGTCATTTTGCAACTGTGCGGCTGCTCAGCGCGTTCGGCTGCAATGGTCTTGATGACACGAAACCCGTAACCCGAGCCTTCGACATCAAACTTTACCCCCGGCGTACCCTGGCGGTCCATCACCGCCACCATCAGGGCTTGCTGAAACTGGTGGTCGGCCGCCCGCATCATCCCTTTTTGAGCAGAAAAAAGCACGCCAGCCCTTTCAAGTTGGGCGGCGACAGCTATCGAATCCGTAGCACCCGCCTTCTCGATACTTTGCGCCAGCGCCTCCATCAGCAGTTGCATGCGCATGTGCACGTAATCGTCTTGTGGCTTGGGAAAACGCTGGCGAAACGACTGGTAAAAAGCCTCGGAGGGCGCACCCGGCGCATTGGGAAACCAGTCGGCCACCGCAATCACCTTGCCGACGCCCGCCTCACCGAGTGCCGCGGGCACACCCAGCGCGTTACCGTAAAAGGTGTAGAACTTGCCCTCATAACCCACCTCTTTGGCCGCCTTGATGAGCAGCGTCAGGTCGTTACCCCAGTTGCCCGTCAATACGGCCTGGGCACCACTGGCTTTAATCTTGACGGCATAGGGCAGAAAGTCTTTCACACGTCCCAGCGCATGCAGCTCATCGCCCGCAATCTGAACATCGGGCCGCTGCAGGTTGAGCTGTTTGCGCGCCTCCCTGAGCACCGCCTGGCCAAAGCTGTAGTCCTGGCCAATCAGGTAGACGCTTTTCAGCGCCTTGTCATCCTTGAGCACATCCATCAGCGCGGCCATGCGCATGTCGGCATGGGCGTCAAAACGAAAATGCCAGTAGCTGCATTTTTCGTTGGTCAAAATCGGATCCACTGCGGAGTAGTTGAGAAACAGCACGCGTTTGCCGGGTTCGCGCTCGTTGTGCTTGTTGATGGCATCCACCAGCACCGCCGCAATGGCTGACGAATTGCCCTGGACAATCAGGGTCACGCCGTCGTCAATCGCCGAGCGCAAGGCCGCCAGCGCTTCTTCTGCCTGGCCTTTGTTGTCGTAACGCTCAATCACCAGGTTGCGGCTGCCGCCGGGCAGCTTGATGCCGCCGCGCGCATTCACACGCTCGGTCGCCCACACCAGATTGCGGAACACGGCCTCCCCCGTGTTGGCGAACGAGCCCGACAGGCTTTCAATCAGCGCGATCCGCACCGGCGGCAACGGGGTCTGCGCCACTGCCGCCAGGCAGGCGCCCAGACATAGGGCCGCCAGCAGGTGTTTCAAGAGCTTTTGCATCAAAAAATACATCCGGATCTCATCCTTGAAATGGCTTGAATAAATCGTCGGCACGCCAAACTGGAATGCATGCGGCAATCACGGTGAACGCCGCGCAGTGTACGGGGAAAACACCCCCTGCTTATTTCATCAAGGAAGCCCCATGTTTTACACCCTCGCCAGCGCCACAAACCCTGCCCACAACACGCAACGCCATCACGCCGCCGCGGGCAACAGCGGGATTGAAAAATTCCTCAACAGCACGCTTTCATCATCCGCCAGTGCGGCTCTGGCCCGCTCGGCCAGCATTGAAGACACAGACGCCGCCTACGCCTTGCAGCTTGACGTTCCCGGCCTTGCCAAAGACCACCTGGACATCGCCATTGAAGGCGACGTGGTGCGCGTGTCCAGTACACCCGGCGCCAGCCGCAGCGTGAAGGCGGCCTGGCGTTTCCCGCTGGAAATTGACGCTGCCAATAGCCACGCCCAGCTGGAACACGGTGTTCTGCACCTTCAACTGGCCAAGAAAATTCCGGTCAGCAACGTGCATCAACTGGCCATTTCCTGATTCGGAAGCACGGCACTTCAAGGCCGAAAGCGCTGCACAGGCGGCAGCGTGCCGAGCAGCCGAATCAGCTCCTGCTGCCGTGTTGTCCCGGTTTTGGCAAAAATGGCCGACAACTGGGTGCGCACGGTGGCAATCTTGATGTCGAGCAACTGGGCGATGTCCGCTGGCGTGCGGTTTTCGAACAGCAGCGGCAGCAATTTCGCTTCCGCCCGGCTCAGGCCAAACGCCCGCACCACGAAATCGAGCGCAAGCTCCGGACGTTTTTGCGGGTCAATCAGCATCAGCATGATGGACACGTGCGCGTCTATGGCCGCCCTGGCCGGGGGTGCCGATAACGGCAGCCCAAGGACGAAAAGCCGTTTGCCGCTGGAGCCCAGCGAGATCGCACCGCCCTGCCCCAGCGCGCAGGTCTGCAGCAGCACGGCCAGTTCACCCTTGACCGGAACCCGCTCGGGCAAACCGCCCAGCAGATCGGCCCAGCCGTCATGGCCGACCATCTGCCGTGCCGCCGCATTGACATGGCGCACGCGGCTGGCAGGGTCGATGAACAAGACGCCAAAATCAAGTCCATCCAGGCTCTGGTGAAACACGCCAAGCTGCTCTTGCGCAATGCGTTGTAGCCAGTGCAGTTCAAACGCACGGTGAACATGGGGATAAAACGCCACCAGCGCCAGAACATCAGCATCACTGAAATCATCGGCCCCCGGCGGACGAAAAAAACTCAGGTGCATGGGCGGTGCGAGTGCTGCGTCGCTGCCATCGGACATGACGCAGCCCATGAAATGCTCGGCCGGCATGTGCACCAGAAACTCGCGGTAGTAGTCAGACTGCCGCAACACCGCCGGATCCACCAGATCACTGCCGCGGACCACCATGCCGGGCACAAACAGCCCGCGCACGAGCGCTGCTTTCAGCACAATGTCGTGCTGCCACCAATAGTCAGAGTAGGCCCTGGCCATTTCATCGCGGTGGTTCCAGGCGGCATAGAAGCTTTTGTCGCGCTGGCCCTGGCCAGCCACCACCAGCATGCTGATGTTGGCCTGAAAATAGCGCGCAAACACCCCCAGGGCCTCGTTCCAGGCGGCGTCGCTGCCGACCGCGCCGTAAAGGGCGAGCAATACCTCGTCGCGCGCAGGGCTTGCCGGTTCTGGCAGCGCTCCGGGCGCAGCGACCGAGAGGGCGCGGGGCTGTGCTTGCATCCTTTTTTATTTACCTTGCA
>JANNXF010000006.1:0-2285 GCA_031409395.1 Polaromonas sp.
CTCCATGGAGCTCAGCCTGCGCTGGGCCGGGCGCTGCAAAACCGAATTTAAAAAGCTGGAGAACCCGAACGCGTAGTTTGGCATTGTGCAGGGCGGCATGTTCGAAAACCTGCGCCAGGAATCGCTTGACGCGCTGGTCGAGCTCGACTTTCCGGGCTACGCCGTCGGTGGCGTCAGCGTAGGCGAGCCCAAGGAAGAGATGCAGCGCATCATGGCGCACACGCCGCACCGCCTGCCGGCGCACAAGCCGCGCTACCTGATGGGTGTCGGCACACCCGAAGACCTGGTCGAAGGCGTGGCCGCCGGGGTGGACATGTTTGACTGCGTGATGCCCACCCGCAACGCCCGCAACGGCCACATGTTCACGCGCTTTGGCGACCTGAAAATCCGCAATGCGCGCTACAAAACCGAAGAGGCGCCCGTCGACATGAGCTGCAGCTGCTACACCTGCAGAAACTTCTCGCGCGCCTACATGCACCACCTTGACCGCTGCGGCGAAATGCTGGGCCCCATGCTGGCCAGCATTCACAACCTGCACTACTACCTCAACCTGATGCAGGAGGTGTGCGATGCACTGGACGCCGGCCGCCTGGGTGGATTCACCACGCAATTTCACACAGACCGGCAACGCGGAGTCTGAGCCATGAACATCGCCTTGCAACGCTGGGTTGACCGCTGGGTAGGCATCCCGCTGTGTGCCGTGGTGTCTGGCATCGCCGCCGTCAGGGCCAGGCTGCAAGCCCCGGCCGGTGCCCCCCGTGCGCCGCGTGCCATTGTCGTGATTTTGCTGTCAGAAATGGGCAGCCTGGTACTGGCCCACGAGATGTTTGCCCGCCTCAAGCAACGCTACCCTGATGCCACGCTGCACGCGCTGCTGTTTGGCAAAAACCGTGAAATCCTGGACCTGATGCAGGTGATGAGCCCGGCCCATGTCCACACGGTGGATGACAAGTCGCTGCCGGGCTTGCTGCGCAGCTTGTGGCAAGCCATCGGTGAGCTTCGCCGCGCCAACGTTGACGTGGCGATTGACTGCGAACTGTTCTCGCGCATCAGCAGCCTGCTGTCGTTTGCCAGCGGCGCCTCGGTGCGGGTGGGCTTTCACCGGCATACGCAAGAAGGCCTTTACCGCGGCTCGCACATCAACCGGCCGGTGCCCTACAACCCGTATCAGCACATCAGCGCCCAGTTTTTGACGCTGGTGCGGGCGATTGACTCAACGGCAGTCCCGAAATCCAAGCTGCCCGACAACTTGTCGGTCACGGGCAGTGTCAAACCACCGCCCCAGGTGGCGCTGGACAGCGCCCTGGTGCAGGGCATCGCCAGCCGGCTGGCCCAGGATTTCCCGGCCATTGCCGGCAAGCCGCTGGTGCTGGTCTACCCCGGCGGCGGTATTTTGCCCATACGCGCCTGGCCGCTTGAGTCCTATACCGCGCTCTGCGAAGGCCTGGTGGCAGATGGCTGCGCTGTGGCCGTGATTGGCCTGAAAGACGACCAGGTCCTGGCGCAGCAGCTGGTCGCCAATGTCACGCGGGCCTGTCCGCAAAGCCCGGTGATTGACCTGACCGGGTACACACGCTCACTGTCAGAGCTGCTGGCCTTGTTTCATGGGGCGCAGCTGCTGGTCACCAACGATGGCGGTCCCGGCCAGTTTGCCGCACTGACCCCGATCTGGACGCTGATGCTGTTTGGCCCGGAAACCCCCGCTTTGTACGCACCCCTCACGCCCCGCTGTCATTCGTTTTACAGCCAGTGGCCCTGCTCGCCCTGCCTGACGGCCTACAACCACCGCGCCTCGTTTTGCGACGGCGACAACCAGTGCCTGAAGGCCATCGCCCCGGCTGCGGTGCTGGCCAAAGCGCGCGAATGCCTGGCCAGTTCATGATGGGCGCCGAATGTCACCTCTGAGATCTTTCGCAGAACGGCTGATCAGCCACCTGCCGCCGCGCCTGCAGTTGATGGTGCGTTGGCGCTTCATCAAGTTTGGCGTCGTGGGCGCCAGCGGAACCGTGATCAATGTGGCGGTCCTGTATGCGGCGCAAGAATTTCTGCTGCGCGGCATTGCCGACTTTCATGTCCGGCTGAACTACTCGATTGCGCTGGCCATCACGGTGGCGACCGTCAGCAACTTTTACTGGAACCGGCGGCTGACCTGGCGCGACCGCCAGCACGACGCGCACCACTCGGCGCTGTTTCTGTTCGCCAAATATGTCATGGCGGCGGGTTTGTCGATTGTGGTTCAGTCACTGCTGACCAAATGGCTGGCCCTGCACATGCACTACCTGGTG
>JANNXF010000007.1:0-5383 GCA_031409395.1 Polaromonas sp.
CCGCCAAAAGGCCTGTCGTCCACACGGCGGTAGCTGCCGTCGGCAAAATCCCTGGGGTTCCAGAGCTTGACGTCGACCAGCCCCGCCTCATAGGCACGACGGGTGACGCCACTGATCAAAAACGGCGTAAAAAGCTCGGGGAAAAGGGTGATGACGTCAAAGCGCATAAACGTTCACAAGGGAATTTTTGCCCGCGCCGGTCGACAAGCAGGAAAGGAGCCCGGATTGGCATCCTGCCCAAAACTTCAGTAGTCGGGCTGCCAGTCGACTGTAATGCGTTTTCCGGCAATATCCACCGCATCAACATAGGCGGAGACAAAGGGAATCATGCGTTCGGCCGGGCTGCTCGTGCCGTCTTCCAGTGTGCTGGTGTATTCAACGCACAGTACCGAGTGCGGTCCGGTCGCCATCAGGTCGCGCACGGTGCCCAGGGCAACACCTTCGCGATTGACCACATCCAGGCCGATCAGGTCGACCCAGTAGTACTCGTCCTTGGACGCTGCCGGAAAACTGCTGCGTGGCAAAAATATGCGTGCACCGCGCAAGGCCTCGGCCGCATTGCGTTCGTCGATGCCGCCGAATTTGGCCACCACCGAGTCAGAATGGGTTTTAGTTTCGTCCACGGTCAGGGAAACCGTGCCCGAAAAAAGATTGAAGCCTGGACGGAATTTGACGTCCGGCGTCTGCAGAAACCAGGATTTGGCGGCAAACAAGGCCTCGGGGTCGGTGCTGTGCGGCAGGATTTTCACCCAGCCTTTCACGCCCCAGGCATCCAGAATGCGCCCGACTTCAATGGCATCGTCCGGCAGGCTTGAAGGTGTCAAACCCATGGACGACGGAAGGCCGGGCAGCATCGAAACTTTAAAAAGCTTCGGGGAAATTAAGCAACGACTGGCGCCGCTTTGGCACCTTGCTTGATCAGGCGGTCAACGGTAGGCGACGTTTGCGCGCCCACACCCACCCAGTGGGTCAAACGGTCTTGCGCAATGCGCAGGCCTTCTTCGCCACCCTTGGCAATCGGGTTGTAAAAACCGATGCGCTCGATGAAACGGCCGTCGCGGCGAACGCGTTTGTCAGCCACAACAATATTGAAAAAAGGACGGTGCTTGGAACCGCCGCGTGCAAGTCGGATGACGACCATGATTTATCCTTCGGGGGTGGGGTCAGTGGTGAAATACCTACCCCAAATGTTTCTGCAGCGCTTGAGACACACGACATGGCCACCCGGCCAGCGAATTGCTGCAAAGCCTGACATTATAGCCCGCCATCCGGTTTTTTCCGGAAAACGATGACATCTACCCGCTCCCAGTCCAAATTAACCCTGAATTGATCCCTTAAATGTCACTCATACGCCCCAGCCGCGACGAAGACCTCCCTGCCATCACGGCCATCTACGCCCACCATGTGCTCACTGGCACGGGTACTTTTGAAACCGAGCCACCCAGCGTCAGCGACATGACGGCACGCCGGGCCGATGTGCTGGGCAAAGGCCTGCCCTACCTGGTGGCCGAGCAGGACGGCGAAATTGCCGGTTTTGCCTACGGCAACTGGTTCAAACCCCGGCCGGCTTACCGCTATTCCGTGGAAGACTCGATTTACATGGCCCCCAACCTGCAGCGCAAGGGTCTGGGCCGCGCCCTGCTGACCGAGCTGCTGGCGCGCTGCGAAGCCGTGGGCGTGCGCAAGGTCATGGCCATCGTCGGGGATTCGGCCAACGCCGGTTCGGTCGGCGTTCATCTGGCGCTGGGCTTCACGCAGGTCGGCATCATCGACTCGTGCGGCTGGAAATTCGGTGCCTGGCGGGACATCGTCATCATGCAAAAGACCCTGGGTCTGGGCGACACGCAAGCGCCGATCGACATGCCCACCTGATAATCCCGGCATGCGCAAATCAACCCCCAAAAACAAAACCGCCGCGGCCTGGCTGGCGTTCATAGGCGGCCAGCTCGGCCTTCACCGCTTTTACCTGTTTGGCTGGCGCGACCTGCCGGCCTGGCTGCACCCGGCCCTGGCCGCGCTGGGCTGGTGGGGCATTCAGCGCGTCAGCCGGTATGGGCAGGACGACCAGTTGGCCTGGCTGCTGATTCCCTTGCTCGGCTTTACCCTGGCAGGCACCGCCCTCACGGCGATTTACTACGGCCTGATGACTGCGGAAAAATGGAACGCCCTGCACAACCCCTCTTGTCCCGACACGGTGGCGGGCAACACCCGCTGGCTGACGATTGGTGCGGTGGTGCTGGCCCTGCTGTTTGGCGCCATTGCCCTGATGTCCAGCATCGCTTTCAGCTTTCAGCGCTACTTTGAATACCAAGTGGAGGAAGCGCGAAAAATCTCCCAGTAGCGGATAGCCCCCACGCTCGCTCACTGCGTGTGCGCTCTGCCCCCCGGGGGGGCTAATTTTCCTTGGGGCGGCCCGGCGGAAAATTGTCACCCCACGTTCGCTCGTGGCGGTGGCGCTCCAGCCTTGCAGGCGGCGCCTTAAAAAAGCTGCAGGCTGAGCCAGTAGGCTATTGCCGCCACTAAGGCCGATGCGGGAATGGTGAAAATCCAGGCCCAGACGATGTTGCCAGCCACGCCCCAGCGCACCGCAGAAGCGCGTTGCGTTGAGCCAACGCCCACAATGGCGCCCGTGATGGTGTGGGTGGTCGACACCGGAATCCCCAGCCCGGTCGCCAGAAACAGCGTCAGGGCGCCGCCGGTTTCTGCACAGAAACCGCCCACCGGTTTGAGCTTGGTGATTTTCTGCCCCATGGTTTTCACAATGCGCCAGCCGCCAAACAGGGTGCCCGCCGCAATGGCCAGGTAGCAACTGACAATTGACCAGGTAGGAGGAGCACTGTCAGTGGCCGACGCATAACCGGTGGCGATCAGCAGCATCCAGATGATGCCTATGGTTTTCTGGGCATCGTTGCCGCCATGACCCAGGCTGTAGGCACCGGCAGACACCAGCTGGAGGCGACGAAACCAGCGGTCTACCCGCGACGGTGTGGCTCGCCGGCAAACCCATGCCACCAGAACCATCATCAGCGAGCCCAGCAAGAAGCCCAGCAGTGGCGATATAAAGATAAAGGCAACCGTCTTCAAAATCCCGCCAGATACCAGCGCGCTGGCCCCCGCCTTGGCGATCACGGCGCCCACAATGCCACCAATCAGCGCGTGCGACGAGCTGCTGGGAATGCCGTAATACCAGGTCACCAGGTTCCAGGTGATGCCGCCGATCAGGGCGCCAAACACCACATGGGTGTCCACAATACCGGGCTGTACGATGCCTTTACCCACCGTCGCGGCCACGCTCAGGTGAAAGACAAAAATGGCGATCAGGTTGAAAAAAGCGGCAAACACCACGGCCTGCCCGGGCTTGAGGACACCGGTAGACACCACCGTTGCGATGGAATTGGCTGCATCATGAAAGCCGTTCATGAAGTCGAAGACGATGGCCAGCGCCACCAGCAGAACGACCACCCACAGGGCGCTTTGTACGGTTTGCATCAGCAACCGCCTGTGGTCAGGAATTCTCGAGGACGATGCCCTCGATCAGATTGGCCACGTCCTCGCACTTGTCAGTGATGGTCTCAAGCAATTCATAAACCGCCTTGAGCTTGATGACTTCCCGCACGTCGGGCTCTTCACGAAACAGGCGGCTCATGGCCGAGCGCATCACGCGGTCGGCATCGGACTCGAGCTTGTCAATTTCTTCGCAGGTCTTGAGCGCGGCCTCGGCCGTTGCGGCGTCGCTGATTTTTCCGATCAGCGCCACGGCGTCCTTGAGCCGTTCACAGCACCTCACGCTGAGGTCTGTCAGCCTGACGATATCTTCGGTCATGTGGCGCACGTCGTACAGCGCCATGGTTTCGGCCGAGTCCTGGATCAGGTCAGCCACGTCGTCCATGGTGTTGATCAGGGAATGGATCTGCTCACGGTCAATCGGCGTGATGAAGGTCTTGTGCAGCATGCGGTTGACCTCCTGGGTAATGCGGTCAGCAGCGCGTTCTACGTCGTCAACCTCACGGTTATAGGCTTCACGCTTTTGCACGTCGCTGTAGTTGGCCACCAGGTTGGCGAACGCGTGAGCCGCCTCGACGATGCGGTCAGCGTGCTGGTTGAACATCTCGAAAAAATTGCCTTCTCGCGGCAACAGTTTGCCAAACAGCATGGGAACTCCTGGGAAATATGACAGAAATATGACGTTTTTGTGACAGTCGGCAGTTTAACTGCCACTGCTTTTCACCCGGCGAGCGAGCAGGGGGCCATGAACAGGGCGCAGGGCGAGGTTTTCAGCCGCCCTGTCCCACCAGCAGCAGCACCAGGCTCAGGGTCAGCAGCGCCAGCGCGGTGGACACCGCCACACTCGCGGTGACCAGCGCTTCGGCCACCTGGTAGCGCTGCGAAAACAGGAACACATTGGCGCCAATCGGCAGGGCCGAGGCCACCACCATCACCGCCATGGGCAGGCCCTGCACTCCCAGCAGGCGGCACAGGCCGTACACCAGCAGCGGGTGCAGCACATTCTTGACCGTCGCCAGCGCCAGGGCCGGCCGCCAGTGCTGCCCTACCGGCGTACTGGCCAGCGTCACGCCCACCAGCACCAACGCCAGCGGACCAAACGCGTTGGCGAGCAGCTCCAGCGGTTTGTCCACCACGGCGGGAATCGTCCAACCGGTCTGCGCAAACAGCAGGCCGGCAATGATGGGCAGTGGCACCGGGTGCAGCACGGCGTTTTTCAGGGCCATCAAGACGGTGGCGACGGCATGGCGCGGAGCGGTGGTCACTGCATCCAGCGCGCCCTGCTTTTTTTCGCGGGCCACCGCCAGTTCAAGCACCACCGTGGCGCTGGTCAGCAGCAGCAACGCGTGCACAGACACCAGCGTCAGCAGGGTCACCAGCCCGGCAGGCCCATACAGCAGGCTGACCAGGGCAATGCCAATCATCACCGTATTGGAAAACGTGCCAGCCAGCGCCATCACCGCGGCGCGGCGGTTAAACCCCTGCACCAGCAAGGTTCCGGCAAATAAAATGATGACAGCCAAAAAATAAGCCGCAACGGGTTTGAAGTCGAGTTGCTCCACCCGGACCCGGCTCATGGTGCGAAACAGCAGCGCCGGCGTGAGCAATAAAAAGATCAGGTTTGAAAGGTCTTTAATGGCTGAAG
This sequence comes from Polaromonas sp., assembly GCA_031409395.1. Lineage (GTDB taxonomy): Bacteria > Pseudomonadota > Gammaproteobacteria > Burkholderiales > Burkholderiaceae_C > Polaromonas. The sequence goes on from JANNXF010000007.1 coordinate 5,150, forward strand.
GCCTTATCCAGACGGCGCGACCAGCTATGAAACCTGTAGCAATCAACACCACAACCCGAAACAGCGACTCAAAAACAAGCGAACTCATCGCGCAATCTTAGCGCGATGGTTTCGCTTTATCTGGCCGTGTCTGGAGGCGCTTTGGCGCGCAGCCTCATGCCCTCAGATCAGCCATCACTTGACGCCGGTGGCATCCGTGATGCGGTAGTACATGCCGTAGGCGTCGTCGTTGAG
>JANNXF010000008.1:0-6065 GCA_031409395.1 Polaromonas sp.
TGAACGAAAAGTCGCTGGCCAGCCTGAAAACCAAGGGCATGCTGGTCAATGAGATCACGCCTGCTGAGCAAAAACGCATGTTTGAAAAGGTCAAGCCGGTGTATGACCGCAATGTGCCCGTCATTGGCGCAGAGGCAGTGACCACCGTGCTGGATGCCCTGAAAAAAGCCCGCGGCAGCTGACACCTGCCGGTGTGTCTGAAGCCGGGCCGCCAGGAGCAATCCTTGCGGCCTTCTTTTTTTGGTTTGCCTGGAGTTTGAATTGAAGATTTCTCAGATTGAAACCATCCGACTGGGCGAATTCCCCAACATCATCTGGGTGCGCGTTCACACCGACGAAGGGCTGGTCGGCCTGGGTGAGACCTTCATGGGCGCAGCGGCGGTAGAGGCCTATCTGCACGAGTGGGCGGCCCCCAAGCTGCTGGGGCAGGATCCGCTGGCGATTGAGTCGCGCAACCGCGACATCACCGGCTACCTGGGCTGGCGCGGATCGGGCGTGGAGACGCGGGGTAATTCGGCCATTGACATTGCACTGTGGGATATTTTTGGCAAGGCGGCCAATATGCCGGTGCATACGGCGTTGGGCGGCAAAAGCCGCGACGCCATCCGTATCTACAACACCTGCGCCGGCTACCAGTATGTGCGCAGCACCGTGAACCAGAACACCGCCAACTGGGGCCTGGGCGCGGCCAAAGGCCCAAACGCCGGGCCTTATGAAGACCTCGAAGGTTTTTTGTACCGCGCTGACGAGCTGGCCGAGTCGTTGCTGTCGGAAGGCATCACGGCCATGAAAATCTGGCCGTTTGACCCCGCCGCCGAAAAAAGCCACGGCCAGTACATCAGCAACCAGGACCTCGACACGGCGCTGGAGCCGTTTCGCAAAATCCGTGATGCGGTGGGCAACCAGATGGACATCATGGTCGAGTTCCACAGTTTGTGGCGCCTGCCCATGGCGCAAAAAATTGCACGGGCGCTCAAACCCTTCAACACGTTCTGGCACGAAGACGCGATCCGCATGGACTCGCTCGACTTGCTCAAGCAGTACGCCAAAGACTGCGACGCGCTGATTTGTGCCAGCGAAACGCTGAGCTACAAATGGGGCTTCAAGGACTTCCTGCAAACCGGTGTGGCGGGCGTGGCCATGCTCGATTTAAGCTGGTGCGGCGGCCTGAGCGAAGCCCGCAAGATTGCCGCCATGGCCGATGCCTGGCAACTGCCGGTGGCACCGCACGACTGCACCGGCCCGGTGGTATGGGCGGCTTCCACGCACCTGTCGCTGCACGCGCCGAATGCGCTGATTCAGGAAAGCGTGCGCGCCTTTTTCACCGGCTGGTACAAGGAACTGGTGACCGAGTTGCCAGTGGTGAAAAACGGCATGATCAGCCTGAACGACAAACCCGGCCTGGGGCTGGAGCTGCTGCCCGATTTGCACCAACGGGCAGATGCCACGGTGCGCATCTCAAACGGAAACAAGTCATCATGAAAATCAAAGCAGTCACGCCTTTTATTTTGCATGTGCCGGTGACTGGTTCGCACATTGCCGACAGCACCCACAGCATTTCCCACTGGGGTGTGGTCGGTGCACAAATTCAAACTGAAAACGGCATCGTGGGCTACGGCTTTACCGGCACCCATGCCCACTTGCCGAGTGACCAGCTGATTGCCCGCTGCATTGAAACCTGCCATGCGCCGCTGCTGGCAGGAGAAGACGCTGGCGATATCAACCGCCTGTGGCAAAAGCTGGCCCGCAACCCGGCGCTGCAGTGGGTGGGGCGCGCCGGTATCACCACGCTGGCGCATGCGGCCATTGACATAGCGCTGTGGGACATCAAGGCCAAGGCGGCAGGCCAGCCCTTGTGGAAGCTGCTGGGTGGCCAGGTGCGCGACACCGTACGCGCCTACAACACCGACATCGGCTGGCTCAGCATCTCTGACGAAGCACTGGTACTGGGCGCGCAACGCGCAGTTGCTGAGGGCTTTACCGGTATCAAGATCAAGGTCGGCTCGACCGTCGAACGAGACCTGCGCCGCCTGGCCGCGGTGCGCCACGCGATTGGTCCGGACGTGACCCTGGCCATTGACGGCAATGGCAAATGGAACCTGGCGACCTGCCAGCGCTTTTGCCGTGCGGCAGAGGCGTCTGACGTCTACTGGTTTGAAGAGCCGCTGTGGCATGACGACGTCAAAGGCCATGCCCGGCTCGCGCGCGCCACATCCATCCCTGTGGCCTTGGGCGAGCAGCTTTACACCACTGACGCATTTGCCGAGTTTTTTGCGCAGCAGGCCATCGCGTGGGTACAGCCCGACGTGACGCGCATGGCCGGGCTGACCGACGTGTTGCGCGTCTGTGAGACCGCGCATTCGTTTCGACTGCCTGTGGCGCCGCACGCCGGTGACATGAGCCAGGTCCATGTGCATTTGTCGTATGCGCACCCGGCTTGCGAGGTGCTGGAATACATTCCGTGGATCAAGGACTGCTTTACTGAGCCGGCAGATGTGGTGGACGGGCACTTCAAGCTGCCGCAGTTGCCTGGTGCTGGCACGACGCCGACTGCGGCGGCGTGGGAACAGTACCGGCAGCCCACTGCCTGAGTGAAGTTCAGTTCGACTGCTATCAAAAACTAAGCTGCTCGCGCCCGTTTTGATTGGGCTAAAGGCCTTATTTGTATAAATTTTGGGGGTACTGGCCGATCGTGCCCGACAGCACGATGTGCTGGCCAGGACCGGCTGTTTGCAAGGTGTCTGTCAGCGCCAGGGCCACCTGGTCGGCGTCTACCGCGCGGTAGTTGGCGGGAATCAGTGGCTTCAATAGCCTGGCGGCCCGCAGCGCCCATTGCTCGCCCGGGCGCTCCGTTTGGTTCAACGCAGCCCGGTTGCCTGCCAGCAGGGAAGGGCGGGCAATCACCACGGTGTCAAAACCAAGGCTGGAGACAGCCGCTTCCATGTCGCCTTTGGTCCGGTTGTAAAAAACCGGGGAAAGACGGTTGGCCCCCATCGCGCTGACCACGGCCAGGCGGGTAGCACCCGCCGCACGGCCGGCACGCGCCAGTGCCACCACGGCGTCAAAATCGATGGCCCTGAACGCCTCACGGCTTCCCGCTGCCTTCAGGGTGGTGCCCAGCGCGATGAAGAGGTCGTCTACAGGCGGTGGTGCAAAGTCTTGCAAGGCGTCGGCAAGATGCAGTACGAGTCTGGCGTCTTGCTGCGCGGGTGCGCGGCGGCCCACACAGTGAACCGCCGAATACGATTTACCGGCCAGTAAACGGGCCAGAACCGCCCGACCGACGAGGCCCGTTGCCCCGGCCACCAGCGCCACCCGAGCCGCCACCACCACCGGAACCGCCAGATCGGCCGCCCCGGAAGTTGCCGCGGTTGCTGCCCGTGGGTTGGCCCGAAGACGGGAACCCGGAAGAGGCGTGGCTGGCGGGTTGCTGGTTGTCGAAGTCATTGCGGGGTTCCCCTCTGGACTCATTGCGCGGTGCGCGTGGCTGCTCGTCGCGCTGACGCGGCGCCTGGGCATGCCGTGGCTGGCCTGCAGGCTGGCCGCCACCCTGGCCGTAGCCGGAGCTTTGGCGCGGCTGGCCCGGGTTGGGGGTGCGTGGGCCTCTGCCAGATCCGCCGCCGCCATTGCCGTTATTGCCGCCACCGGCCGGTCCGCGACCACGGCCGCCATTACCGCCACCATTGCCACCGCCACCGTTGGCACCGCGCGTGGGCTGTGCCCCTTTGGTGTCACGGATACGGGTCATCATTTCAGATCGGGCGGCCTTGGCAGCGGCCTGCATCACCTCGCGGCTGGGCGGCTTTCCCAAACCGCCCCAGATGGTCTGACGCCCCATGGCCAGGGGTTCGGCGCGTTCACCGGGTTCGGCTTCAAAGCCGGGTACCATGACTTTTTCAATGTTCTGCTTGGTGAAGCGCTCGATGTCCTGCATGAAACCTTCTTCGTCCAGACAGACCAGGCTCACCGCCTCGCCGCTGTTGCCCGCACGGCCGGTGCGGCCAATGCGGTGAACATAGTCTTCGCTGACGTTCGGAATTTCGTAGTTCACCACATGCGGCAACTCGTCAATGTCAATGCCGCGTGCGGCAATGTCGGTGGCGACCAGGGCGCGAATGCTGCCGCTCTTGAAGTCCTGCAGGGCCTGGGTACGGGCGGTCTGGCTTTTGTTGCCATGCAGCGCCATGGCCGGAATACCGTGTTTGGTCAGGTGCTCGGCCACATTGTTGGCGCCAAACTTGGTGCGCGTGAACACCAGCACCTGGCTCCAGTTGTGTTCGTTGATGATGTGGGTCAGCAGCGCCTTCTTTTTGCTGCGGCCCACCGGGTGAATGGTCTGCGTGATGCGCTGCACCGTGGTGTTGCGTGGCGTGACCTGAATGCTTTGTGGGTTTTTCAGCAGGCCGTTGGCCTGTTCGCGAATCTCGTCGCTGAACGTGGCGCTGAACAGCAGCGACTGTTTGTGCTTGGGCACCAGGGCCAGCACCTTTTTGATATCGTGGATGAAGCCCATGTCCAGCATGCGGTCGGCTTCGTCCAGCACCAGAATCTGCACCTGGCTCAGGTCCAGCGTGCCCTGGCTGGCGTGGTCCAGCAGGCGGCCGGGGGTGGCCACCAGAATATCCACGCCACGGCGCAGTTTTTCAATTTGCGCGCCCATGCCCACACCGCCAAACATCACCATCGAGGTGAGGTCGGTGTATTTGCCGTAGGTACGCACGCTTTCTTCAACCTGCGCCGCGAGTTCGCGGGTGGGCGTCATGATGAGGGCGCGCACGGCGTTGACGCCGCGCCGGTTGGTCAGGCGGGGCTCGGTGGTCAGGCGCTGCAGCAGGGGCAGGGTGAACGCAGCCGTTTTGCCGGTACCGGTCTGGGCGCCGCCCAGCAGGTCAACACCGGCCAGCACGGCGGGAATCGCCTGGGCCTGGATGGGCGTGGGTGTGTCGTAGCCTTGCTCAAGCACGGCTTTAAGAATGGCCGGGGCCAAATTCAATTCTTCAAATGTCATGGTGGTGCGCCCAGGGGGCGCTATAGATCGGCCTGTTGGGCGCTTTTGTTTGAAAGCAACCCGCCAGTCAAAGGCAGATGGGGTCAGGGAGTCGGGCTAAAAACACCGTGAATGACTACAGAACGTAATCTGCGCGATGTGCCCAAATGTTGCAGGCAACTGGAGCCAGCAACCTGTATATTGTCGCACACCAACGATAATCAGTGCATTCTCACCCAAAACACGCCTTGCTCAAATCTGCTGCACGGCGTGCGCCCCCTGGGGTTGGTGTGTGGTTTGTGCCTGCCAAGAAGCCCGCAAAAAAGCCTGTAAAAATAGCGTTTACAGGCAGCATGCAGTCCGTTTCTTCGCTTTGTTTTTCATTTTTACCAAAGTATTCCTGATGGCCCAGTACGTATTTACCATGAACAAGGTCGGCAAAATTGTGCCGCCCAAACGCCATATTCTCAAAGAGGTATCGCTCAGCTTTTTCCCCGGTGCCAAGATCGGTGTGCTGGGCACCAACGGCTCCGGCAAGTCCACGCTGCTCAAGATCATGGCCGGTCTTGACACCGAAATCGAGGGCGAAGCCACCCCCATGCCGGGCCTGAATATCGGTTACCTGCCGCAAGAACCCAAGCTCAACCCCGAACACACCGTGCGTGAGAGCGTCGAAGCCGGTATGGGCGCCGTGTTTGCCGCCAAGGCGCAGCTCGAAGCGGTGTACACCGCCTACGGCGAGCCTGATGCCGACTTTGATGCCCTGGCCGCCGAGCAGGCCCGCCTGGAAGCCATCATCGCCACTGCCGGTACCGATTCCGAGCATCAGCTTGAAATTGCCGCCGACGCACTGCGCCTGCCGCCGTGGGACGCCATGATCGGCCTGCTCTCGGGTGGTGAAAAGCGCCGGGTAGCCTTGTGCAGCCTGCTGCTGTCCAAGCCCGACATGCTGCTGCTGGACGAACCCACCAACCACCTTGACGCGGAATCGGTCGACTGGCTGGAGCAATTTTTGCAGCGCTTCAGCGGCACCGTGGTGGCCATTACCCACGACCGCTACTTCCTGGACAACGCGGCC
>JANNXF010000009.1:0-7408 GCA_031409395.1 Polaromonas sp.
ATCAAGATGGTGCCCGAGCGCCACAACAACGTGAAGGTGCTGCTGCTGATGGACGTGGGCGGCACCATGGACGAGCACATTGGCCGGGTGGAAGAGATGTTTTCGGCGGTCAAGGCCGAGTTCAAGCACCTGGAGTTTTACTACTTCCACAACTGCGTGTATGACTTCATGTGGAAGAACAACCGCCGCCGTTTCAGCGAGAAGTTTGCCACCTGGGACATCATTCGCAAGTACAACAAGGACTACAAGCTGATCTTTGTCGGTGATGCCACCATGAGCCCCTATGAGATCTTGCAGCCCGGCGGCAGCGTGGAATACAACAACGAGGAAGCCGGTGCCGAATGGATGCAGCGGCTCACCAACGCCTTCCCCAAGTTCGCCTGGATCAACCCGGAGCCGCAGGGCGTCTGGCAGTACCGCCAGAGCATCAGCGTGATGCAGCAACTGGTGGGCCAGCGCATGTACCCGCTGACCCTCAAGGGGCTTGAAGAGGCGATGCGGTTGCTGTCCAAGTAAAGGGGCCTGCGGGCCGTGCAGCACGGGACAACGCGGCGCGCGGGCTCAAGTAAACTCGAAGCCGTGATTCACCCCCGCCATCGCTTCCCCGGAAAGGCCAAGCCAGAAAATACAGACACTGCAAGCGCTTTGAACCGTCTTGACGTGCGCCATTTTTCCCTGCTTGTGTCACTGCTGTTCGGGGTCATGGCCGGTCTGCCCACTGCCAATGCGCAAACTACTTTGCAAGCGCCGATGCCAGCGTCTTCGGCCAACGCAGAGGTCTCAACGCCCCAGGGCAGCGTGGGAACGGTCAACGCGCCGCCTGAGGTCGCTGCATTCGACATCGTGGTGCGCGCGCCCGCTGCGATTCGTGACCTGCTGGAAAACCACCTCGAACTGCAGCGTTTCCGGGCGGTCACCGACCTGGACGACACCGAACTGGCCCGCCTGCTCGTGCTGGCCGAGCGCAATGTTCAAAATCTCGTCGGCACACTGGGTTTTTTCAGCCCCAAAATCACCATCACCCGGGAAACAGGCCCTGACCAGCGCCTCACCATCGTGGTGGCCGTAGAACCGGGTGAAGGCACGGTCACCAGCACGGTAGACATCCGTTTTGCCGGCGACATTGCCGAATCAGAAGACCCTGATGCCGTGGCCCAGCGTACGCAGATCAAGGACGGCTGGCGGCTGGCCAGGGGCCAGCGCTTTACGCAAAGCGCCTGGGATGGCGCCAAAAACCAGGCACTGCGCGAACTGGTCGTGCGGCGCTATCCGGCAGGCACGCTGACCGACAGCCTGGCCGATATTGACCCCGCAACACGCAGCGCCGCCCTGAGCGCCAAACTGGACTCCGGCCCGCTGTACCGCCTGGGTCCGCTGCAGGTCACCGGCATACAACGCTACGACCCGGTGCTGGTGCCCAATCTGGCGCGCCTGACCGAAGGCGATGTCTACGACCAGGAGGAGCTGCTGAGGGCCCAGCAACGGCTTTCCTCCAGCGGCTACTTTGACTCGGCGTATATTTTTATCGACCCTGGAAGCGATCCGGCGGCGGCACCGGTGCAGGTCAGGCTCAGGGAGACCAAGCTGCAAAAAGTCATTCTGGGCGTTGGCATGACAACCGACAACGGCCCGCGCGCCTCCATCGAGCACACGCACCACCGGGTGCCAGGTATCGACTGGCGTGCCGTGACCACCCTGCAGCTGGAGAAAAAAGCCCCGTTCGCCCAGACCGAATGGACATCGATTCCCGACGCGGCCGCCTGGCGCTGGTCCACGCTGGGACGCGCAGAGCGGGCGGACGACGACGACCTGATCACCGACACCCATCGGCTGCGCTTTGGCCGGCTCCAGACCGGTGACCACATTGACCGCAATATCTACCTGCAATACGACCGGTCGCGGGTGACCGGCTCCGGGCTGCTGGGCAATTCGGCGGCAGACGCCGGCGACGGCTCGGCCCTGACCGCCAACTATGTCTGGACCGGCCGCTACTTTGACAGCCTGCCTTTTCCGGCGAACGGCTATGGGCTGGGGTTCGAGGTGGGGGGTGGCACCACCCTCAGGAACGGCCGCACGCTTTTTAGCCGCCTGGTGGCCCGCTGGCTGGGCATTCACTCGCTGGAGCGCGGGCGTATTGCGATGCGCGCGGAAACCGGCGCCGTACTGGCCAAGGACACGACCGGCATTCCCAGCGCCCAGCTGTTTCGCACCGGGGGCGACAGCACGGTGCGCGGCTACGGCTACCGCGACATCGGCATCAGTCTGGCCAACGGCGTGATCGGGCCGGGCAGCCACATGGCCGTCGGCAGTGTGGAATGGCAGCGGCCCATGCTGCGCGACGGCCGGCCCACCGAGTGGGAAAACACCGTGTTTATCGACGCAGGCGCCGTGGGCGACAAGCTGCGGGACCTGAGCCCTTCTGTCGGTGTGGGCACCGGAGTTCGCTGGCGCAGCCCGATTGGGCCCCTGCAAATTGACCTGGCCTACGGTGTCAAGGTCAGTCGCGTGCGCATGCACCTCAGCGTAGGCTTTGTCTTCTGATGGACACCCCAAGCACCCCCGCCGAGGCCGCGCCAGACCGCCCCGCTGCGCCGACCCGGCCGAAACGGCGCTGGCTCAGGGCTGCGGCGCTGGCCGGCGGCGCCAACGCGGTGCTGGCCGGGGCTGCCGTCGCGGCGCTGTGGTGGTGGACCGGCACCGACGGCTCGCTGGCCACCACGCTGCGTTGGGTGGCGCAATGGCAGCCCCTGGCAACGGAACGCGTCACCGGTTCACTGCGCGCAGGCGGACAGGTTGAGCAACTGGTGTGGCAGCAGGACGGCCTGAAGGTCGAGGTGCGCGGCCTCTCGCTGGCCTGGCAGCCCTCGGCCCTGCTGCACGGCACGCTGTTGTTCAAGCAGATCAGCGCCGCCAGTGTGCAGATAGACGACCAGCGCGCAGCGGCACCACCCTCGGCCGGTCCGCCCGCCGCGCTCAGCCCGCCCCTGCCAGTGACACTGGACGCGTTTTCAGTGGGCCAGCTGCAGCTGACCGGCACGCCCGGGGCCACCGCCTTTTCTGCTTCCGGCATTTCGGGGCGCTACCACTGGAACGGCGCGCAGCACCAGCTCAACCTGCTCAGTGCACAGGTGGCCGCAGGCCGCTACACCGGCCAGGCCGTGCTGTCGGGCCAAAGCCCGCTCATGCTGGAGGCAACGCTGTCGGGGGCCCTGGAAACAGCCGTTCCCAACAGCAGTACGCCGCTGCCGCTGACGTTTCAGGCCACGGCGCTGGGGCCGCTCACCGACCTGCTCGTCAAGGCCGACCTGCAGGCCAATCTTCCGCAAAACGCCCGGCCTGAAGCGGGCCGGGCCAAGCCCGCCCCAGTGCAACCCCAGGCCCACGCCAGCGCACGCATCATGCCCTGGGCCGCGCAACCCCTGCCGCAAGCCGATGCCGATTTTCGCGACCTGAACCTGGCCGTCCTGTGGCCTGACGCACCACAAACGCTGATGACCGGCAGCGCCAGCGTGCGCCCGCTGGCAAGCACAGCGGTGCCAAGCCCCCCTTCGTGGGCGCTGAAACTGCAGCTGAACAACCGCCTGCCCGGCCCCTGGGACCAGCAGCGGCTGCCGCTGGAACGGCTGGAAGCCCAGGGCGAGTGGCGCAACGGCGCCGGCATGGTGCGCACGCTCAGGGCGCAACTGGCCGGCGGCGAAATACTGGCCAACGGGCAATGGGCGGCCAGCACCGGCACTGCAGCCCCCGCGCAGGCCTGGACCCTGGCCGCCACCCTGCAGCGCATCAACCCGGCCCTGTTGCACACCGGGCTCGCTGCGCTGCCGCTTGACGGACGGGCCACTGCACGCAGCCAGGGCGCCGCCATCGGCTTTGACGCCAGCGTCCAGTCGGCGGGGGCTCGCCCACCTGGCAGCAAGCCCTCTGCCCTGTCTACCCTGGCGCTGCCGGCGCCAGACCGGCCGCGCCTGCGCCTGCGCGACGCCAGTGCCACCGGCAGCTGGAACGCGCAGCAGGCCGGCGGCACGCTGGTGTTGTCGGCGCTGCGGCTGCGAAGCGATGAAGCCGAGCTGGCGGGGCAGCTGGAGCTGCAACTTGCCCCGCGCGGCGGCAGGGCCAACCTGAGCTTCACGGCTCCCGGACTGGACGCCATGCTGAAAGGCGAGATGCGGCAAACCAGCGGCGCCGGTGAGCTGAGCCTGCGCGGACGCGATGCGGCACAGGCCTTGCGCTGGCTGCAAAAACTGCCGGGTGTGCCCGCCGCCATTCAAAACGCGTCGGCCAAAGGCAGCGCTGAACTCAAGGCCAGCTGGCAAGGCGGCTGGCTGGACCCGGCCGTGCAGGCCCAGCTGGAGGTCGCGTCGCTCGACTGGTACAGCGCCACGCCGGTAGCGGCAAGCGCCCCATCGGCATCGCCGGTCGCCACCGCCAAACAGGCGGTCGCCGTGGCCAATTCAACCGTCGATGCCGTGGCCAATGCGGCCGTCAAGTCGGCCATCAATGCCACTGCAGACGCGGCCGCAGCCGCGGGCTCCCCCTCCGCCGCCAAAGCCATACGGGCGGCCCCTGCCGCAGCAGCAAGCTCGGAGCCGCTGAAAATTCGCGCGGTAAAAGCCAGCCTCAGCGGGCGCCTGAGCCAGGCCAAGCTCAGCACCGAGGGCCGTGTGGAGCTGGGCCAGCGCCGCTTTTCCCTGCAGCTGGCCGCCGAGGGCGGACGCGCACGGCCGGCCGACAACCGGGCCGCGCCGCCAGAACCGGTCTGGCAGGGGTGGCTCAAGCAACTCACCGTCAGTGTGGACAACCCCGCGCTGGACCGGGGGGGGCCGTGGCGGCTGACCACCCGCGCCCCCGTTGCACTGAAATGGACACCCGGCGCCACCGGCGGCACCTTTGAAAGCGGCAGCGGTGAGGCGCTTCTCATTGCGCCGCCACGCAACACGCCGCGCGCCATCAGCGCGGCTGGTGGCAACCCTCCGTCGCAGGCCACGCTCAGCTGGCAACCCGTGCGCTGGCGCGCCACAGAATTTGTCAGCGCTGGCAAGCTGACCGGCCTGCCGATGGTCTGGGTGGAACTGCTGACCGGCACCTACCTGGCCGACGTGGGCGTGACGGGCGACATGCTGCTTGATGGCGACTGGGACGCCCGGCTGGGCGACACCCTGACGCTCAAGGCCAGCCTGGCGCGCAGCAGCGGCGACATCACGGTACAGGCCGACACCGCGCAGGGTGCGTCCGAACGAACATCGGGACGGGTGGCGATAGGCGTCAGGCAGGCCCGCGTGTCGCTGGTCAGCCAAGGCGATGCCGTGACCCTGGCGCTGCGCTGGGACAGCGAGCGGGCGGGTACGGCCGACGGCCAGCTGACAACCCGCCTGGCCCGCGCGCCTGTGGATGCCAACGCGGGCATTGGCGGCTGGCTCTGGCCGGTGGACGCAGCGGTCAAGGGCCAGTTTCGGGCACAGCTGCCGCTCATCGGCATCTGGTCGGTGCTGGCACCACCGGGCTGGCGCTTTCGCGGGGCCTTCGCCACCGATCTGGCCATCAGCGGCACGCGTTCTGCCCCGGAACTGGCCGGCGACCTGCAGGCCGACAACCTGGCTCTGCGCTCGGTGGTTGACGGTATCGAGTTTGGCAACGGTCGCCTGCGTGCCCGGTTTGACGGCACACGCATGCGCATCAGCGAGTTCACCCTGCAGGGCGCAGGCGACAGGGACTCGGGCGGCCGCCTGACCGCCCAGGGCGAGGCCGGCTGGATTGACGGCCGGGCCCAGGTTCAGCTGGACGCCCGGCTGGAGCGGCTGCGCGCCAGCATACGCATAGACCGGCAAATCACGCTGTCGGGCGATGTCCGGGCCAGCCTGCGCGGAGAACAGTCAGAGATCAGCGGCAAGCTGACGGTGGACAAGGCGCGCATCCTGGTGCCCGACGAAGCCACACCCCGGCTGGGCGACGACGTGGTGGTGCGCAGCCCGGGGGGCGCGGTTCTCAACCAGGCGGCACTGAGCGCCCGCGAAGAAGGCCGCCCCATCCGGCTCAACGCGCAACTTGACCTGGGCCAGGACTTCCAGGTCCAGGGCCGGGGCATTGACACCCGGGTCCGGGGTGCCTTGGCCATTGTGGGCGAATCGCTGCTCAATCCACGGCTGACCGGCACGGTTTTCACCTCGGGCGGCCAATACCGCGCCCACGGCCAGCGCCTGGACATCGAGCGCGGCGTGCTGCGCTTCACCGGGCCGCCAGACAACCCGACGCTGGACATTCTGGCGATTCGTCCCAACACGGCGCAGCGCGTGGGCGTGCAAATCACCGGCACCGCCCAGCTGCCGCGCATACGCCTGTATTCCCAGCCCGAACTGACGGATGCCGAAACCCTGTCATGGCTGGTGATTGGCCGCGCGTCGTCCACTGGCGGCGCCGAAGCCGTGCTGCTGCAGCAGGCGGCCATCGCCCTGCTGGGCAACAGCATGTCGGGCGGCCTGGCGGCCTCACTCGGGTTTGACGAGTTTTCGTTCCGCAGCGCGTCGGGCAGCACCGAAGGCGCTTTCACGCTCGGCAAGCGTTTTTCGCGCAATTTTTACGCCGCCTACGAACGCAGCGTCTCCGGCGCCCTGAGCACCCTGTTTATCTTTTATGACCTGTCGCAACGCTTCACCGTGCGCGCCCAGGCCGGCCAGCAAAGCGCGGTAGACCTGATCTTCACGATTCCGTTTGACTAAAGGCCGTTCTGCGGCCAGCGCATACAATCCTGCTTCTTCCGGACCTGACAGGGGAAGCCGGAAAAACCAGACAAAGCCGCCATAGTTCAATGGACAGAACGAGTGCCTCCTAAGCGCTAGATACAGGTTCGATTCCTGTTGGTGGTACCAGCGCCCGTACCGTCTGCGGATGCCAGGCCTTCCCATAGCAGCCTTTTTGCTCTGCTTTTCATAGCAGCTCGCGCCCGGATTGCTGGACCTGACACCCGTTTTTACCCTTCAAAACGCAGCGATTCCCACGCTCCCAGCTTGTCTGATCGCCTTTAAAATGGGCCCGAGATGCACACCCCCACGACCCACAGCACGCCTTCAGATGGCGCACCAGGCGCCGCGCACGCTGCGCCACAGCCGGCAGCGATTGACATTGTTTATCTCTGGGTCGATGGCGCCGACCCGGTCTGGCGCCAGCGGCGGCGGCAGGCGTATGCCGCGTGGGTGCAAGAGCACCCGGATGCGCTGGCGGCGTTTGGCAATGCGGCTGGCCGCTACCGCGACAACAGCGAGCTGCGCTTCAACCTGCGCTCACTGGAAAAGTTTTTTCCTGCGCATGGCCAGGTGTACATCGTGACCGACGGGCAAGCCCCCGACTGGCTGCAGCCGTCGGCCAGGCTGACGGTGGTCGACCACAGCGAGCTGTTTCCGGCGGCCGAGGTCCG
>JANNXF010000010.1:0-5289 GCA_031409395.1 Polaromonas sp.
GCGGGAAAAGCGCCGCTTGAACTGATCTTCGAGCATGCATTGTCGCGAGACATCCGATCGGTCCTGAAAGCGCACGGCCTCAAGTCAGTAAACCGAGACCACGGACTGGCTCAACTACAGGAGATTGCAGTCACGGATGCAGATGCTGTCCGTGCGGACCTGTGCGCAACGCCTGGCTTCGTTGGGAAGTGGTGCCTGTCGGCCCCGTGCGGCCTGACATGGTCGGAGTGGCAAGACTTCCGAACTTGGCACTCCGCGATGGTCTATGCGTTCTGCGAGATCTTTTAGAACCGGACATGCGGTGGCTTGCGGCATATCGCGCGAACGGAACGTGGCTACGTCGGCACCCACGAGCAAGGCGTGCTTCCTCAAGGCAAGGTGCCGCCCAACCTTTCCTTCCAGCGGACTGCCTTCGGCAGCCGCTGAAGTCAAACGGTTAGGCTTCACACAAACACGGCTCAGCCGCGCAGCACAATCTGCAACCCATCTCGAGAATCAGATGGCAGAATCATCACAATCCTACTAATGGGCATAGCCTTGTAATACACATGTCAGCTAGACGAAGTATGAATAGTGCGAGGGCTTTAGTCGTAGTTGTTGGTGTCTTGCTACCCTACGCAGCACGACTACCTGGCCTGCTAACAAGAGGTCCTGACTGGCTGTGGTCCTACTTCGTAAGCGGGGTTGGCGCCACACTGTTCTTCGGCGGACTCAATGCAATCACCTGGGGGTCAGTTCTTGCCGCGTCGTTTAGTTACCGAAATCCTCGTGCGGTTTGGTTCCCAGCCGTCATGGGCTTTTCGCTCCCAGCCTACTTGCACGCATCCGTAGATCTAAGCTCTGATCCCCAAGCCGCTATTGCGCTTGTGCTCATTCCCCTACTCTCATTGCCGCCGATCTTCATCGGATGGTTAGTAGGTCGCTGGTACGATCGAAAGTCGTAACAGCATTGAGGCCGCATGCAAGTAAATGCCGCCCATGGCAATGTGAGAAAAATTAGAATAGTTAAGAATAATTAGGGTCAGATTCCAATTTAATTCCACATTCAGCTGTCATTACGGCTTCGCCACGCCTCAACAGGATCAAAACCATGAATGAAAAATTCGTGAAAATTGGGTTTATCTCGGCTGCCTTGATGAATATCGGAGGTGTTCTCCTGTTTTCGAGGCTGTTCACGAATGCGGCCATCAACGAGGCCGATCCCGTGGTGATGTCGAACTTTGGGCTGCTGATGATTGCCGTTTGGGGTTTGGCTTATCTTGGCGCCGCAGGCGTTACTTCAGGCGTTAAATGGCTGGCGGCTGTTTTTGTTTTGGAGAAACTTATCTACGTTGTGGTGTGGCTGATGTGGCTCTCACAGAACAGCCTTGTTTCGCTGTATGCCAAGGACACTTTAGCGGGCATCTTTTTCAGCATCTATGGCCTCAACGATTTCATATTTATGCTGTTCTTTGCGTGGGTGTTTTATTCAAAAAACCACGAAATCTCTGAGCGGTGAATCACTAAACCTTATTTGTTCGGCGTCAGAACCCGCTGGATTTTCTTTCAGGCATCAATTAGGCCTCAAGCCCAATCACCACGGGCGCAAGCAGCTATCAATTGCATAGCGCCTGCCAGCCTTACCCCCACACCACTGACCGCATCGAAATCGAACCGCCCTGGAAGTTGGTGTTGAAAAAACGCATGGGCTCTTTGGCGTCTGCCGCGCCGGCTGCGTAGAGCAGCGGCAAATAGTGTTCGTGCGTCGGGTGGGCCATTTTGGCGAGGGTGCCCAGCTTTAAAAAGTTTTGCAGCGCGGCCAGGTTGCCTTGCTGGATGTAGCCGCCTGTCGTCTGGTCAAACTCCAGCGCCCAGTCATAGGCCTGGTTGCCCATGGCTCCGCGTTGCATTTCGCGCAGGTTGTGCACGATGTTGCCGCTGCCGACCACCAGCACGCCCCGGTCGCGCAGGCTTTTAAGTTGCTGGGCCAGTGCGTAGTGCTCTTCGGGCGGACGGCTGTAGTCCATGCTGAGCTGGATGACGGGAATGCTGGCGTCAGGAAACATGGGCTTGAGCACTGACCATGCGCCGTGGTCCAGGCCCCATTGGGTGGTGTCCAGGCCCAGCGGCGCTGACTGCCGCTGCCGCACCAGCTGGCTGATGGCGCGGGCCGCCGCCGTGTCGCCCGGTGCCGGGTATTGCTGGTCAAACAGCTCTTGCGGAAAACCGCCAAAGTCGTGAATGGTTTTGGGCTGTGCCATGGCGGTCAGCCACCAGCCTTCGGTCAGCCAGTGGGCGGAAATGCACAAAATCAGCTGTGGGCGCGGCCATTTGACGTCAAACTCGGCCCCCAGGGTCTGCCAGCTGCGCCGGTATTCGTTGTCGCCAATCGCGTTCATGGGGCTGCCGTGGCCCAGAAACAGCACCGGCATGCGCTCGGATTTTTTGAGGACGGCCAGCGGCTCAAGCGCGGCAAGGGGGGTGGTCGGCAACATGCTCTCTCCTGTGGCGGTTTTGCGGTGCCAGCAGGGCGCTGGCGCGGGCAAATACGGTGAATCTGTCCTCGATGGTAAGCGCTGCGGGCACAGCATCTGGACCGGATCAGAACCTGCTCAGAGGTCTATCAGAAGCTTACCAAAGCCTGACGAAATGATGTTTACAGTCTGTAAAACAAGACAATTTCGGTCATTTGTGTCGCCAGAGTGTCGCTCTGGCCGGGTTTTGCCACAACGCGTGCCAAATTGTCCGGAATAGGTAGTTATCCTCCAACCTGAAAGCCAAACGCCTGCTATATTGCACTGCAACATAATTCAGCATTTGCCAGTTGTTGGCAATAAAAACAAAGGTCTGCCCCATGCTCTACAAAGTCTACGAAACCCATCGCACGCTGATGGAGCCCTTTATCGACTTTGCCCAGGCCGCCGCAAAGCTTTACAGCAACCCTTCGACGCCACTGGGGCAAAACCCGCTGGCCCAGCGCATGGCGGCAGGCTACAGCCTGATGTACCGCATGGGCAAAGACTACGTCAAGCCAACCTTTGACATTCAGGCCGTCGATGTTGACGGCATCAGCACCGCGATTCAGGAAAGGGTCGAGATTGACAAGCCCTTTTGCGAGTTGCGCCGCTTCAAGCGTTTTTCAGACGACCCGGCCACGCTGAACAAGCTCAAGGGCCAGCCTGCCGTGCTGGTGGTTGCGCCACTGTCGGGCCACTACGCCACCTTGCTGCGCGACACGGTGAAAACCATGCTGAAAGACCACAAGGTCTATATCACAGACTGGAAAAACGCCCGCACCGTGCCGCTGTCTGATGGTGCGTTTCACCTCGACGACTACGTCAACTATGTGCAGGAATTCATCCGCCACCTGCAGGGCAAATATGGCAACTGCCATGTCATCAGTGTGTGCCAGCCTACTGTGCCGGTGTTTGCCGCCATTTCGCTGATGGCGTCACGCGGCGAAACCACCCCGCTGTCGATGACCATGATGGGCGGCCCGATTGACGCGCGCCTGTCGCCTACGTCGGTCAACAACCTGGCCACCACCAAGCCGTATGAATGGTTTGAAAACAATGTGATCTACCGCGTGCCCAGCAACTTCCCGGGTGCCGGCCGCCGCGTTTACCCCGGCTTTTTGCAACACACCGGTTTTGTGGCGATGAACCCTGACCGCCATGCCACCAGCCACTACGACTACTTTCAGGACCTGATCAAGGGCGACGACGCCAGCACCGAAGCGCACCGCAAGTTTTACGACGAGTACAACGCGGTGCTCGACATGGACGCTGACTACTACCTGGAGACGATCAAGAACGTGTTTCAGGAGTTCAAGCTGGTCAATGGCACCTGGGACGTGATCTCGGAAGACGGCAAAACCGAACGCGTCACACCGGGCGACATCAAGACCACGGCGGTCATGACGGTTGAAGGCGAGCTTGACGATATTTCAGGTGCCGGACAAACCCAGGCCGCACTGAGCATGTGCAGCGGTGTGCCCGAAGCGCACAAAAAACACCTGGAAGCCAAGGGTGCGGGCCACTACGGCATCTTCAGCGGCCGCCGCTGGCGCGATGTGGTGTACCCCTCCGTCAAGGCCTTCATCATGGAGCACAACAAGCCTCTGGCCCCCGCAACACCGGCGCAGCCTGCTACCAAAACAGCAGCGGCTTCCGCCGCGCCGCGTGCGCTTGCCGCGCCTGCGGTGAAACCGCTGGCCAAAACTGCCGCCAAGCGGATCACCAAGGCCCCGGTCAGCGTGGCGGCCAGGCCCACGGCCAAAACGGCCGTCAAAGTAGCCGCCAAGCCGGCCGCCAAGACGCCGGCAAAAAAGGCTGTGCGCAGCAAGTAAGGCAAAAGGTGCGGGCGCGACTGCCAGCCCGCACCCCCATCACCTGCTCCCGCCCGCGGGTAGGACAATACGCAGGTGAAACCCCTCGCAAACTCCCCCTCTTCTGACCAGCCGCCCAAGGCAGCCCAAGCCACAAGCAGCCTGTTTGAGCGGCTCAATGCCGCGCTGCCGCAAACCCAGTGCACCCGGTGCGGCTTTCCTGACTGTGCGGCGTATGCGCAGGCCATGGCTGCGGGCGAAGCCGCCATCAACCAGTGTCCGCCAGGGGGCGCAGAAGGCGTGCAGCGTCTTGCCGCCATCACCGGCCTGCCGGCCTTGCCGCTGAACCCGGCCCACGGCACCGAAGGCCCGCGCGCCGTGGCGGTGATTGACGAGGCCTGGTGCATTGGCTGCACCCTGTGTATCGCGGCCTGCCCCACAGACGCCATCATGGGCAGCAACAAGATGATGCACACGGTGATAGAGCCGTGGTGCACCGGCTGCGAACTCTGCGTGCCAGTGTGCCCGGTCGACTGCATCAGCCTGGAAAACACCACGGGCAGCCAAACCGGCTGGGCGGCCTGGTCGCAGCAAGCGGCTGACACGGCCAGAACCCGCTATGAATTTCATAGCTATCGGCGCCCGTTAAATATGGGCAAAACCCCTGAAACGCTTAAGAAATCTGCCGCAACAGGCGGTGCAGGTCAACCCGCGGACATGCCTGCTGCCAGCGCCCCCGCCCGGCCAGAGACTGACGCGGCGGTGGCAGACCGCAAGCGCGCGGTGATTCAGGCGGCGCTGGCCCGGGCACGGGCGCAGCGCGAAAAGTAAGCGGGCAGCGCTCGTAGACCTCAGGCGGTTAGGTTCAGGCCGGCAGTTCGGTCAGGCCCAGCACCTCGGCCTCGTAGGCATGCAGCGAAGGCGCGCCACCGGTGTGAATGAACAGCACGTTGTCGTCTTGCCTGAAATAGCCCCGGCGTGCC
>JANNXF010000011.1:0-6489 GCA_031409395.1 Polaromonas sp.
GCGCTGGCCGCGGTTGGCGTTAAAGATGATGCGATGCAGATGCTTGTTCATGGGGTGCTTTGTTAAATGGGATGGGCTTTTAACAGAACAGGTTAAAAGCTGTAGTTCAGGCTGAACCCGGCTGTGACGCTGGCGGTCTGCAAGCCGGCGGGCTTTTGAAGCGGGGTGCCGATAAAAAAGTCGTATTGAGCGCCTGAAAGTGCGCCACGCAGGCCCACCACGGCGCCAGTCAGGCTTTTACCGGCAAGATTTGCGCTTGAGGGGCCACCCACGCGTGCGTGGTCGGCTCCTGCGTAGGCTTCATGGCCGCTGCCTAAAGCGGTGCTGACTTCATTGCGCAGCAGCCAGCCGCGCTCTGAAGACAGCGACGACTCCCCGTCAAACCCTCGTACGGTGTAACGCCCGCCTATGGCAAAACGGTCTTGCGGGGTCAGCCGGGTGCGATTGAACTGCGAGCGCAGCACGCCGGTATAGCGTAAACGCTGGTCAAACACCGTGAAGGGAGCATCGAGCGTTGCCTCTGCAGTGATGAGTTTGAGCCGCGACGTACCTTCGCCAAAGGCCTCTTCAGGCGCTGGCAGTGCCCCAAAAGCGCCTGTGCCGCGTTTGTAGGCCACCGTTGAGTCCAGCGTGGCGTCGCCGGCAAATTGCCGGTGATTGATGCTGGCTTCAACACCTCCGACCACCCGGCGCTGAACCTGGACCTCGGTGTCGTCAATATAGTTGTTGGAGGTGCGCTGAAAAGCACGCAGACCCAGCAGGGTTTTGCGTGTCGCGTCGCGGTACACCAGCCGTGACAGCTTGACGTCGGCGTTGCTGCTGGTGCCGCTGTACAGATAGTCCTGGCTGGCACCCGCCACTGCCTGGCGATAGCGGTTGTTACTGACATTGGCGACCAGCAACCAGTAGCCAATGGGCACAGAGTAGTGCACTGTGTTGCCGTAGGTGCCGCGCTCGCTTTGTGTACCGCCACCCAAGTCACGGTTGAGCGAGGCATAAAACAAATCGTTGAGCGTCCACCAGTTGTCGTAGGAAAAGGTAAAGCCACCTTGGTATTTGCCGGTGGCTTTAGTGCCGCTGTCGTCGAGCGAGATCAAGGCACGAAATGGCATGGTTTGCCTGTAACGAATGACCAGATCGCTTTGGCCTGGCTGGGCACCAGGGCCTTGCGCGGGTTCAATCTGGACATCTGCTTGGGCGGTTGGAACCCGCTTGAGATTCTCCAGTGCCTGTTCAATGTCGCGCAAATTGAGGATATCGCCCGGTTTGGCGGGCAGTGCAGTCCAGCGGTTACCCCGCAGGTCGCTGTCATCTGAAAACCGAACGGCGCCGACACTTCCGGGAACAAGGGTCAGCTTCAATTCGCCGGTGGTGAGGTCCTGGGGCTCGGCCAATACGCGGCTTGTGACGTAACCGCTAACAACTAGGGCGTTTTGTACACGTGCGATCACAGTATTTATGCCTTTAGCGCCCAGGCAGCGACCTGCCGGTGAGTCTGAAGCTTCAGGACCCGCCAGCGCGTCACGTGCGCTTGCGAGCGGGCGTATTGCTGACGACGGGGCCTTGCCTGCAATCTGAAACGTGATCTCATTAATCACAAAGCAGGGGGATTCGGCTTCGGGCAGTAGAGGTGTTTCAGCCGGCGTGCGGCCGGGCAGGCGCACGTCAGGTGTTTTCTGTTGTTGCGCTCGCAGAGCACTTTCGCGGTCTTGTGCGCGGCGCTGCTCTAATTCTGCAGTGCTGGGCAACACGGGTTGGGCGAGAAGTGGGTCGACATACCAACCAATGGCAACCACATAGCAGGCGGTCAAGGCGTATTTGCTGTGTCTGGCTCGCTTCTTGTTTGTTATTGCAGTGGACTCTGCACTGATTGAAACCCCGAGTGATAGACCCAAGTCATTGGGTGGCTTGGCCAATCACGTACTCCAAAACTTATGTTTCACCCGAATGGATGAATGAGGAAACAGCGGAGTCTAAATTTAAACGTTAAAAATTGAAATGAATAAACCCTTTTTGGTCTTGATTTGTTGTTTTGCCGGGTTAAAAAATGCATTCATAAATTGCATGGGTTTATGCATTTTTCAAACCGATTAAGTTCGCTGAAACCATCAAGATAGCGTGCTTGAACAGGGCGCAGACGCAGTAGGGCCAGGCTCTGCAATTGCCTGGCCAGACACAGCCTTCCCGTGTGTGAAGTAAAGTCAGCGGCCCCTGCGAACGTGGGGGCCTCAAACACTCTAGCCTTCAGGCGTAAACCCCACCGCCCGCACCAGGGGCCCCCACAGTTCGGTGTCGGCTTTCAGCATGGCCGCCAGCTGGGCCGGTGAGGTGGGCAAGACTTCCAGGTAAGACACTGCCAGGCCGTCAATCACGTCTTGCGATGCCAGCGCGTTGCGAATGCCCGCGTTGAGCCTGAGCACGACGTCTTGCGGTGTTTTGGCCGGCAGAAAAAAGCCGAACCATTCGGTGAACGCCATGTCCTTGAAGCCCTGCTCCATCAGCGTCGGCGTATTGGGTGTGAACTTGCCGCGTTTCGGCCCGCTGGTGGACAACAGGCGGCATTTGCCCGCCGCCACTTGCTGCGAAAACTCGCCGCTGGGACCCGACACCGCGGCAATCTGCCCGCCAATCATGTCGAGCACGGCGGGTTGCGTGCCGCGGTAGGCAACATGGCGCAGGTCCACATTGCTGGCCTTGGCCAGCAAGGCGCCAATAAAGTGCGGCGACGAGCCGGCCGCCGGCGAGCCGAAGTTGGCCAGCGCCGGGTTGGTCCGGCACCAGGCCATGAAGTCGGGAACGGTTTTGACCGTGGCCGGCACCAGCGGGCCAACGGCAAAACCGTAGTCAAACAGCGCGGCGCCTGACACCGGCATCAGGTCGGCCACCGGGTCGTAGGGCAGTTTTTTATAGGTGTGCGGATAAATGCCCAGCATCGACATGGGCGTCAGCAGCATGGTGCCGCCATCGGGTGCGGCCGATTTGACGAACTGCACGGCGATTTGCCCACCCGCGCCGGTTTTGTTCTCAACCACGGCGGTTTTGACAAAGCCCGGCTGCAGCTTGTCGGCGACGCGGCGCGACACCGTGTCGGCCGTGCCCCCGGGTGCAAAGCCGGCAATGATCTTGGTGCCTTCCAGCGCCTGGGCGAAGGCGTTGCGGCCCACGCTGGCCAGCAGCGCGGCGGCGCCGGTAGCGTGAACCAGTTGGCGGCGTGAAAAATTCAGGGGCTTCATGGCGGGTGTCCTTGGGGGTTAAAAATAAAACCGTCACTGAAACGGCAGCAATGCAGGGCAGAAAATTTGCCATCTTAGGCCTTGCGCGCACTGCAGCGCCTGGCCAGCAAAGACCTTTTAACTGTGAATGCATACAGTACACTGCCTCGCATGGCCAAAGACAAAACCCTTTTCACCTGCAACGAGTGCGGCGGCATCAGCCCCAAGTGGCTGGGCAAGTGCCCGCACTGCAATGCCTGGAACACGCTGATCGAGTCCAGCGCCGAGAGTGGCGCCGGCAAAAACCGCTACAGCACGCAATTCCAGTCGCTGGCCAAGGCGTCTGATGTCATCACGCTGGCCGATATTGACGCCACCGACATGGCGCGCACGCCCACCGGCCATGACGAGCTGGACCGGGTGCTGGGCGGCGGCATTGTCGAGGGCGGCGTGGTGCTGATTGGCGGCGACCCCGGCATTGGCAAGTCAACCTTGCTGCTGCAGGCGCTGGATTCATTGCAGCGCACCGGGCTCAGCACGCTCTACGTCACCGGCGAAGAAAGTGGCGCGCAGGTCGCGCTGCGTTCGCGGCGCCTGGGGCTGGAGGGCTCGCAGGTCAAGGTGCTGGCTGAAATCCAGCTGGAGAAAATTTTGGCCACCCTCGAAGCCACCCAGCCCGCGATTGCGGTGATTGACTCGATTCAAACGGTGTATTCCGACCAGCTCACCTCGGCCCCTGGTTCGGTGGCGCAGGTGCGCGAATGCGCGGCGCACCTGACACGCGCCGCCAAGTCCAGCGGCGTCTGCATCGTGCTGGTCGGCCACGTCACCAAAGAGGGTGCCTTGGCCGGCCCGCGCGTGCTCGAGCACATGGTCGACACCGTGCTGTACTTCGAGGGCGACACGCACAGCAGCTTTCGGCTGGTGCGCGCCATCAAAAACCGCTTTGGCGCGGTCAATGAGATTGGCGTCTTCGCCATGACCGAAAAAGGCCTGAAAGGCGTGACGAATCCGAGCGCGATTTTTCTGAGCCAGCACAGCGAACCGGTGCCCGGCAGCTGCGTGCTGGTCACGCTCGAAGGCACGCGCCCCATGCTGGTCGAGATTCAGGCGCTGGTCGACAACGGCGGCCCCAGCCCGCGCCGCCTCAGCGTGGCCTGGACCGCGACCGCCTGGCCATGCTGCTGGCGGTGCTGCACCGCCACGCCGGTGTGGCCTGCATGGACCAGGACGTGTTTGTCAACGCCGTGGGCGGCGTGCGCATCAGCGAACCGGCGGCCGACCTGGCCGTCATGCTGGCCATCACCTCCAGCCTGCGCGGCAAGCCCTTGCCCAAGGGCTTCATCGCTTTTGGCGAGGTTGGGCTGGCCGGCGAGGTGCGACCCGCGCCGCGTGGCCAGGAGCGGCTCAAGGAAGCGGCCAAGCTGGGTTTTACCGTGGCGGTGGTGCCCAAGGCCAATGCGCCCAAAAAGAACGACAAGGCCTTTGAGGGCCTGACCATCCACGCCGTCGAGCGGATTGAGCAGGCCATGGACCTCGTTCGCAGCCTGAGTTGAGGGCATACTGGCTTCAACTACAGGAGCCGCCCCATGCAACTCATTGTTTCCGCCGGTCTGATTGTGCTGGTTGTGCTCTGGGGCCTGCTGTCACCCGCCACGCTGGACGCGGTGTTCAGCCAGGCGCTGGCCAGCATCACCCGAAATTTCGGCTGGTTTTACCTCTGGGTGGTGCTGGGCCTGGTGGTGCTGGCGTTCTTTCTGGCGTTCAGCCGCTACGGTGACCTGAAGCTGGGGGACGAAGACGAGGAACCCGAATTCTCCCTGGGGGCCTGGTTTTCCATGCTGTTTGCCGCAGGCATGGGCATTGGCCTGGTGTTCTGGGGCGTGGCCGAGCCGGTGTCGCACTATGTCACGGCGCCGCCCGGCATCACGGCGGGTACGCCCGAAGCCGCCAACGCGGCCATGCGCTACGCCTTTTTTCACTGGGGACTGCACCCCTGGGCGATCTACGGCATCGTCGGTCTGGCCATCGCGTTTTTCCAGTTTCGCCGCAAGACCTCCGCGCTGGTGAGTTCGGTCACCGAGGCGCTGCCGTCCCGACTGATTCAGCGCCTGTCACCGGCCTTCAATGTGCTGGCCGTGGTGGCCACCGCATTTGGCGTGGCCACCTCGCTGGGCATGGGGGCCACGCAGATCAACAGCGGGCTGAACGCCGTGTTTGGCCTGCCGGTGAGCGTGGCCATGCAGGTCGGCATCATTGCGGTGACCACCGCGCTGTTCCTGACATCGGCCGTCAGCGGGCTGGGGCGCGGCATCAAGTGGCTGTCTACCGGCAACCTGGTACTGGCCGGCCTGCTGGCTCTGGCCGTGCTGGTGCTGGGCCCGACCATTGCCATCATTGACACCTTCACCACCACCCTGGGTGCCTACCTGAGCGATTTTGTCCGCATGAGCCTGCGCATGTCCCCCTTCCGGGACAGCTCGTGGGTCGGCGACTGGACGATTTTTTACTGGGCCTGGTGGATTTCGTGGTCGCCTTTTGTCGGCCTGTTCATTGCACGCGTGTCGCGCGGGCGCAGCATTCGCCAGTTTATTGTGGGCACCGTGCTGGCGCCCACGCTGGTCGGGTTTGCCTGGTTTTCGATTTTTGGCGGTGCCGCGTTGTACTTGGAGATTTTCCAGGGCGTGCCGCTGGCCGCCGCCGTCAAGGCCGATGTCTCGACCGCCATGTTTGTGCTGCTCAAGGCGCTGCCCCTGGGCCAGGCCATGGCGGTGGTGGCGACGCTGCTGGTGCTGGTGTTTTTTGTCACCTCGGGTGATTCAGCCACGCTGGTGCTGGGCATGATGAGCACCGGCGGTAATCCCGATCCGTCGGGTCGCGTCAAGATTCTGTGGGGCCTGCTGGTGTCGGCGATTGCGCTCAGTCTGCTGCTGGCCGGTGGCCTGAAGGCGATACAGACCGCGACCATTGTTTTTGCGCTGCCGTTCTCGCTGGTGCTGCTGCTGATGGCCGTCTCGGTGACCCGTGCGATTCACCAGGACTGGCAGGCCGACCAGCAGCGCGAGAAAGCCCTGAAAAAGAAAATGCGCGAACTCGTCAAGGCCTGACGGCGCCTGAATGTCAAGCGACGGCCTCCCTCTTTTGCTATAAAAATAATAGCTGCTTGCGCCCGTGTCGTATGGGCAAAAGCCCTGAATCGCTCAAGACATCCGGCGAAATGCCGGTGGCCGGGGGGCGACGCAGTCCCCACAGCAGGGGCGCCGCGCCATCGCTGCGA
>JANNXF010000012.1:0-6512 GCA_031409395.1 Polaromonas sp.
AGACGCCCGGTGGTAGCCCAGGCCCTGGCTCATGATGGCCACCAGGCAGGCGTAGCCCAGCACATCCATCTTGCCGTCTGACAGCTCCAGCGCGCAGCGGTCTGAGGCCGCGTCCATGGCGGTCAGTTCCTCTTTGGTCACCTTTTGCATGCGCATGCGGCTGGCGTGAAAGGTGAAGCGCTCCGGCGCAAGCAGTTCGCGGGCGCGCAGCATAGCTGGAATCTCGGTTTCCATGGTGGTGTTGGAGCTGGGCACGATTTGCCCGATGCGGTAGCTACGGCTCATGGGGTGTCTTTCAGGAAAAGCAGGGCCAGCAGCGCCGTAAGGATGGGCTGGCGGGCTGGCGGTGAAAAGTGTTGACAGTGTTGACAGTGCGCGCTTGGTGCGCGTTAGGTGCGCGCTTGGTGCACGCTGGGCTTATTCGAGCTTGATGCCTGCGCTCTTGATGGTCTTGCTCCAGTACGCCAGGTCGGACTGCACCAGCCTGGCCAGGGCCTCGGGGCCCTGGTAGCGCAGCTCAACACCGGCGGC
Source organism: Polaromonas sp. (assembly GCA_031409395.1). GTDB lineage: Bacteria > Pseudomonadota > Gammaproteobacteria > Burkholderiales > Burkholderiaceae_C > Polaromonas. The sequence goes on from JANNXF010000012.1 coordinate 532, forward strand.
ATCGGCGCGGGTTTTGACTTCAGGCAGTTCCAGCGCACGTTTGACATCGGCCGTCAGCCTGGCAATGACTGCTGGCGGCGTGCCGGCCGGTGCAAACAGACCCACCCAGGCTTCAAGCTGGAAGCCCGGCAAGCCCGCTTCGGCGGTGGTGGGTACGCTGGGCAACTGCGGGTGGCGGGTGTTGCCCGTCACGGCAAAGGCCTTCAGTTTGCCGACTTGCACCTGGCCCATCACCGAGGGCGGCGTGGTGATAAACACCTGCACCTGGCCGCTCAGCACGTCTTGCACCGCCGGGCCCGAGCCGCGGTAGGGAATGTGCGTCATGAAGGTGCCGGTTTGCTGCTTGAAAATTTCGGTGCCAATGTGCGACAGAGAACCGTTGCCCTGCGATGCGTAGTTGACCTTGCCCGGGTTCGCCTTGAGGTAGCTGACGAATTCCTTGAGGGTGTTGGCTGGCACCGAAGGGTGAACCGCCATCACGTTGGTGGCCACCGTGAGCAGCGCCACCGGCGCGAAATCCTTGACGGGATCCCAGGGCAGGTTGGGCGTCAGCGCCGGGTTGCCCACATGGTAGGCCGAATACGAAATCAGCAGCGTGTAGCCGTCCGCCTTGGCGCGGGCCACCGCACTGTAGGCCACGTTGCCACTTCCGCCAGCGCGGTTGTCAATCACCACCGGCTGGCCCATGACACGGCTCAGCGGCTCGCTCAGCAGACGTGCTGACGTGTCGACAAACCCGCCTGGCGGGTTGGGCACGACCAGCGTGATGGCTTTGCTGGGGAAGGCTTCTTGCGCCAGCGCCAGGCTGCCCAGGCACAGGGCAAGCATCGGCAGGGCTTTTTTGATCATGGTTTTGTCTCCTCGGCTCACGCGGGGTTTAAAAAAGTGTTTCGGCGTTTTTGCAGTCTGCGCTGCTTCCGTTTGGGTCAAGCGCCTTATTTTTAAGCGGCCACACATGAGAGTCAAATATATTGTTAGTCTTGATTGATAGCTTTAAAGTATCAATTTACCGCCTACCCATCGGCCCTGCGGCGGTCAAAACATCCTGGGGATTTGCGTATGGAACTGCGTCATTTGCGTTATTTTGTGGCCCTGGCAGAAGAGCTGAGCTTCACCCGCGCCGCCCAGCGGCTGCATGTGTCGCAGCCACCGCTCAGCCTGCAAATCAGCCAGCTCGAAGGCGAGATCGGGGCGCGGCTGTTCAACCGCACCAGCCGGCAGGTCGAGCTGACGCTGGCTGGCCACGCTTTTTTAAACGATGCCCGCACCCTGCTGACGCAGCTGGGCGGTGCCAGCGAGCGTGCCCGCGCCATTGGCCAGGGCCTGGCCGGGCGGCTGGAGATCGGCCTGTCGGGCTCGCATTTTCTGGGTGCGCTGCCGCGCATCATGGCCGGCTACGCCACGGCCCACCCCGAGGTGTCGTTTGCCTTGCATGAGCTCAAACCCGCGCTGCAGTTGCAGGCGCTGCGCGACCGGCGTATTGACCTGAGCATTTCGCGCACCCCCGTGAACGACGCCGTGCTGAGCAGCACGCTTTTGTGGAAAGACCCGGTGGTTGTGGCTTTACCGGTGGGCCACCCCCTGGCCAGCCGTCGCCAGCTCACTCTGCCCGATTTACAGGCTCATCGTTTTGTCATGCTGCGCACCGACTCATCGGCCCACGCCCAGTACATGCTCGATTGCTGTGTGCAGGCGGGTTTTGCGCCGCAGGTGTCGCAATGGGTGGTGGAACTGCCCGCTGTGCTCAGCCTGGTGGCGGCCGGCATGGGTGTGGCGCTGGTTCCGTGGTCGCTGCGAGAGCTGTTTTCTGACCGCGTGCGGCTGGTGCCGCTGGGCCGGAACGCACCGCACGCCGACGTGTACGCGGTGCAGCGCAGCGCAGACAACGCGGTGGTGCTGCAGGAGTTTGTGCGTCTGGTGGCCGAAGCTGGCCAGCGCCTGTAAGGCCGAAGTGAGGCGGCTTCAGGCCGGTGCGGCCAACTCCACCACCACCGGGACATGGTCGCTGGGGCGTTCGTTTTTGCGCGGCGCCTTGTCAATCGTGCAGGCCTTGACCAGTGGCTTGAGCGCATCGCTCACCAGAACATGGTCAATCCGCAGGCCGCGGTTGCGGCGAAACGCAAATTCGCGGTAGTCCCACCACGAGTAGCTTTTCTCGGCTTGTTCAAACAGGCGGAAAGCGTCGGTCAGGCCCAGATCAATCAGTGCCGAGAAATGCGCGCGCTCTTCAACGGTGTGGTGAATGGTGTCCTTCAGGGCCACCGGGTCGTAGGTGTCGCGGTCATCCACCGTGATGTTGAAGTCGCCCAGCAGCACCAGGTTCGGGTGGGCTGCCAGTTCCTCGCGCAGCCAGTCGCGCAGGGCGCTCAGCCACTTCATCTTGTAGGCAAACTTCTCGCTGCCCGGTTCTTGCCCGTTGACAAAATACCCGTTGACCACCCGTATCGATTGCCCTGCCAGCGCGCCACCCGTCAGGTCGAATGTGGCGGCAATCACGCGCGACTGTTCGTCGGCAAAGCCGGGAATATTTTTCACCACATCACGCGCCGGGCTGCGGCTCAAAATCGCCACGCCGTTGTAGGTTTTCTGGCCAAACACCGCGCTGTGGTAGCCCGCGGCTTCCAGCGCTGCCAGCGGAAACTTGTCGTCGCTGAGCTTGAGCTCCTGCAGGCACAGCGCATCGACCGGGTTGGCGGCCAGCCAGTCGATGACCTGCGGCAGCCGGACAGTGAGCGAGTTGACGTTCCAGGTGGCGATTTTCATGATTTTAGTGCTTTTGCCCAATAAAAACGGGCGCAGATAGCTATCAAATATGTAGCAAGGCCAGCGGCCCGAGGATCAGGCCCAGGCTGGCCATGGCAAACATGCCGTAGACCAGCCATTTTTTACGCGTCAGCAGGGCGATGGCGGCCAGCGCAATGGCGACCTGCAGCGCGGTGGTGGCCTGTGCCCAGCGGTGGTGCTGGTGCATCTGCTCGTCGGACGATTTGTCCCACACCAATGACTCGGCCTCCAGCTTCTCTGCCGCCAGCTTGATGTCGCCCTTTTCCTGCTCGTAGCGGTCGATCTTGCTTTGGTAGCCCGGCTTTTTGTCTTCGGGGGCCAGGTCGCGTGCAAACTCGGCGAGTGACTGCTTGGTGCTTTTGGCCTGAAAGTAGCTCCACTGGTTGGCGGCTTCGGTTTTCTTGATGGCGGCGGTGTTTTTGTACAGGCCCGCGTTGGCCTGCGTGGCGCCACCCATGTAGGAGAAAATCGCCCCCACCGTGGCAATGATGGCCGTGATGACGGCAATTTGCGCAATCATGCCGCTGCTTTTTTCGCTACTCTGTGCACCGTGGCCGGCCTGGGCCGCGTGCTCAAGCTCGTGGTCGTGAGGGCCGTGTACGTGAAATCCGCCTGCTGACATCCTGAGTTTCCTTTGTGGTGATCGGGTTTGGGGTGTTGGGGCTTAGGCTTATCGGGTGTAGCTGACAAAGCTGAACTTCAGCCCGTCGGGCGTTGCATGGTCTTCGCGCCGGGCCACTTTCCACTGCGGTCCCAGCGTGGGGGCAAACGCATCGCCTTCAAAGTCCTGGGCGATTTCAGTGACCTCAATGCGCTGGGCCAGTGGCTCGGCCTGGGCGTAAATTTGCGCGCCGCCAATCACCCAGACCTCTTGCGCCTGGCCGCACAACTGCAAAGCGTGGGCCAGGCTGGTGGCGGGCCATGCGCCCGGGGCAGACCAGTCAGCCTGGCGCGTCACGACCACATTGCTGCGGCCCGGCAAGGGGCGGAATCGGGGGGGCAGCGAATCCCAGGTTTTCCGGCCCATGATGACCGGAAAGCCGTGGGTCAGCTGCTTGAAGTGCGCCAGGTCTTGCGGCAGGTGCCACGGCATGGCGTTATTCAGGCCAATCACGCCGTTGGCGGCACGGGCAAAAATCATGTGGATGGCCGGGGCGCGCTGGCCCGCAGTGGCCGTCAAACCGCGACCGGGGCCTTGATGGCCGCGTGGTGCTGGTAGTCGAGAAACTCGAAATCGTCAAACTGGTAGTCAAACAGCGAGTCTGGCTGGCGCTTGATGTGAAGGGTGGGGTAGGGGTGCGGCGTGCGGCTGAGCTGCAGCGCCACCTGTTCCTGGTGGTTGCTGTAAATATGGCAGTCGCCGCCGGTCCAGATGAAGTCGCCCACGTCCAGGCCACACTGCTGCGCCACCATGTGGGTGAGCAGGGCGTAGCTGGCAATGTTGAAGGGCACACCCAGGAAGATATCGGCGCTGCGTTGGTAGAGCTGGCAGCTCAGTTTCCCCTTGCCACCAGGCTCGGTTGCAGGGGCCACGTAAAACTGGAAGAAGGCGTGGCAGGGCATCAGCGCCATCTTGTCCAGGTCGGCCACGTTCCAGGCGCTGACGATGATGCGGCGCGAATCCGGGTTGGTTTTCAGCGTGCGGATGACGTCGCTGATCTGGTCAATATGGCCGCCATCGGGGGTGGGCCAGCTGCGCCACTGCACGCCATAGACCGGCCCCAGGTCGCCGTCTTCGCGCGCCCACTCGTCCCAAATGGTGACGCCGCGCGCTTTCAGCCAGTTGTTGTCGCTGCTGCCGGTCAGAAACCACAGCAGTTCCTGCACGATGGATTTGAGGTGAACCTTTTTGGTGGTGACCAGCGGAAAGCCTTCGTTCAAATCAAAACGCATCTGGTAGCCAAACACGCTTTTGGTGCCGGTGCCGGTGCGGTCGGCCTTGAACACGCCATGGGCGTCGACATGGCGCATAAAGTCTTCGTATTGGGAGCGGGTAGGCTTCATTGTTCAAGGAGTAATCAGTAACTTCCAAAAAGCGCATCAATCGCGTTTTGTATGAGAAGTTGTTGAGATGAAAGGTTGGCAACGGGCCTGCGCAAAAGGCCGTGAGGTACTGAGCCTAGCCCCGGCGTGAGCATAACGACGAGTTGGCCTTCAATTTCAAATTCAGGATGCAAGTCTTCAGTTTTGTGTTTTAAAAGCCCTGCGCTGATTAAGGGAACCACGACTCTCGACTCTAAACCCTTGATGTGATCGCTTTGTACATCAATGTAAAAAGGTATCAGTTCGCTTTCCTGTTTATCGTGGTTGCGGTACACATCAAAACGCGGCATGGCTAAACTTCCTGCTTGCCATCACCCAGGTTTTTTGCAAATGTGCGGTACTTTGCCAAAGGCAATCCATGCTTTGCAATGTGCGCGTTGTATTCGGCAATGCCGTCTTTGTTTCGCTCATTCCATTGCTCCCAATACTGACGCTTGACTTCATCCTTCAAAAACGCATCGACTGTTTTTGAAAGATTCATGCCTATTTTTTTGGCAAGATCCAGGGTTGCACCGTCAATAGACATGTTGACTGCCCGTTTTTTGGTAGAAATTTCAGTCTGCATGATGCACCTTTCAGATGTTGAAAAAATATGCGCATTATATTATGCGGAGTATTTTTGATGTTGCAGATGCTGGAGGGTGTGACGCCGTTGAACCCGCCCGGTCAGGCGAACGATTTTTGGCTTGCTACACCCGGATCACCCGCCCCGGGTTCATCACGCCCTGCGGGTCCAGCGCCTGCTTGATGGCGCGCATCATGCCCAGGGCGACCGGGGATTTGTGCTGTTCCAGCTTGTCGAGCTTCAGGCTGCCGACGCCGTGTTCGGCCGAAATCGAGCCGTCAAAGCGCGCCACCGAGTCGTACACCAGGGCGTTGACGGTTTCTTCGTGGTCGCGCAAAAACGCGGCGGCATCGCCGTGTTCTGGCGCTTGCACGTTGTAGTGCAGGTTGCCGTCGCCCAGGTGGCCAAAGTTGACCAGCCGGATGCCGGGCAGGGCTTTGCGCAGCAGCGCGTCGGTGGCGTCCACAAATTCGGGGATGCGCGACACGGCAATCGAGATGTCGTGCTTGATGTTCAGGCCTTCTTCGGCCTGCGCCAGCGGAATGCTTTCACGAATATGCCAGAGCTGGTGCGCCTGGGCGATGTTTTC
>JANNXF010000013.1:0-3299 GCA_031409395.1 Polaromonas sp.
TGCGCCGTGGCGTCGGGCTGCTCCTCGGGAATGAAATGGCCCGCCGGCATGGCGTGGCCCGACACCGTGCCGCTGCACTGGTCTTGCCACAGCGCCATCGGGTCAAACAGCCGGTTCACCACGCCGCGCTCGCCCCACAGCACCCGCATGTCGCAGGCAATCCGCTGGTTGTCCGCGCGGCTGGACCGGTCATGCTCCAGGTCGATGCCGGCGCTGGCCCGGTAGTCTTCGCAGGCGGTGTGCAGCGCCTCGGCGTTGCAGAAACAGCGCTCGTACTCGGCCAGCGCCTGGGGTTCGATGTAGCCCAGACCGCTGCTGCCCCAGCCGCCCAGCTTGGCGTGCAGGTAGGCGCGGGCGGTCTCGGGATGGTTGGCGCCCATCATGATCTCGGGCAGCGGGGCTGGCTGCAGCATGTGAAACCAGTGGTAGTAGGCCCTGGCAAACTGCATGTAGTGCACCGTCATGCTGGTGCCCTCGTACATGTCCAGCGTGGGCGCAATGTCAATCACACAGAGTTTCCTGACCCGCGCCGGGTGGTCCAGCGCCAGCCGGTGCGCCACGCGCCCGCCCCGGTCATGGCCGCACAGGTAGAAATCATCCAGGCCCAGCGCGTTCATCACGGCCACCATGTCGTGCGCCATATTGCGCTTGCTGTAGTTGCTGTGGTCGGGCAGCCCCGGGGTTTTGGACGAATCGCCGTAGCCGCGCAAATCAGGCATCACCAGAAAGTAGTGCGCTGCCAGGCGCTGCGCCACGCGGTGCCACATCACATGCGACTGCGGAAAGCCGTGCAGCAACAGCAGGGCGGGGCGCAGCGGCTCGCCCAGCCGGGTGCCGGAAAAGCGTGTGTGGATGGACGCGCCATTGACTTCAAAGCTGCGCGATTCAAAGCCGTCAAACCAGTTGTTCTGCAGATCCATCCGGACTTCTCCTTGAACAAAGCGTGTTGAGTGTGGTTGCAAGCATACGCCCGCGCATGGCAATCAGGCCAATGCCGCTGTAATTGAAATTTACATCCTGGGTACGTCACCGGATGCGGGGTCTTCGCTGTCACAATAATCCGGTGCGCGACAAAGTACCCGGGACCGCGCCCCGGGCCCTGTTTACCCTCAAGGACGCCTGACACCGTGCATCCAATCCGCCCAATTGATCCTGTCATCACGTTTAAAAACAGCCAGGGCGAGGCTGTACGCGGCACGCTCACCAACGTGCAGCGCCGCTCGCTGGTCATGGAAATCTACAACCCGTTTTCGATTGTCCAGGTGAGCGAGGTGCTCGCCGAGCTGACGGTCCGCTCGGGCGAACGGAGCATCTACAAAGGCAAGGCGGTGGTGACCAGCTTGCTGAACACCGGGCTGATGGCGGTGGTGTCGGTGGTGCTGGTGGACGAATGGTCTGACCTGAACGTGGCGCGCGGCGATCTGTCGCGTGTCGCTGACGAGGCCCAGCGTTTTGTTGACGACTGGGGGAGCCGCTTTCGCATCAGCAGCAGTTACCAGGTCATCATCAGCGAGATGAGGGCGTTTCTGGCCGAAACCTCGCGCTGGGCCGACCAGGCCGACATGTCGGACGCACTGCCGCGCGACGCCACCGGACGCATCCGTGACGACGTGTTCCATGAACTGGCGGTGCCCCTGATGCGAAAGGGCAAGGAATACCTGGTCCGGATTGAGGCGGAAGCGGCGGGCGTCTCTGTCGAAGATTCGGTCGCGCACCGAAACTTCGCGCAATCGGCGCTGCACCCCCTGCTGCTGCGCGCGCCTTTCGTCTACCGCACCTTTGCCAAGCCCATGGGCTACGCGGGCGACTACGAAATGGTCAACCAGATTCTGGCCGACCCGCGCCAGGGCCCCAACACCTACTTCCAGATCGTCAACACCCTGTTCCTCAATGCCGCCGTGGCCGAGGCGCACCGCAACCGCATCACCATTTTGGTGGACTATCTGGGCCGTGCGGCCGAACTGGCCGAGCGCGAAGGGCGGCAGGTCAATATCCTCAATGTGGGCTGCGGCCCTGCCGTAGAGATTCAGCGGTTCATTGAAACCCATCCCGACCCGAGCCGGCTGTCGTTCACCCTGGTGGACTTCAGTGAAGAAACCCTGGCCTACACCCGCAGCTGCATCGAAGGCGCAGCCCGCAAACACGGTAAAACCGTGCAGGTGGAATTTGTCCATGAGTCCGTGCACGATCTGCTCAAGCGTGCCGTGCGGCGTGACTCGTTCTCGGACCGGGAGCGATTTGACTTTGTTTACTGCGCCGGGCTGTTTGACTACCTGTCAGACAAGGTGTGTGCGCGGCTGGTGCAGTATTTTGTGTTGCGCAGCCGCGAAGCCGGCCAGATTCTGGTCACCAATGTGCATTCAGACAATCCGGAGCGCAACGGCATGGAGCATTTGCTGGAATGGCACCTGATCTATCGCAACGAAGACCAGCTCGAGTCCGTTCTTCCGCTGCAACGCAGCGCGACCCGGCTTTACAAGGATGTGACTGGCGCCAACGTCTTTGCGGAGTTCCGCGTTCTGGTGGAACCGGCCAATGACGCCTGATGCCAGGACCCAACGGGCGCTGTCTCCCTACCACGCCGAACTGAGTGAATTCCGGCTGGCGTACAGCAAGGCGGGGTGCGTCACGTCCATCGTTCTGGTGCTGGCAGGCACTGCCCTCGACCTCGCGCTGTATCCCGACTGGTTTGCCCAGTTTCTGATGTTTCGTCTGCTGGTGGTCCTGGTGTCGGGCTTGATACTGGCGTGTCTTTTCACGCCAATGGGCCCCGCGTACGTGCGCGCCCTGACCATGCTCTGGCTGGCGCTGCCGCAGATCATGATTGGCGTCATGATCGCCGTGACCGACGGCACAGCGTCGATCTACTTTGTCGGCCTGCACCTGGCGCTTTACGCGGTAGGCATCATCCTGCCCATCAGTTTTTTCGAGGGTATTGGCTTTGGCTTGCTGACCATTGCCATCTATGTAGCGGCCTGTGCCCTGCATGCCAACGGCTTTAATGACCCGGGGCGCCTTGTGGGACACACCCTTTTTGTGTTGTTTTCGGCGGTTGCCAGCGCCGTCTGCACCTGGTTCAATGAGCGTGCCCGCACGCGTCTTTTTTCTTTGCAGCGCGAGGTGAACGAGAAAAACATCACCCTTCAAAAAGTCAATTCCGCCCTCGCCGAAGTCAAGGGCCAGCTGGTGCAACGCGAAAAAATGGCCGCCCTGGGCACCTTGTCGGCGGGCCTGCTGCACGAAGTGAACAACCCGGTGAACTACAGCCTGATGGCCATCAACATGGCGCTGACCGACCC
>JANNXF010000014.1:0-4878 GCA_031409395.1 Polaromonas sp.
TCGACCAGCACCGCCATGTCGAGTGACAGGGCCAGCGCTTCCAGGTCTTTCATCTGCGGGTCGTCCAGGCAGGCGGCAATCAGCAAAATGCAGTCGGCCCCCATCACGCGCGACTCATACACCTGGTAGGCGTCAATCATGAAGTCCTTGCGCAGCACCGGCAGGCCGCACGAGGCCCGGGCCTGCTTCAGGTAGTCAATGCTGCCCTGGAAAAACTGCTTGTCAGTAAGTACTGACAAGCACGCTGCGCCATGCTCTGCGTAACTCTGGGCAATGTCTGCCGGAATAAAGTCAGCGCGCAACACCCCCTTGGACGGGCTGGCTTTTTTGACTTCGGCAATCACCGCCGGGTGCCCTGCCGCGATTTTCTGGCGCAGTGCGCCGACAAAATCGCGGGTCAGCACGCGCGACTCGGCGTCGGCCCGCATCGCTGCCAATGGTTTTTGCTGCACTAAAGCGGCGATTTCTTCGCGTTTGACGGCGACGATCTGGTTCAGGATGTCTGACATGGTGGGGGTGACCGATCTGGAATGCGAAATCAGGCCGCCAGGGCCTGGGAGGTGGAAACAAGTTGCTGCAGGCGACTTTTTGCCGCCCCCGACACCAGCGCCTGGCGCGCCAGCACAATGCCGCTGCCAATCGAATCGGCCACATTGGCCGCGTACAGCGCTGCGCCGGCATTCAAAATCACGATGTCGCGCGCTGCGCCCGGCTGGTTGTCCAGCACGCCCAGCAACATGGCTTTGGACTGCTCGGGCGTTTCAACCCGCAGGGCCCTGGCGCTGGCCATGGCCATGTTGAAGTCTTCGGGGTGGATTTCGTATTCGGTGATTTCCCCGTTTTTCAGCTCGCCCACCACGGTGGCCGCGCCCAGGCTGACCTCGTCCATGCCGTCCTTGCCGTAGACCACCAGCGCGTGCTCGGCCCCCAGGCGCTGCAGGGCCCGAATCTGGATGCCCACCAGGTCGGAGTGAAACACGCCCATCAAAATATTCGGCGCACTGGCCGGGTTGGTCAGCGGCCCGAGAATGTTGAAAATCGTGCGCACGCCCAGTTCCTTGCGGATGGGGCCGACGTTTTTCATGGCCGGGTGGTGGTTCGGCGCAAACATGAAGCCGACGCCGACTTTTTCGATGCACTGGGCAATTGCCTCGGGCGACAGGTTGATGTGGATGCCCAGCGCCTCGATCACATCGGCACTGCCCGACTTGCTGCTGACGCTGCGCCCGCCGTGCTTGCTGACCTTGGCGCCGGCGGCGGCCGCCACAAACATGGCGCAGGTGGAAATATTGAAGGTGTGCGAGCCGTCGCCGCCGGTGCCCACAATATCGACCAGATGGGTTTTGTCGGCGACGTTGACCTTGGTTGAAAACTCGCGCATCACCTGCGCGGCGGCGGTGATTTCGCCAATCGTTTCTTTCTTGACGCGCAGGCCGGTGATCAGCGCCGCCATCATCACCGGCGACATCTCGCCGCTCATGATGAGCCGCATGATGTGCAGCATTTCGTCGTGAAAAATCTCGCGGTGTTCGATGGTGCGCTGCAGCGCTTCCTGCGGGGTGATTTTGTGGCTGTTGGACATGCTCTCGTTCCTTGCGTGTTGTTTGTTGGGGCGGGTCTCAGGCGGCCGGATTATCGGAAAACGCCAGTTTGAGGCCAAAACCGATGAACATCAGCCCGGCCGCCTGCTCCAGCCGGTGCATGCCGCGCTGAACGGCCCCGACGCGCCGGGCCAGCCAGGCCGCCGTCAGGGCCCAGCCCAGATTGACCCACAGGCCATTGAAGTTAAACAGCAGCCCCAGCAGCAAAAACGCCAGCGGCTTGTTCTCGGTGCCCGGGGCGATGAACTGCGGCACAAACGCCAGAAAGAACAGCGCCACCTTGGGGTTGAGCGCATTCGTCCAGAAGCCCTGAAAAAATATGCGTTTCAGGTCTTTTGCCCTTATATCACGGGCGCTGACAGCTCCTGAATTCATAGCAATCACAGTCCCTTCGGCCGGTGCCTGCGCCCGCAGCATGCGCAGCCCGACATACACCAGGTAGGCCGCACCCGCCCATTTCAGCGCGGTAAACGCCAGGCTGGAGGCGGCCATAAGCGCGCTCACCCCCACCGCGGCGGCAAAAATATGCACAAAGCAGCCGGCCGTGATGCCCAGCGCCGCCACCCCACCGGCGCGAGCGCCCGAGCGCAAGGCGTTGGTGACGATGTAAAGCACATCGGGGCCGGGCGTGAGGTTGAGCAGCACGCCCGCCAGTACGAAGAAAAGCAGGTGGTTGATGCTGTCAATGCCCATGATGTGCTTGGCCCTTTGGCTGATTGAATGGGTTTAACGGGTTTAACGGGTTCAAGGGGTGGTGAAAAACTGGCGAATCACCGCTGCGGCGCGGTCTATGCCCGCCGCGTCAACATCCAGGTGGGTGACAAAACGCAGGCGGTACAGGCCGGTGGCCTGAATACCGTGCTCCGCCAGATGCTGGAGCAGACCGGCTGACCTGGCTTTGGCCGGGCCGCTCAGGTCAACAAAAACGATGTTGGTGTGCGGCGCTTCGACCTGCAGGCCCTCGATACCCGCCAGGCCGTCAGCCAGCCGTTTGGCCAGCGCGTGGTCGTCGGCCAGTCGCTCAATGTGATAGTCCAGCGCATGCGAGGCCGCCGCCGCCAGCCCGCCGGCCTGGCGCATGCCGCCGCCCGCCATCTTGCGAATGCGGTGCGCCCGCGCGATGAAATCTTTTGAGCCGCACAGCGCCGAACCGACCGGCGCCCCCAGGCCCTTGCTGAAGCAGACCGAGACGCTGTCGAAGCACTGCGCGATGCGTTTTGCTTCTGTACGGGGGTCCGTGCCGGTGTGCGCGGCCTGCGCCACGGCGGCGTTGAACAGCCGCGCACCGTCCAGATGGCGGCTCAAGCCCTTGTCTTTGGCCAGCGCCGTGGCCTGCTCTAGATAGGCAAACGGCAACAGCTTGCCGCCCAGCGTGTTTTCCAGCGCCAGCAGGCGAGACCGGGCAAAGTGCGCGTCATCGGGCTTGATGGCCGCTTCAATCTCGGCCAGCGCCAGCGTGCCGTCGGCCTGGTGGTTCAGCGGCTGCGGCTGCACGCTGCCAAAGACCGCCGCGCCGCCGCCTTCCCAGCGGTAGCAGTGCGCCTGCTGGCCGACGAGGTATTCGTCGCCACGCTGGCAGTGGCTCAAAATCGCGCAGAGGTTGCTCTGCGTGCCGGTGGGTACAAACAGCGCCGCCTCAAAGCCCAGCAGGGCGGCGATTTGGTCCTGCAGCGCGTTGACGCTGGGGTCGCCGCCAAACACGTCGTCGCCCAGCGGTGCTGCGGCCATGGCCGCGCGCATGGCGGCGGTGGGCTGGGTCACGGTGTCGCTGCGAAGATCAACAGTCATTTTGGCCTCCAGCCCAATCAACACGGGTGCAAACAGCTATAAATTTAATAGCAGATAGCCTCATGCGCGCTGCTCCAGAAAGTTCCTGAGCATGGCGTGGCCGTGCTCGGTCAGGATGGATTCGGGGTGAAACTGCACGCCCTGAATCGGCAGCTCTTTGTGGCGCACACCCATGATCTCGCCGTCGTCGGTCCAGGCGGTCACGGCCAGCAGGTCGGGGCAGGACGATTTTTCAATCGCCAGCGAGTGGTAGCGGTTCACCACAAACTGCGCGGGCAGCTCGGCAAACACGCCTTGCTGCGTGGTGGTGATCACGCTGGTTTTGCCGTGCATCAGCTGCTGGGCGCGAACGATGTTGCCGCCAAAGGCCGCGCCAATCGCCTGGTGGCCCAGGCAGACCCCCAAGATCGGCAGCTGGCCAGCAAAGTGCTGGATCGCCGCCACCGAGATACCGGCTTCCAGCGGCGAACACGGGCCGGGCGACACCACCAGCAGGTCGGGCTTTCTGGCGGCAATGTCTGCCACGGTGATCTCGTCGTTGCGAAACACCTCCACCTGCGCGCCCAGCTCACCGAAATACTGGACGATGTTGTAGGTAAAGCTGTCGTAGTTGTCGATCATCAGCAGTTTCATGATGCTGCCCCTTGTTTCAGTCGCGTGAACTCGCCACGCTCAAACTCGATGAACGCGGCAATCATGGCGCGGTAGGTGGTTTCCATGACGGCCTCGGGTGCGCCCGCGTTGCGGGCCTGGGCCTTGACGCGGTCAATGATGAACTCGATGCGGCAGGTGTCGACGATCTGGTCGGCGTTGGGCTTGATGCGCGCAGCCTGTGCCACATAGCCGCCACGCTCGGCCAGCAGGGCCACGATGCGCGTGTCCAGCGCATCAATGTGCCGGCGGACATCGGCCATGCTGCCGCAGTACTCTGCTGCGACGGCGCTCACTCCAGGCCCTCTTCAACCAGCTCGGACGCCCGCAGCAAGGCCCGCGCCTTGGCCTCGGTTTCTTTCCACTCCAGCTCGGGCACCGAATCGGCCACCACACCGGCGGCCGCCTGCACATACAGCATCTGGTCCTTGATGATGCCGGTACGAATCGCTATGGCCACGTCCATGTCGCCGGCGTAGCTGAGGTAGCCGCAGGCGCCGCCGTACAGACCGCGCTTGGTCGGCTCCAGCCGGTCGATGATTTCCATGGCGTGCACCTTGGGCGCGCCGGTCAGGGTGCCGGCCGGAAAGGTGGCTTTCAGCACGTCCATGCTGGTCATGCCGTCCAGCAGCACGCCTTCGACATTGCTCACAATGTGCATGACGTGGCTGTAGCGCTCGACCGCAAAGGCTTCGGTCACCTTCACGCTGCCGATTTTGGCAATGCGGCCGATGTCGTTGCGCGCCAGGTCAATCAGCATGACGTGTTCGGCGCGCTCCTTGGGGTCGTTGATGAGCTCGTGTTCGGCGAGTTTGTCGGCCTCGGGCGACGCCGCACG
>JANNXF010000015.1:0-1762 GCA_031409395.1 Polaromonas sp.
CGTCATGCCGGGTGCAGGCGCTTCTTCAAGGACTTTCTGGTGGCGACGCTGTACCGAGCAGTCGCGCTCAAAAAGGTAAACGTAGTTGCCGTGCATGTCGCCGAACACCTGAATTTCAATATGCCGGGGCCGTTGGGCATATTTTTCAACCAGCACGGCGTCGTCACCAAAGCTGTTGATGGCTTCACGCTTGCACGACGCCAGCGCCGCGTCAAAGTCTTCGGTCTTGTCGACCGCACGCATGCCCTTGCCGCCACCACCGGCGCTGGCCTTGATCAGTACCGGATAGCCAATGCGGTCGGCCTCGCGCTTGAGCAGGGCCGGGTCCTGGTCGCTGCCGTGGTAGCCCGGCACCAGCGGCACACCGGCTTTTTCCATCAGTTGTTTGGATTCGGCCTTGAGCCCCATCGCCTTGATGGCGGATGCCGGCGGGCCAATGAAGACCAGCCCCGCATCGGCACAGGCCTGGGCAAACTCTTCGTTCTCGCTCAAAAAACCATAGCCCGGATGAATCGCCTGCGCGCCCGTGGCCCTGGCCGCTTCAATAATGCGTTCCCAGCGCAGGTAGCTGTCTTTGGGGGCGCTGCCGCCGATGTGAATGGCTTCGTCGCACGCGCTGACATGTTTGGCGTTGGCGTCAGCATCTGAATACACCGCCACGGTTTTGATGGCCATGCGGCGGGCAGTCGCGGCAACACGGCATGCGATCTCTCCACGATTTGCGATCAGGATTTTTTTAAACATGGGGGTCGTTCTTTGCAAAAGGTGATTTGAAGGTGAACGCAGCTTGCACACCGGGATCTGACTGGCCACTGAAAATACGGGCAACGCGGGCAAACAGCTGCCGCAAAAACCGCCAGCACAGGCGTATCAGCCAGATGCTGAGCGCCAGCACAGCGACCAGCGCCACACCAAAAACAAAAGGGTGTGCCAGTGCGAGCCACAGGCCCAGCGGCACCAGCCCGTCTTCAAGCAAGGACGCGCCCACATTGCTGAAGGGCTCGGGCGAGGTGTTGATGGCCGCGCGCGTCGTGGCCTTGGCGGCAAAACTGGTGGCGGCCAGCGTGCCACCCAGCAAGGCAGCCACCAGCGCCATCACGCCGCTGTCGGCACCAAAAACACCTGCGGCCAACGCCGCGCCAGCGGGTATGCGAATCACGCTGTGCACCACGTCCCAGAGCGAATCCAGCCCCGGAATCTTGTCGGCAAAAAACTCGATAAACACCATGAAACCGCTGGCGCCCAGCACCACCGGGTGCGCCAGCAAATGCAGCCCTTGCGGCAGCGCAATCCAGCCCATAAACCCAGCCAGCCCGGTGAGCAGCACCACTAGGTACAGGCGCACGCCACTGGCCCAGCCCAGGGCACCGGCCAGGGCAATCAGTTGTGCGGTGTCGAGTGCTTGCATATAGAAACGCTGTAACAGCCGGTCAAGAAACGAGCCAGGACGGCTTGCGCTTTTGCAGGAAAGACTGCACGCCTTCCCGGCCCTGTTCGCTGGACCGGATATCGGCAATGCCCTGCACAGTCTGCGCGATCAAGGCGGGCGTGATGTCCTGCTGTGCCACCTCCTGCAGCAACCGCTTGCAGGCTTTGACCGCCTGCGGGCTGGCATTGACGAGCGCCTGCGTGAGCTCGGTCACCTTGGCATCCAAAGCGTCCGCCTTGACCACCTCGTGGATAAAACCAATGCGGTGCGCCTCTTGCGCATCAAAGCGTTCTGCCGTCAGAAAATAGCGATGCGCCGCGCGCGCGCCCATGG
>JANNXF010000016.1:0-1701 GCA_031409395.1 Polaromonas sp.
CGAGGCGGTGCTCAATGGCCGCTTCAAGGGCGGCCACATCACGCGCCAGTACGGCCAACCGGCGCAAGGCGTGCATGCGGTGCAACTGGAAATGACGCAATGCAGCTACATGCAGGAAACCCTGCCCTTTGACTACCTGCCCGAACAGGCACGCGACGTGCAACCGCATGTACGCGCCATGCTGGAAGCAGCGCTCAGCTTCGCACACAGCCATGGCCGCTGACATGAACGCCCAGGCCAGTCCCCTTGTCAACGAACTCATTGCCGCGCTCGGCGCCGAGGCGGTGCGCTGCGGCGATGCGATCGAAGCGCGCTACCAGGCCGACTGGAGCGGTGCGCCACCCGTGCGTCCGCTGGCGCTGCTGCGTCCCGTCAGCACCGCCGAGGTCGCAGCAGCGCTGCGCATCTGCCATGCCCACCGCGTCGCCGTGGTGCCGCAGGGCGGCCTGACCGGACTGGCCGGCGGCGCCATGCCCGAGGCCGGTGCGGTGGCGCTGTCGCTGGAGCGCATGAAGACCATTGAGCAGGTAGACCCGGCTTCAGCCACCCTGACCGTGCAGGCCGGCGCCACGCTACAAGCGGTGCAAGAGGCGGCGTGCGCGGCTGGCCTGCTGTTTGGCGTGGACCTGGGCGCGCGTGGCTCCTGCCAGATAGGCGGCAACCTGGCGACCAATGCCGGCGGCAACGGCGTGCTGCAGTTCGGCATGATGCGCGAGCAAACGCTGGGGCTGGAGGTGGTGCTGGCCGACGGCACGGTGCTGGAGATGCTGCGGCCCATGCGCAAGAACAACACCGGCTACGACCTCAAGCAGTGCTTCATCGGCTCGGAGGGCACGCTGGGCGTCATCACGCGGGCCGTGCTGGCCCTGCAGCCGCTGCCGCGCGCCAGGGTGAGCACGCTGATTGCCCTGCCCGACTACGCCAGCGCCATGGCACTGCTGCGTTTGCTGCAAGCGGATTTTCCGGGGGCGCTGGCCGCGTTCGAGCTGATGTGGGAAGACTTCTTCAGCGCCTCGCTGCGCTGGAGCCAGAGCGCTTCGCCGCTGCCGCAAAGCTACCCCTTCACGGTGCTGGCCGAAGTCACAGGCCGCGACGAGGCGGCGCTGGCCGACAGCCTGCAGACCACGCTGGCCGAGGCCATGGACCAGGGCCTGGTGCTGGACGCCGTGGTGGCGCAATCGCAGGCCCAGGCGCAGGCGTTGTGGCGCATTCGCGAAGCCAGCGCCGAATTCCCCACCCACCTGCTGCCCATCAATTTCGACATCAGCCTGCCGCTGGCGCAGATTGGCGAGTTTGCCGAACAATGCGTGCAGGCGCTGTCACGGCGCTGGCCCGGCCAGCGCACGCTGCGCTTTGGCCATTTGGGCGACGGCAACCTGCACCTCACGACCGACGCACGTTCGCTCGGCGATGGGCTGTCGCCTTCCCAGGCGACGCACGAGGTCGAGCAAATCGTCTACGGCCTGCTCGCCGAGCGCGGCGGCAGCGTCTCCGCCGAACACGGCATAGGCCTGCACAAAAAACCCTATCTGCATGCCAGCCGCACGGCGGCCGAACTGACGGCCATGCGCGCCATCAAGCAGGCGCTGGACCCGCTCAACCTGCTCAATCCGGGCAAGATTTTTGACCTCACCTTCCCAGACACGAAAGCCACGCCATGACCACTGCCCCAGCCGAATTGCTCAGCCGCCTGGCGCGGCC
>JANNXF010000017.1:0-23276 GCA_031409395.1 Polaromonas sp.
ATCAGCTGGTCCACGTTGTTGGCCAGCGATTCGAGGATGGTCAGCTTGGTCGACACCTTGCTGCCGGCCACAATCGCCACCAGCGGCCGGCGCGGGCTGGACAGGGCCTTGGCGATGGCGTCCATCTCGGCGGCCAGCAGCGGGCCGGCGCAGGCGACAGGCGCATATTGCGCGATGCCATAGGTCGAGGCTTCGGCGCGGTGCGCGGTGCCAAAGGCATCGTGGACAAAAATGTCGCACAGCGCCGCCATCTGGCGGGCCAGCGCCTCGCTGTTTTTCTTCTCGCCCGGGTTGAGCCGGCAGTTCTCCAGCATCACCAGCTGGCCGGGCCGGAGGTCCACGCCCGCGACCCAATCGCTCAACAGGGGAATGTCGCGCCCCATCAGTTCGCCCAGGCGCCTTGCCACAGGCGCCAGCGAATCGGCGGGCTTGAACTCGCCCTCGACCGGACGTCCGAGGTGCGAAGTCACCATGACGGCGGCCCCCGCATCCAGCGCCATCTGCAGGCAGGCCATCGAGGCCCGGATACGGGTGTCTTCGGTGATATGGCCCTGGTCGTCCTGGGGCACATTGAGGTCGGCCCGGACAAAAACGCGCTGGCCGGCAGCCTTGCCGCTGGCGCACAACTCAGAAAAACGGATGAAGTTCATGGATGGCTCGCAAAATGAAAAAACTGGGGGACCCAGCGCCCAAAATTTCAAATTGTAGGCCGCTGCACGCAACCCGAATCCCTCAGAGCCCGCCAGGGCCGCGGGACTGGCTTGCCAGACCGCAGGCGCAGCGGCCCCCTCGGGGGGCAGGGAGTTACGCGAAGCGAACGACCGTGGGGGCTTTACCTCACCAACCCAGCCCCATGCGCAGAGGCAGGTACACCGCCATGCCGGCAATGATGGTGCCGAGCAGGCCACGGCGGCCATAAAACCACGCCACGCCCGCCAGCACCGCAAACAGGCGTGCGTCTTTCCAGGTGCTGATGAGGTGGCCTTGCGTCATCACCATTTCAGGCACGATCACCGCCGCCAGCGCCGCAATCGGCGCGTAATGCAGGCCGCGCTGGGCCCAGGCGGGCAGGCTCCAGGGTTTGCTGGAGAGAAAAAAGAAGGAGCGTGTCAACACGGTGATCAAGGCCATGCCGACGATGGTGGTGAGGGTCCAGAGGTCTGTCTTGTTCATGCGGCCTCTCCTGTCTTGGCGGCAGTCCCGGCGTGAGGGGGCTGATCGGCCCCGTCGTGTTCCGGCGTCTGCGCGGCCGGGGCCGGTCCCGGTTTTTCAAGCATCAGGCAGACGGCCACCGCCGCCGCAATGGCCACCAGAATATTGAGCTTGAGCGGCAAGGCAAACGCGGCCACGGCGGCCGCACCGGCCACGCCCGCAGACACCACCCGCAACCGGGTGGTCGCCAGAGAGCACAAAATGCCCAGCAGCGCCAGGATGCCGGCAAAGCCCAGGCCCCAGGCTGGTGGAATGGCATTGGCCAGGGCAATGCCCAGCAGGCTGGCGCCGACCCAGCTGATCCAGTTCACGGTGCAGTTGCCCGCCAGGTAAGCCTCTTGCGCGCGCACGGTGGCGGCGTCGATCGAAGGGTGAGGGAAACGCTTGGTGAACAGCACATAGCTCAGGTCGGCCGTGAAATAGCCGCTGGCCATGCGGCGCCAGACGCTCTGGTGCATGACGTAAGGGCGCAGGTGGGCGCTGAACACCACAAAGCGCAGATTCACGCAAAACGCGGTGGCCAAAATAACCCACATGGGCGCGCCAGCCGCAATCAGGGGCACGGCCGCCAGCTGGGAGCTTCCCGCAAACACCAGCACCCCCATCAGCACGGCCTCGGTCAGGCTCATGCCCGACTTGACCATGGCCACACCTGTCATCAGCCCCCAGGCGGCAATGCCGGGAGCGACCGAGGACAAATCGCGCATGCCCACGCGAAACTCGGGATGCCTGAACAATGCCTTCACTGATGCCTCATTCCTGTCCGTTGAAAACCATGCCCGGCCGCAACTCGAAACCGCGCAGAAAATCGGCGGCTTCCAGGGCCTTGCCGCCGGCTTTTTGCAGGCGGGTCACGCGCAGCACCGCATCCACGGTGCAAATGTCCACGCCCCCGGGGCCCACGGCCAGCACCTGCCCGGGCCGTGCACCGGCCGGTCGGGCCGCATCTGGCAACACGTCGGCACGCCAGAACTTGAGGGTGTCGCCGCCCAGCACCGCCGCGGCGCCAGGAAAGGGGTTGAAGGCACGGACACGGCGCGCCAGCGTGGCCGCGCTTTGCGTCCAGTCCAGCAGGGCCTCGCTTTTTTCGATCTTGTGGGCGTAGGAGATGCCGTCCAGCGGCTGGGGCGTCGCCTGAAGCGCGCCACCGGCCAGTTGCGCGAGCGCTTGCACAATCAGCCGGCCGCCCAGTTCGGCCACCTTGTCGTGCAGCGATTCGGTGCTGTCCTGTGCATCAATCGGCAGGGCTTCACGCAGCAGCATGTCGCCAGTGTCCAGCCCGGCGTCCATCTGCATGATGGTCACACCGGTCACCGAATCGCCCGCTTCAATGGCCCGGTGAATCGGCGCGGCGCCACGCCAGCGCGGCAGCAGCGACGCATGAATGTTCAGGCAGCCCAGAGGCGGGGCATCGAGGACCCACTGCGGCAGGATCAGTCCGTAGGCAGCCACCACCATCACCTCGGCGCCGGCCTGGACGGCGGCGTCGATCGCCGCTTTGGCGGCGGCCGCGTCCTCCGGGTATTTGCCGTCGAGCCGCAGGCTGCGGGGTTGCGCCACCGGAATATGAAGGCCCTCGGCCCATTGCTTGACGGCAGAGGCCTGCAGCTTCATGCCGCGACCGGCGGGGCGGTCCGGCTGCGTCAGCACCAGGGTGATGTCAGCCCCGGCAGCATGCAGTGTTGCCGCCGCCACACGGGCAAATTCAGGGGTACCAGCAAAAATAACGCGCATAGACCCCGATTTTAAGGACTCCAACAAAGGGCGGACGGACGCAGGCAGGTCCGCGCCGGTGAACAGGGCTTTAGCGCACGGCCTCGCGCTCTTCGTCTTTCTTTTGCTTGATCATTTTGGTCTTGATGCGGTTGCGCTTGAGCGGCGACAGGTACTCGACAAACACCTTGCCCATCAAATGGTCCATTTCATGCTGGATACACACCGCCAGCATGCCTTCTGCCGCATGCACCTGGCGCTTGCCCTCCAGGTCAAGCGCCGCAACCTTGACGGACAGGGCGCGCTCCACCCCGTCATAAATGCCGGGAACCGACAAACAGCCCTCATCGCCCACCCGGGTCTCGGCGCTGGCCCAGATGATTTCGGGATTGATCAGGACCAGCGGCTGGCTGCGGTCTTCACTCACGTCAATCACGATCAGGCGCTCATGCACGTCAACCTGGGTCGCCGCCAGACCAATGCCCGCCGCCTCGTACATGGTGTCAAACATGTCGCTGACGAGCTGGCGCAGGCGTGCGTCGAACGCCGCCACGGGAACGGCAACCGTGTGCAAACGGAGGTCTGGGTAACGAAGAATGGTCAGTTGGCTCATGGCAGGGGGGAAAAAGGAAAAAGGTGAGATGTCGCTATTTTCGCCACTTTTCAGGTGTTTTTAGCAGATCTGATATTCCCTGAATCGCGTAATCGTTGCTTAATCAAGGGCTTAGGTACAAAATCGTTAGTAGATTATCAAGATCAAAGCACGCTATTTTCCAGTCAAATGGAACAGCGGCAGCCCTCTATCAGCCCGAGAGCCCTCAAGATGCACATTATTTTTGGTCGTTTCAGCCATATTTCAATAGCCGCCGTTGCCCTGATGGGCGTCACGGGCGGCTTGCAGGCCCAGAATTTCCCGATTTCGGCAGACCAAAAGGCAACCGCCACCCAGGTGGCCCAAACCGGCGTGGCCCTGAGCGATCTGGCCCCCAACGCGCCCGACAACTACACCGTCAAGAGCGGCGACACCCTGTGGTCGATTTCCGGCCTGTTCCTGAAAAGCCCATGGCGCTGGCCAGAGCTGTGGGGCATGAACCTCCAGGACATCCGCAACCCGCACCGCATCTACCCCGGCCAGCAGCTCTATCTGGAAAAATCCAATGGTCGCGCCACCCTGCGCACCCAGCAGGCCTCCGGCGGAGGGGCACCGACCAACACCGTGCGGGTGTCGCCACGGACCCGCTCCGAGTCACTGGCTGACGCGTCAATTCCCACCCTGTCGCCCAGCGCCATCGAGCCGTTTCTGGCCGAAGCCATGATCGTGGATGAAGCCGCATTTGACCGGGCCCCGCGCATTGTGGCCACGCAGGAAGGCCGCGTTCTGCTCAGCCGGGGCGACCGCGCCTACGCACGCGGCGAGTACACGGGTGGCCGCGCCACCGGCAAGACTCTGAGCGACGCCAAGGGCGAACCGCTGGAGTACCGGGTGTTTCGCAACGCCACGCCGCTGAAAGACCCCGGCACGCAGAAAATCCTGGGTTACGAAGCGCAGTATGTGGGCAAGGCGGAGCTGGTGCGCGGCGAATCGGTGCTGCAAGGTAGCGGCAAAGACGGCAAGGGCGAGGCCGAGATTGTGCCGGCCACGATCGACATCGTGGGCGGCAAGGAAGAAATGCGGATTGGCGACCGCCTGATCGCCGAGCCGGTCCGTGAGTTGCGCAGCTATATCCCGCGCGCACCGTCCGTCCCCATCTCTGGCCAGGTCGTCTCCGTCTACGGAAACGCCGTGGCCATGGCGGCAGAAAACCAGGTGGTGGTCATCAACCGGGGCAGCAACGACGGCCTGGAACGCGGCCATGTCATGGCCCTGCTGATCGACGGCCCGCGCATGACGGACAAAACCGACGGCGGCCGTCCACAGATCAAGCTGCCCAACGAGCGCAATGGCTTGATGATGGTGTTTCGCACTTTTGAAACCCTGTCTTACGCCCTGGTGCTGCAAGTGGCCGATGGCGTGAAGGTCGGCGACCGTTTCACCAACCCGAAATAAGACTCGGGTGGCTGCGCCTATGCGCCACTACGGCCCCATGCACTGCGGGCCGGACAACAGCTGAAGCACAGCCCACACGTGGACCCCCAAGAACTCAGGGCCTGGCTGCGCCTGGCCCTGTCACCGGGCATAGGCAACGAAACGGCACGCAAGCTGCTGGCCGCTTTCGGCTCGGCGCAGGCCGTTTTTGCTCAAAGTGCACTCACCCTGCGGCAACTGGGCTCTGAAAAACTGGTCAGCGCCCTGCAGGCCGAGCCGCCTACCCTCGCCAGCCAGTGGCAGACCACGCTGGACTGGCTGCAGGCCGGCGACGACCGGCGTGTGGCGACCCTGGGCGACACCGCCTATCCGGCGGCCCTGCTCGACATTGAAGACCCGCCCCTGATGCTTTATATGCTCGGAGCCCTTGTGAATCGGGCGCAACCAGCTACAAAATCAATAGCGGTCAACCTGGCAATCGTCGGTAGTCGCAACCCCACGCCGCAAGGTGAAGCGAATGCCCGGCAATTTGCCAAGGCGTTTGGCAATGCCGGTCTGTGCGTGGTGTCAGGGCTGGCGCTGGGCATTGACGGCGCAGCCCACGATGGGGCCCTGCTGGGCGGAGGCGACACGATTGCGGTGGTCGGGACCGGGCTGGACCGGGTCTACCCCAAAAAGCACCTGGCACTGGCTCACCGGATTGCACAGCAAGGCATGATTCTCAGTGAATTCCCCTTGGGTACGCCGCCCCTGATGGCCAATTTTCCACGCCGCAACCGCATCATTTCCGGGCTCTCGCGCGGCACACTGGTGGTAGAGGCTGCGCTGCAATCGGGCTCGCTCATCACCGCACGGCTGGCCGCCGAACAGGGCAAAGAGGTGTTTGCCATCCCGGGTTCCATCCATTCGCCGCAGTCGCGCGGTTGCCACGCCTTGATCAAGCAGGGCGCCAAACTGGTGGAGCTGGCGCAGGATGTGCTGGAAGAACTGAATCTTTCATCTGGCTGTCCGGACCAGCCCCGTGGCGACGCGCAGAAGACGGCCCACGATGAGGCACAAGTCCTGGCGACCACCGAGAGTTCCTTGCTGAAGGCACTGGGCTTTGATGCCGTGAGCCTGGATGCCCTGCAGGCGCGAACCGGACTGCAAACCGCCCAGTTGCAGACGCAGCTGCTGGAGCTCGAACTCGGCGGGCAACTGGCGCGCCTGCCAGGCGGCTTGTTTCAGCGCCTGGCGGCCGGCTAGCGCAAAGGCATTCGCCGACGCCCCTGCGAAGGGCGCCGCCAGACCGGCCTGCCAGGCAGCACCACACGGTTGACACTGGCGCCCGTATCTGCGCTATATTGGGTGCATGTTTGAAGTACTTGTGTACGTCTACGAAAACTACTGGCAGGGTGACGCCTGTCCTGAACTCAACCGCCTGAGCCGCAAGCTCACTGCTGCAGGATTCGAGGCGGAAGAAATTCAGGAGGCGCTGGTCTGGCTTGACGGCCTGAACATCGCCGCGCAGGGCACGCAAATCAGTCTGCCGGCCAAATTGCCCGCAGGCGGCGCAGCGTCAGCCCTCGCCCATGGTGGCATTCAGCCGCAATCGGCCAACAGCCTTCGTGTTTACTCGGTCGCCGAACAGATGCACCTGGGGGCACAAACCCTGGGCTTTGTGCACTTTCTGGAATCGGCCGGCGTGCTGCCCCCCCACATGCGCGAAATCGTTCTGGACCGAGCCATGGCCGCCCCCGGCGACCCGGTCACGCTGGACGACCTGAAAATCATTGTGCTGATGGTGTACTGGAGTTTTGGCGAAGAGCCCGATGCACTCGTTCTTGACGAACTGTGTGACGACACTGAATTTCGGTTGGGCCACTGACCAGGTCCCCGTGTGCACCGCCCGCCTGCGCGGGCCACAACACTAGCCCAGCAAGCGCTCCGGGTTGGCATCCAGCTTGGCCAGCGCTTCTCGGGTTGCGCGCACCGTCAGGGCCTCTTCCTCGGTAGGCACCAGCAAACCGGCCTGAAGGTAGGCGGCCAGTCGGCGCGCCTGAATCAGGAAGTTCCGGCCGTCCGCAGCGGCAAACAAATGCAGCTGTTTGCGGTCGCTGCACCAGGCAAACTGCACGTGGCTGATCTTGCCGCTGTGGTCCAGGCTGAACCAGGTACCGAGCTGCAGCTCGTTGGCCCAGGCCCGCATGGCCTCGGTCGGCTGGCTGCCGCCATCGGCGATGACCTGAATGTCCGCAGCGTCAATGCCGATCATGGTCACCAGGCTGTCGATATCGAGCGGCAAGTCGCCCACATCTTCATCCGTCAGGTAGTCTTCCAGATTGGTCAGCCGCTTGGCCATGGCCTCAATGCGCTCGACCGGAATGGCGTCTGTTTTGGACATGAACGCATCGGCCAGCGTGTCGCTGATGATTTTCAGGTGGGCATCCTGCTCTGGCAGGCCCAGTCCCAGCGTCGACATGCCCAGACGCAAAACCTGCAGCAGCTTGGGCAGATCGGCAATCACACGGGCCCGGTCATTGCGGTTGGGTTTGGCGCTGGCCGCCCAGACCAGGTCCGCAGCCGCACGCTTGAGCGCCAGGGTTTCGGTGTGCTGGGGACCGTTTTTGGTGGCGGCAATCGCCAGCACCTCGGCCCAGATCTTGAACAGGAATTCGCGGATCTCTTCGCGCACCGGGATGTCATTGAGCATGCTGCGCATCTCAATGGTGTACTGGATCGCCATGGTTTCTTTTTGCTCGACCTGCTGGGCCACGCTGACCACGCGCGCGGTGCTGCCCTGCTCGGAAAGGAATTTCGACAGAAACTTGTCGAACTCGTCGTACACCAGCTGGAATACGCGCCGGCCGGTTTCGGGGTACTGCTCAATGACTTGCACCACGCGCTTGATTTCAGACGCCATGACGCCACCCGACACCGCCACATCAAAGCCCAGTACGCAGGAGCCCATGCGGTCAATCAGTCGGCGCGCCGGATGCTGGAGCGAGCCGAAAAACTCGGGCTCGGACAGGGCCACGCGCAGCACCGGCATTTGCAAACGGGCAAACCAGACACGAATCACCGCAGGAATCCGGTCTTCCGCCAGAATGCTCTGAAACATCAGGGCGACGATTTCGATGGTGGCTTTCTCGGAGGACGTGGATGCCGCCTGCTTGAGCGCCGTGGTGCGCTCACGCAGCGCACCGACCGCATGGTCAACCTGCGCCTGGCCATACACCTGGCCGCGTGCATCGGCCAGCAAGGTTCGCTCGGCACCCTGCTCTTCTTCCCGCTGCACACTGACCATGGCTTGCGCCAGCTGCGGGGAGGGTCCGGGGCGGGTGTCGTCAAAACCCGAGACCTGGCTTGACAGCAGGCGCTTGAGATGGCCCATCACGCCCTGGGCACGCATGCGTGCCCGGGCCAGCGGCGTGGTCGCCGTCTGCATGCGTGTTTCTTCATGCACCGCATCATGGCCGGCGGGACGGTCGGCGTCCTGCGCGCCTGCGGGCCCCGGCTGGCCCCGCCCAGCGGCCGCACTGGCACCCGAACCACCCATGCCGCTGGCGCCACCGCGCCCGCTAAAGGTCGACCCGGCCCGGGACCCAGGGTTGCCGGCAGAAGACGACGGGCTGCCGCCAAAGCCGGAACCGTTGCCGTTGTGGCCGCTATGGCCGCCGTTACTGTTGTTGTTCGCGCTCTGGCCGCCATTCGCCCCGCGTCCGCCACCCCTCTGGCCGGCCGCCGAAGCGGCAGAACCCATGAAGCCGCCCTGGCCGCCTTGACCGCCGGCAGAGGGAGTCCTCATGCCG
The DNA here is from genome assembly GCA_031409395.1 of Polaromonas sp. Lineage (GTDB taxonomy): Bacteria > Pseudomonadota > Gammaproteobacteria > Burkholderiales > Burkholderiaceae_C > Polaromonas. The sequence continues at coordinate 8,743 of JANNXF010000017.1, forward strand.
CCACCGCCACCAAAGTCTCTCGCGCTGCCGGGTTCGCCCGCCGTGTCAGACGCATCGTCTTCCTCGTCCGCTTCGGGCTCTGCCGGACTCGCCCCCCCCGCAGTCGGGGTTCGCTTGACCAAGGGCCGCAAATCAATGTCCTCCATCACCCCCTGGCGAACCAGGAACTCATTGGTCGCGTGGTAAATCTCAAGAATGCGTTCGCCCAGGCCTTTCTGGATCACATCCTGAACCATCAGCCACAGGTAGCGGGGCAGAGGGGCCAGATTCCACTGTTCAACCAGGTGCTGCGCGATCACCTCCGGACGAAGAATGTCCTGCTTGCGCAGTTCAGGAATGCCTTCGAGGTGCTGTATCCGCAGGCGCAGGTCGTTGAGTTCCCAACTGGCGAAATCGAGCAGGCGCAGCGCAAGGCGGGAGGCCAATATCTGGTTCTCCATCACCTCATTGCCCATCAGTTCGAGCTTGCCGGAATCCAGCAGCAGCCGGGTCGGCGCCGCCACCACTGCTACGGCCTTGGCCTTGTTCCAGGCAGCCATCGTGCCCTGAACCCAGGCTGCACCACTTTTCTGGAAAGTCAGCAGTGCGTCGCGCCGCTCCTGCATTTCGCGGGAACCGCAGGGCTCGTCGGCCAGAGCCGACAACCGGTCTCCAACACTCTTGGCCAGCTCGGGCAACACCCGTGCCGCACGCTCCGTGAACAACGCACGTGCCTGCTCGGCCAGAAGACTGTTTTTCTTGTTCGTTGGAGCCACAACCGCCCTGTATCGTTAGCCTCTAGCTTACACCGTGGCACCCGCGTTGGGGTCGTTGGGGTCTTCATCTTTGCGGGTCGGGCCCTTGACCAGGTCTTCGCGCTTGATGCCAAGCCACATGGCAATCGCTGCAGCCACAAACACCGAGGAGTAAATGCCGAACAAAATACCGATGGTCAGCGCCAGGGCAAAGTAAAACAGGGTGGGACCGCCAAACAGCAGCATAGAGAGCACCATGATCTGGGTAGAGCCGTGGGTGATGATGGTGCGGCTGATGGTCGATGTGATGGCGTTGTCGATGATCTCGACCGTGTTCATCTTCCGGTAACGGCGGAAATTCTCGCGGATACGGTCAAAAATCACCACGGATTCATTGACGGAGTAACCCAGCACGGCCAGCACGGCGGCCAGCACGGCCAGTGAAAACTCCCACTGGAAAAATGCAAAAAATCCGAGAATGATGATCACGTCATGCAAGTTGGCAATGATGGCCGCCACCGCGTACTTCCATTCGAAGCGGAAGGCAAGGTAGACCATGATGCCAAACACCACCATGGCCAGCGCCTTTAGCCCGTCCGCTGCAAGCTCTTCGCCCACCTGGGGGCCGACAAATTCGGTGCGCCGCAGCGTCACATCGCTGTTGGCGGTTTTCAGCGCCGCCAGCACCCGGTCGCTTTGCTGCGCTGTGCTCACCCCTTTTTGGGCCGGCAAGCGAATCATGACGTCGCGTGAAGTTCCAAAATTCTGAACCTGCACGTCGGTCAATCCCAGCGCAGCCACCGTGCTGCGGATTTTCTCGACATCAGCAGCCTGGGTGTAACTGACTTCCATCAGGGTGCCGCCGGTGAATTCCACCGACAGGTGCAGGCCGCGGGAAAACAGAAAAAAAACCGCCAGCGCGAATGTGGCAAAACTGATGCTGTTGAATACCCACGCATACCGCATGAACGGAATGTCGCGGTGAATTTTGAAGAATTCCATCTGGGGTCCTTGGAGAAACTCTGGGGAAAGTTTGGATTACTTTGCGACGGTGTCAGACGTGGCAGGTCGCCACACCGTGCCAATGGAAAGCGTCTTGAGCTTTTTCTGGCGGCCATACCAGAGATTGACCAGCCCGCGCGAGAAAAATACCGCAGAGAACATACTGGTCAAAATGCCAATGCAATGCACCACGGCAAAACCACGCACCGGGCCAGAGCCAAAAGCCAGCAGCGCCACGCCCGCGATCAGGGTCGTGATGTTTGAATCCAGAATGGTGGCCCAGGCACGCTCGTAGCCGGCATGAATCGCCGCCTGAGGGGATGCCCCGTTACGCAATTCCTCGCGGATGCGTTCATTGATCAGCACATTGGAGTCGATCGCCATGCCGAGCGCCAGCGCCATGGCGGCCATGCCCGGCAGGGTCAGTGTGGCCTGCAGCATGGACAGTACCGCTATCAGCAGCAACAGATTGACAGCCAGCGCCAGTCCGGAAAACAGACCAAACAGCATGTAGTAACCTGCCATGAAGGCCACAATCACGCCAAAGCCCCAAGCCACGCTGTGAAACCCTTTGGCGATGTTTTCTGCACCGAGAGTGGGACCAATGGTGCGCTCTTCAATGATTTCCATGGGGGCTGCCAGCGAGCCGGCACGCAACAACAACGCCAGATCGCTGGCCTCGCTGACGCTCATCGAGCCGGAGATCTGGAAGCGATTACCCAGTTCGCCCTGAATGACCGGCGCCGTCAACACCTCGCCCTTGCCTTTTTCAAACAGCAAAATCGCCATGCGCTTCTTGAGGTTTTCACGGCTGGTGTCACGCATGATGCGGCCGCCCTTGGCGTCTACCGTCAGGTCCACCTTGGGTTGCTGGTTCTGGGAGTCAAAGCCGGGCTGGGCATCGGTCAGGTTTTCACCGGTCAAAATCACCTGTTTCTTGACGATGACCGCCTGACCGTTGCGCTCGAAGAAGCGCTCGGAACCGAAAGGCACGGCACCGGTGTTGTTCTCGGCCGCCCGGGCTTCCGCGCCGTCTTCCACCAGACGCATTTCCAGCGTGGCGGTGCGGCCCAGGATGTCCTTGGCCTTGGCCGTGTCCTGCACCCCGGGCAGTTGCACCACGATGCGGTCCAGGCCTTGTTGCTGGATCACGGGCTCGGCAACGCCCAGCTCATTGATCCGGTTGTGCAGGGTCATCATGTTCTGCTTGAGCGCCTGGTCCTGGATGCGGCGTGCCGCTTCAGGCTTGATGGTGGCGGTCAGCCGGTAGTCGGTGCCGTCCGGTGCATCGACGGTCTGCAGGTCGGGAAACTGGTCCTGAATCAGTCCTTTGGCAGCCGCCAGCGTTGCGGCGTCACGAAACCGGATCTCAATGGCCTGTGCGTTGCGGCTGATACCGCTGTGCCGGATATTTTTCTCGCGCATCGACAGGCGCAGGTCGCCCGCCAGGGACTCGGCCCGTTTGGTCAGCGCCGCCTGCATGTCCACTTGCAGCATGAAATGCACACCACCGCGCAAATCCAGTCCCAGGTACATGGGGAAAGCGTGCAGCGAGGTCAGCCAGGCGGGTGAACGCGACAACAGGTTGAGGGCCACCACATACGAGGGATCGGCTGGGTCGGGCACCAGCGCTTTTTGCACCGCGTCCTTGGCCTTGAGCTGGGTATCGGTGCTGCCAAAACGCGCCCTGACCGATGTGCCCTCGAGCGAAATCGCCTCGGCCGCAATACCCGCGTCCTTGAGCGCCTGTTCCACCCGGGCGAAAGTGGTGCTGTCCACCTTGGCGGTGGACTTTGCGCTGGACACCTGCACCGCTGGCGCTTCGCCAAAGAAATTGGGCAGCGTGTACAGGGCTGCAATCAACAGTACGACCACCATAATGGCGTACTTCCAGGCCGGATAACGATTCATGAGGGGTCACTTCCTGGTGGACAGATGGCAACAGGGCACGGCCGGTGCGGGCAAGCCAGCACCGGCCATGTTGTCTTATTTGGCAGTGGCGATGGCGCCTTTGGGCAGCACTTGCACGATGGCGCTGCGCTGCAGCTGTACTTCAACGCCCGGCGCGAGTTCCAGCGTCAGGTAGGCGTCACCGAGCTTGGTTACCTTGCCGAGCAGGCCACCGGCCGTGGCGACTTCATCACCCTTGGCCAGCGCCTCGATCATGGTGCGGTGCTCTTTCTGCTTCTTCATCTGGGGGCGAATCATCACAAAATACAGCACCACAAACATCAGCACCAGAGGCAGCATGCCGGTCAGTGAAGACATCATGTCGCCACCGGCAGCGGCGGCAGGAGCGGTTTGGGCAAAAGCAGAAGAAATGAACACGGCGAACTCCACAATGATTTAAAGAGACACTGATATACCCTCCGGCGAAAAACGCCAGAGTGCAGAAGCCGTGATTGTATGCGGCGTGCAGGGCTAACCGGGTGTATCTGGCGCGCTGGCGGCGATTTTCAAGGCGGGGGAATGAAACCCCGGCCCCACTTCAGCCCCGCGCCTGCACAGCGGCCCGCCCCCGGCCCTCAGGCCGCCTGGCGCGCAGATACCGCTGCCGGCTGCCGAAACGCCTGCATCAGCGCCGCCCACTGCGGCCGTGCGCTTGCCAGGTGGCGTGCTTTGACATGGCCATAGCCCTTGATCAGCTCCGGAATCCGTGCGATCTCCAGGGCAAGGCTGTGGTTGTCAGCGTTCAGGCTGCCAAGCACTTCCAGCAGGCTGGCCTTGTACTCGTCAATCAGCAAGCGCTCCATCTTGCGCTCGTCGGTGCGGCCAAACACATCCAGCGCCGTGCCGCGCAGACCCTTGAGGCGCGCCAGCACCCTGAAGGCCGTCAACATCCACGGACCGAAGGGCCGCTTTTGCAACTCACCCTTGTCGTTTTTGGCGGCCAGCAGGGGCGGCGCCAGGTGGTAGTTGAGCTTGAAGTCGCCTTCAAACATGGCGTTGACCTTGCCCAGAAATCCAGCATCGGTGTGCAGCCGCGCGACCTCGTACTCGTCTTTGTAGGCCATCAGTTTGAACAGGTAACGGGCCGTGGCTTCGGTCAGCGTGGTGGTGCCCAGCGGCGCTTCGGCCAGCCGCACCCTGTCGACAAACGCCCGGTAAGTCTGCGCATAAGCGGCATTCTGGTAGGCCGTCAGAAAATCCACGCGTTTGGTCAGCATGTCGGCCAGCGAGGGACGCTTGACGAACTCGATCACCTGCGCCGCCTTGAACAGTGCCTGAACCGCTGCCAGATCGTGCGCGCAGCGGCGGCCCCATTCAAACGCCGCCTTGTTGTTGTCTACCTGCACCCCATTGAGCTCAATGGCACGCATCAGCGAGGCATACGACAACGGCACCCGGCCTTTTTGCCAGGCAAAGCCCAGCATCAGCGGGTTGGTGTAAATCGAGTCACCCACCAGCTGGACCGCCACCTGTTCGGCGTCGAAACTGCCCAGCAAGTCAGCGCCCACTGCGGCAGTCACGGCGCTTTCGCAATTGCCGCCAGGGAACTGCCAGCCGGGGTTGGTCACAAAGGCCGCCGTCGGCGTGCCGTGCGAGTTCATCGCCACATAAGTCCGGCCCGGCTGCATCACGGTCAAGGTGTATTTGCTGGCCGCCACGATCGGGTCGCAGCCAATCACCAGGTCGGCCTTGGCAGTGTCGACCTTGGTGGTGTAAATCGCCTCGGGTCGGTTCGCAATCTGGATATGGCTCCAGGTGGCGCCGCCTTTTTGCGCCAGGCCGCCGGCGTCCTGCGTGACCACGCCCTTGCCCTCAAGGTGCGCCGCCATGCCCAGCAACTGGCCAATCGTGATGACGCCAGTACCGCCGACGCCGCCAACCACAATGCCCCAGGCGGCTTCGGCCACGGGCAATACCGGTTCCGGCAACGCGGGCAGGCCTTGCAGACCGCCCTTGTTCTCTTTCTTCGGCTTTTTCAGCTGTCCGCCTTCCACCGTCACGAAGCTCGGACAAAAACCTTTGACGCACGAATAGTCCTTGTTGCAGGAGTTCTGGTTGATGCGGCGCTTGCGGCCGAATTCGGTTTCCAGCGGCTCCACCGACAGGCAGTTGGACTCCACCGAACAGTCGCCACAGCCTTCGCACACCAGTTCGTTGATGACGACACGTTTTTCAGGGTCGGCCAGCGTGCCGCGCTTGCGGCGGCGGCGCTTTTCGGTGGCGCAGGTCTGGTCGTAAATGATGGCGGTACAGCCCTTGAGTTCACGGAACTCGCGCTGGATTTTGTCCAGCTCGTCCCGGTGGTGCACCGTCACGCCGTCCAGCAGCTTGACGCCGTCATATTTGCCAGGTTCGTCGGTCACGATCACCAGTTTGCTGACGCCCTCGGCGTCCAGGCTGCGCATGATCTGCAGCACGGAATGGCCCTCGGGCCGCTCGCCGACCTGCTGGCCACCGGTCATGGCCACCGCGTCGTTGTACAAAATCTTGTAGGTCACATTGACGCCAGCGGCAATGCTCTGGCGAATGGCCAGCAAACCGCTGTGAAAGTAGGTGCCGTCACCCAGGTTGGCAAACACATGCGCATCGGTCGTAAAGGGCGCCTGACCGATCCAGCTGACGCCTTCGCCACCCATCTGGGTGAAGGTGGAGGTCGAGCGGTCCATCCAGGTGGCCATGTAGTGGCAGCCAATCCCGGCCACCGCACGCGAGCCCTCGGGCACGCGCGTACTGGTGTTGTGCGGGCAGCCGCTGCAAAACCAGGGCGCACGCTCACCGGTATCGACCTTCAGTTCGGCCAGGGCACGCTCCCTGGCGTCAATCACCGACAGACGCGCGTCCATGCGCGCAATGATGTCGCCCGGCACACCGAGCTTTTTCAGGCGTTTGGCAATCGCTTTGGCAATGATGGCCGGGCTCAGGTCAGCCTTGGCGCGCAGCAGCCAGTTATCACTCGGATTCGAGCGGCCCCACTCACCGCCTGATTCGTCGCCCTCGGGTTCGTCAAACTTGCCCAGCACATTGGGCCGCACGTCGGCGCGCCAGTTGTACAGCTCTTCCTTGATCTGGTATTCAATGACCTGGCGCTTTTCTTCGACCACCAGGATTTCCTGCAAGCCCTGGGCAAAATCGCGCGTGATGCTGGCCTCCAGCGGCCACACCACATTGACCTTGTGCAGGCGAATGCCGATCTGGTGGCAGGTGGCTTCGTCCAGCCCCAGATCCATCAGCGCCTGCCGGGTGTCATTGAAGGCCTTGCCGCTGGCGATGATGCCGAAGCGGTCTTTCGGGCCGGCAATCACGTTGTAGTTGAGCTTGTTGGCCCGAATGTAGGCCAGCGCGGCATACCATTTGTAGTCCATCAGGCGCGCTTCCTGCTCCAGCGGCGCATCGGGCCAGCGAATGTGCAGACCGCCGGGGGGCATCTGGAAATCTTCGGGAATGATGATCTTCACGCGGTCAGGGTCTACCCGCACCGAGCTTGAGGACTCCACCACTTCCTGAATCGTTTTCATGCCCGACCAGACACCCGAAAAGCGGCTCATGGCAAAGGCATGCAGGCCCATGTCCAGAATGTCCTGCACGCTCGACGGAAAAAACACCGGCAGGCCGCAGGCCTTGAAGATATGGTCGCTCTGGTGCGGCGCCGTCGAACTTTTCGACACATGGTCGTCGCCGGCAATGGCAATCACGCCGCCATGCTTTGCGGTTCCCGCCATGTTGGCGTGCTTGAACACGTCCGAGCAGCGGTCCACCCCCGGGCCCTGGCCGTACCAGATGCCGAACACGCCATCAAATTTTTTCGTCTGCGGGTACAGGTCCAGCTGCTGCGTTCCCCACACGGCCGTCGCACCCAGCTCTTCGTTGACGCCCGGCTGAAACACGATGTTTTGCGCAGCCAGGTGTTTTTTGGCGGCCCACAGCGCCTGGTCGTAGCCCCCCAGCGGCGAACCCCGGTAGCCACTGACAAAGCCAGCGGTGTTCAGGCCCGCCAGGGCGTCGCGCGTGCGCTGCAGCATGGGCAGGCGAACCAGCGCCTGCACGCCGCTCATGAAGGCCCGGCCATGACCCAGTGAATACTTGTCATCCAAGGTCACGGTTTCCAGGGATTTGCGGATGTGCTCAGGAAGGGGGGCGTTCATGTTCGTGGGTCTCCAGACTGTTTGTAATACCGCCTTGTGGGCAGGTTTGAGCAGGGCCAAAGGAGGCGCGATCCGGTGAGGGTCGCGCCGCTGGCTGCCTGCAAAGTGTAGGCTTGATGGCCAGATATGTCCTTGCTTTCTATGCCCGATTTACGCTATTCTGCGCAAGAATATTGCTCAAAAATACGAAAAATGGAAACATTAGACAAGTTTGACATTGCCATCCTGAATGAGTTGCAAACCGACGCGCGCCTGACCAATACTGAATTGGCGTCCCGCGTGGGCCTGTCGGCAGCGCCCTGCTGGCGGCGTGTGCGGGCGCTGGAAGAAACCGGCTACATCACCGGCTACCGCGCGGAAATCAATCGCCACAAGATTGGCCTGGGCGTGCTGGCATTTGTCCGGCTGGACGCCGACCGCAACAGCGGCGACGCCACGCGCCAGCTCGAGGAAGCCATCCGGAAACTGCCCGAAATCATTGCCTGCCACTACATCAGCGGCACCGGCACCTTTGAGTTGCAGGTGGTCGCGCAAGACCTGGAAGCCTTCAGCAAGTTCGCCCTGCACAGCTTGATCAACCTGCCCAATGTGAAAGACCTGCACACCAGCTTTTCACTGGGCGAGGTCAAGGCCAGCAGCAGTTTGCCACTGGCGCATCTGACAAAAGCCCTGCCCAAATAAAAAATGCCCGGCCGCTTTGAGCGACCGGGCAACCGGCTTGGCCGGATGCTGTGGCTTGTATTGGGACCTTAGCTGCCGATCAGGCCGCCATCGGTTTTGGTGATCACAATCGTGGCCGAACGCGGGCGCGCCGTTGCGCCGCCCGCACCATAACCGGCATTGCCCGGCCAGTGGCTCAGGTACTTGGTCGGATCCGTCACGTTGGCCTTGGTGATGGTCTCGCCGGGGTGCTGGATATTGATGAACAGCGTCTTGCCATCCGGCGTTTCAGCGCAGCCCGTGATTTCGCAGTCAACCGGCCCCACCAGAAAACGCTTGAGCGACTCGGCCGTCGGTTTGGCGCCCAGACGGGTCTGGATGGTCAGGGTACTGCCATCGGCCTTGGTGTAGCTCAACGTGGGGGTGGTGCCGTCGCCCACCTGGCCAGGTTTGCCCACCAGCATCATGCAGTTGGTGGCGTCGGTAAAGGCCCCGTCATCGGTCTGGATGAAGCACAGGCCGGTTTTGGGGCTGAACCAGAGGCCATCGGGGCTGGAAAAGTCCTGGTCGCCTGTCAGCGACGACAGATTGACACTGGCAGCGGCATCCGCCTGCGCGCCAAACAGGTAGACATCCCAGGTAAAGGCCGTGGCCGCCGGCTCGTTGCCGTTTTCGCGCATGCGCAGGATGTGGCCGTTCACGTTGCCCGGCGCGCCCGCAGCAGCACCGGCATACGAGTCTGAATACGAACGCGGGTTGGTCGCGTCCAGCCCGGCCTGCGCGGCGCCCACCGGCTCCACCTTGCGGCTGGAGTTGTTGGTCAGGGTGTAATAAATTTCCCCATTGAGCGGATTGACTGCGCACCACTCGGGACGGTCCATCTTGGTCGCGCCCACGACGTCTCCAGCCAGGCGCGAGTTCATCGCCACGTCACCGTTGTCGGCAAAGACATAGGGCGTCAGCGAGCCTGAAATCAGCGGATTGGCCATGCTGAGTTCAATCCACTGGCCGGTGCCGTCTGCATTGAATTTCGCGACGTAGAGCGTGCCGGTGTCCAGGTATTTGTCGCCGGTGGTGATGCGGTTGGCCGGGCTGGCATCGGCGTTGTCCCAAAGGCTGGCCGAGACAAACTTGTAGATGTATTCGCGCTGGGAGTCGTCCCCCATGTACACCGCCAGCGGCTTGCCCGCGACCGCCTTGCCAAACACGCCGCTTTCGTGGGCAAAACGGCCCAGCGTCGTGCGTTTGCGAACGGCCTGGGTCTTGTCATACGGGTCCATCTCGACCATGTAGCCAAAGGTATTGAGCTCGTTGCGGTAGTCGTCGGTGCCGTCCAGTGAGGCCCCCGTCTGGCTCAGGTTCCAGCGCGCGTACTGGTCGGCCACGCCGGCGCTTTCCCAGCCGTGGCGGCTGGCACCCTGGCTGCGGCCATAGCGCGCCAGGGACACCACGCTTTTGGCGGTGGCGCCGCCGCGTGTGGCGGTGTCGGTTGCCGAACGGAAGAAGTAGCCGGCCCAGTTTTCCTCGCCGGTCAGAAACGTGCCCCAGGGCGTGTAACCGGTGCCGCAATTGTTCAGCGTGCCGCGGCCGTCGGTGCCGGCGGTGGAGTATTTGGTCTTGAGCAGGGCGTTGCCACGGGCTGCGCCATTGATGACGACCGGCGTGAGCGGTGTGATGCGGCGGTTCAGGGCCGAGCCCTTCTGGTAGACAAATTGCCCACTGACTTTGCGGACCTCGACCACGCTCACGCCGTGAATCGGGATTTCCTTGTCCACTTCGCTGGCGGGGCGCGGCAAGGTGTTGGTGCCGCCATCGGCGTGCAGGAAGGTTGACGCGATCTCGGGGCGGCTGTTGCTGGTGGCCTCGTGGTTCATCACCAGCAGGCCGCGGTCATTGCTGTTGGCATCGCGGCCGGTGCCCGCTGCATTCAGGCCAAAGTACTCCATGCCGTCGTGGTGGTCGCCGGCGCGGTTGTCAAAGTCGGTGTCGGTACCGTCGTTTTTAAAGTCGGTTGTGGTGCTGGTCAGCGGGTCACCCAGCGCATACAGCGGTGTGGCGGTGTAGCCGCCCGCAATCGTCACTTTGTCGGCAATGCTTTTGGCAACTGCACTGAAGCCCAGCGCGCCCGGTGCCACCGTGGCCGCTACCGCCGGCGTGTCGCTGCCACCGCCGCACGCGGCCAGGCCAAAACTGCCCAGCACGGCGGTGCCCGCCGTGCCAATGCTCGCCCTGAAAAGGCCACGCCGGCTCATGCGCGCTTCAATGATGTCGTTCAGGGAGGGGTTGCCACTGAGGTTGCTGTCTTCAGCGGGGTGGCCCTGCAGCGCCTGCTGCTCTGGACGGGAAATTGCATTCATGGTGTGGGGTATCCGGTATCAGTCAAATTGGACTGGCCGTAGCTTAAAAAACCAGCGTGACACGGCCGCGTCAGTTCAGTGACACAGCCGTGAAGCTTTGGTGACAAGGGCACCACTGTCGCGCGCCAGTTGCTCCTGTTTCAATAGCTGCCAGCGCCGGTGTTTATTGGGCCAGGACCACTTTTCTCTCATGGCTTTAAGCGCTGAAACATTTGGCTACCCTTGGCGCTGACGCAGGCGACGCGACTCAGGCTATAACAGCGGTGGGCGCCCAGATGGTTGTGCGCCGGTCAACCCGTACTGGAATGCCGCATGTCACCGTCTCTCAAACCGCCCCGCGCCCTGCTTGTCATGCTGTTCATGGCGTTTCCCCTTGTTGCATGGGCGCAAGCAGCTATAAATTCAATAGCAAACAGCACAGACCTGCCGATGCGCAACCTGCAGATTGAAGTGCGGCAGGTGCGCGGCAGCAGCCAGCGCGAGAGCGAGCTGGGGGCGCAGGGCGGCATCGTGCTGCAGCCGGGCAACTCGCGCGCCATCGGCAGCATCACGGCGCAAAGCCAGCAGCGCAACGACACGCGCGATCTGGTGCAGCGGGTGCTGGTGCTCAATGGCCGCCCGGTCAATATCAACCTGGGCAACAGCACGCCGGTGCGGCTGGTGCAAACCTTTGTCCAGAACGGCGTGGTGCGCCACGTCAGCGGCACCGTGCTGATTGACGCCAACAGCGGTTTTTCAGCGCGGCCGGTCTGGCGCGGCGGCAGCAGCGCCGAGCTGGAAGTAGCGGCCGTGCAGACCAGCAACCCCGGCGCAGGCCTGCGCCCCGCCCCAGCGTCACGCTTTCAGGCGCCTGAGCTGCCCGTCCTGTCGTCATCGTCCACCAGCACGGCACTGGCCTTGCCGCTCGACGAGTGGACCACCATTGCGCAGTCTGACGACGACGCCAGCAGCCGCAACCGCGGCCTGCTGGGCAGCACGCAGTCGGCCAGCAGCGAACAGCTGCGGGTCGAGGTGCGGTTGTCGGTTCGCTAACCCTGCGGCGCCACTGGCCGTTTCAACCTGTTTTCAGCCTATTGTGTTTTCAGATCAAGCGTGAACGCGAAGGCAAAGCGCAGACAGTGCTGTAGCACGGCAAGCGAAGCCGACAAAGTGCACGTTTGATATGGAAATGCAATTACTTGGGCCACAGCACCCACAGCCGCAGCGGCTGGTTGAAGCGCGCCGCCAGCAGTCCGGCCTCTGGCCCGGTGCCGGCAAAATAATCCGCCCGCACCGCGCCCACAATGGCGCTGCCGGTGTCCTGGGCAAACACCAGTTTTTGCAGGTTGGCGGCGCTGCCGCGCGAGGCCAGCCAGACCGGCGTGCCATAGGGAATGCTGCCCGGATCTACCGCGATCGAGCGGCCTGGCGTCAGCGGCACCCCCTGCGCACCCTTGGGACCAAAGGCGGCATCAAAGTCGCTCAGTGCTTCTTCGCGGAAAAAGATGTAGCGCGGGTTGCTCCAGAGCAACTGCGGCACGCGCTGCGGATTTTGCGCGGCCCAGGCTTTGGTGGCCTCGGGCCAGGGGTTGATTTTGGTCACGCCCTGCTCCAGCAGCCACTGGTTGACACTGCGGTAAGGCTGCTCGTTGGAGCCGGCAAAGGCCACCCGGACCGTGCGCTGCGCACCGCCGGGCTCGGTGATGGCGAGCCGCCCCGAGCCCTGGATGTGCAGCACCAGCGCATCAATCGGGTCGGCCACCCAGGCGATCTCGCGGCCCCTGAGCGCCGCCTTGGCCTCGGGCAGGGTGTCGATCTCCTGCCTTGAAAACCACGGCTTGCGGCTGCCCAGACCCGCGGGCGGCCGGTACAACGGCACCTCGTAACCGGCACCGGGCTGGCGGCTGGCCTTGAGAATCGGTTCGTAGTAACTGGTGAGCAAGCCCTCGGGCGCGCCCTGCGGCGTTTCCACCCGGTAGGGTTGCAGCCGCGCCACCATCCAGGCGCGCTGCTCAGGCCCCGAGGCAATGCTCAGGCGGCGCACGTCAGCGCACAAGGGCGCAAACGCCGGGCCGGGGCGTTCGCAGCTTTTGAGCCAGGCGTTCCAGGCCTCGAACAGCGCATCGTCGTCAAAGCCCGGCAAGTCAGCCCAGCGCACCGGCACCCAGCGGCTCTTGCCCTGCGTCAAAGGCGCCGGCAAGGCCGCACTGTCACCCGTCCGGCCCGCCGGGGCGGCGGCAGGGGCGGCGGCAGGGGCGGGTAAAGACGCTGCCGGCGGCAGGGGCGGGCTGGCACACGACGCCAGCAATGCCACCATGGCGATAATCAACCCGCGTCCAGGCCACTGCGCCGAAACCGTCTGTGCAACCCAAGGAAATGTCATGGTCTTACTTTTGCTCGAAGCCCTGGGGGCCTTGCTGTTGATGGTGTTCATTGTGTGGTGGACGATGTTTTCGGGCCGGAAAAATGGCGAGCTGAAAGACAGCAGCAGCGAAAAGGACGAGTCCTAGCCCGCCGCTGGGGCCGAAGGCAAGTTTATAGGTATCAAACAAGCCTTTGGCCCAATCAACACGGGCGCAAGCAGCTATTTATTTCATAGCGCCTATTCCCGCAGCAGGTTGGCCAGCTCCACGGCGGATTTGACGCCCATCTTGTCAAACACCCGGGCCCGGTGGACTTCGACCGTGCGCACGCTGATGTCGAGCTGGTCGGCCACCAGCTTGTTGGGCAGGCCACCCACCACCAGCCGCATCACATCGCGCTCGCGGTCGGTCAGGCCGGCGAGCCGGGCCTGCAGATGGGTCGACTCGCTGCGCTGCGCCAGCGCCTGGGCAGAACAGGCCAGGGCCTGCTCGATGCGGTCTACCAGCGCGTTGTCTGAAAACGGTTTTTCACAAAAGTCAAACGCGCCGCGCTTGACGGCATCCACCGCTGTGGGCACATCGGCATGGCCTGTCAGAAAAATCACCGGCAGGGTTGGCAGCAAACCGTAGGCAATCAGTTTTTCAAACATGGCCAGGCCGCTCAGGCCCGCCATCCGCACATCGAGCAGCACGCACGATGGCGACCGGACGTCGAACTGCTGCGTCAGCCGGGCGTCAAAGGCCTCGGCGCTGTCGAAGGTCTCGCTGAGCAGACGGCGCGAGCGCAGCAACCAGGCGAGCGCATCGCGCACACCGGCGTCGTCGTCAACGATGTAGACCGTGGCATTGGCAATCGGTTCCATGGCAATTTATCCTGAAAAAACGTCCTGCGGCTGGGCCGGATTGGGGTCTGCCGCCGGCAAAGCCGTTGAAGAAGGGGCGGCGTTCAGGGCCACCGGCAGGGTGAAGCTGAACACCGTGCCGAAGGGCTGTGCGGCCTCGAACCCGAGAAAACCCCCGTGCTGCTCGACCACGGTGCGGCACAGGCTGAGCCCCAGGCCCATGCCCTCTTCCTTGGTGGTGAAAAACGGGGTGAACAGCTGCTCGGCCACCTCGCTGGAAATCCCTTGTCCGCCATCGGTGACCGAAAACTCGACCCAGCGGCTGTGCGCATTCGAGGCGGCCGGCCGCACCCGCAGCGTCAGCACCTTTTCGCGCGGGGCCACCTCTGCGCCCTGCATGGCCTGCATGCCGTTGCGCGACAAATTGAGCAGCACCTGCTCGACCATGGTGCGGTCGCACTGCACCGCTTCGCACGCGGCATCGACCTCAATGACCAGCCGCACG
>JANNXF010000018.1:0-5772 GCA_031409395.1 Polaromonas sp.
CGAGCACAGCCAAGCCATTTTCTGAAACCAGATCCGATGTCCATTGATGCCGGGTCACGCTTGGACTTCCTCGTGCTCTATCCTCCTTTTCGCGCAGCATCGTCTGTTCGCGCCCTGCGTCAAGCCGTCTCTAGCCTTCGCTGCGACAGCACTTCAACCAGCCACAAATCCCGCCACGGCGAGCCCTTTTCCGTACCGGCGACCGCATCGGACAAGGCCCTGCTCCCGCTGGGCGCCCTGATGCTGGCGGTTTCGGTGTCTGGCTGGGCGCAAGGCACAACGCCTGTGCCGGTTTCCGGTGCGGAGTCATCCAGCGCCACCCCGTCCACCCAACTGGAGGGCAAAACCCTGGCGCCTGTGACCGTCACCGGCAGCCGCGATCGCGCCTCGCAAACCTTCCAGAGCGGCATCACCAGCGTTGGCAAGGTGCCCGTGCCGGCCAGGGACATTCCGCAGTCGCTGACCGTGGTCAATGAAAAACTGATCCACGACCAGGGTCGCGACACCTTCAGGGGCGCGCTCGAAAACGTCATAGGCATCACCTTTGAAGCCGGCGAAGGCGGGCGGGTCGGCGACAACATCCGCTTGCGCGGCTTCAGTGCAGCCGGCGATATCTACCTCGACGGCATGCGCGATATCGCGCAGTACAACCGCGACACCTTCAATCTGGAGCGTATCGAGGTCTTGCGCGGTGCCGCGTCCATGCTGTTTGGCCGGGGCTCTACCGGCGGCGTGATCAACCAGGTCAGCAAGCAGGCGCGCCTGATCACCGAGCATGAAGTCAATGCCACGGTGGGGACCGACAACTTCCAGCGCTATCTGGGCGACTTCAACTTCAAACTGGACGACGATGCCGCCTTGCGCATCAACGCCATGGTGACGGATGGTGATGGCCGTGGCGACAACGCCGGTGCGTCTACCAGCCGCCGGGGCCTGGCACTGGACTACCGTTTCGGCGTTGGCACGGCCAACGAATTCGGCATCAGCTACTACCACCTGAACTACAACGACAAGCCCGACTGGGGCACCGCCTGGGTCAGCAGCCGCCCGGCGCCCTACCCCACCAACCGCTTCTGGTACGGCCTTGACAGCGACTTCCAGGACGACCAGGCCGACATCGTCACGCTGTCGCACACCCACCGCTGGACCGACGGCAGCAGCCTGAGAACCGTCGTCCGCGACGGCATCTACTCGCGCGCCATGTGGGCAACCCAGTCCAGTTTTCCCAACGGTACAACGGCGAGCAATTTCAGCCCGGCTACCGTGGTGAACCGGCGTACCAACGCCAAGGCCGGTGAAGAGCATCACACCTTTGTGCAAACCGACTACCTCACCACGACCAACTGGTTTGACCGCAAGAACAATTTGCTGGTGGGCGCGGAATACGCGGTTGAAAAATCCAGCCGCTCGACCTATCCATTTCTGGTTACTGCCAAGCCGTCAACCATTGTGGGCAACCCCAGCAGCACCGGCATCAGCGGCAACCTGACCCAGAGAGTGGCCACCGAATTTACCGCCACCACCCTGGGCCTGTACGCCCAGGACACGATTGACCTGACGCCTCACTGGAAGCTGGTGGCAGGCGTGCGGCTGGACAACTTCAAGGGTGACTACGACCGCAGCGGCAACACAGCACCCAACAACACGCCGCTGTCGCGCTCCGACAACCTGGTCAGCAAGCGCGTCGGTCTGATGTACCAGCCGACCGACGAAGCCAGCTACTACGCGGCCTACGGCACATCGTTCAACACCTCGGGCGACCTGTACCAGTTTGACAACCGCACCGCCAACACGGCACCAGAGAGCAGCCGCAACATCGAAATCGGTGCCAAGTGGGAACTCCTGGGCGGCGATCTTTCCTTGCGCACTGCGCTGGCCCGCACCGACAAATACAACGAGCGAAACACCGACATTGACACGGCCAACAACTCGTTCCTGCTGTCCGGACGACGCCACACCGACGCGCTCGAATTTGAAGTTGCCGGCCGCATCACGCCCCAGTGGGACGTGTTTGCCGGCCTGGGCTTCCTCAAGGCGCGGATTGACCAGGCGGGCTCCAATCCGGCAGGTCAGCTTGAAGTCGGAGAAAATCCGGGCCTGAGCCCGAGCCGCCAGGCCAATCTGTTCACCACCTACCGCCTGACCGAAAAATGGCGCGTCGGTGGCGGCATTACCGCCGTCAGCCAGAACAAGCCGTCCAACAGCGTGACGACCACCAACCGCGCACCGGGCTACGCCAAGGTCGATGCGCTGGTGGAATACCGCATCAGCGAAGGCAACACGCTCAAGATGAACGTTGATAACCTGTTTGACAAGGTTTACTACAACACGCTGTACCGTGGCTTTGCCGCACCCGGCGCAGCGCGCAGCGTGAACGTCACCCTGACCAGCAAGTTCTAACCCCCCCGCGGGTTGGGCACCTTAAACTTCGGGCAGAGCCGTTCAGCGGCACTGCCCGATTTTTCATTTGAGAATCCCCCCATGCTGCTTCGCATTCATCAAGCCCTCCAGCCCGACGAACTCGCACAGGTCCGCCAACTGGTTCTGGCCGCCGACTGGGCTGACGGCCGCATCACCGCCGGCAGCCAGAGTGGCGCCGTCAAAAACAACCTGCAACTGCCGGAAGAGCTTGCGGCCGCCCAACAGGCACGCCATCTGGTGTCCAAAGCGCTGGCCCGCAACCCGATGTTCATCACCGGGGCGCTTCCCAAATCGGTTTACCCACCGCTGTTCAACCGCTATGGCGGCCAAACCAACCACTTTGGCAACCATATTGACAATGCCGTGCGCACCCACGCCGCCACGGCGCGGCATGTGCGCACCGATATTTCCTGCACGCTGTTTTTAAGCGACCCGGCCAGTTATGAGGGCGGCGAACTGGTGGTGCAGGACACCTATGGCGAACAGCGCATCAAGTTCGATGCGGGCGACCTTGTGATGTACCCCGGCACCTCGGTGCACCGGGTCGAGCCCGTCACGCGGGGCGAGCGGCTGGCCTGTTTTTTCTGGATAGAGAGCATGGTCAGGCGCGACGACCAGCGCCGCCTGCTTTATGAAATGGACATGGCCATCACGTCGCTGCGACAACAAGACCTGGCGCGAACAGGACAGCACCCGGCCAGCCCGGGGGACGCCGCTGAAAGCCCTGAAGTGGTCCGGCTGACCGGCTGTTACCACAACCTGCTGCGGATGTGGGCCGAGGTCTAGGGTCGTCAAGGCGACGCAGCCCTCCTTGGCGCAGCCCTTTCACCAGACAGGTTTTTACGCTTGGCCACCTCGGGCCTGCAAACCCCAGCCCAAGCCCGCTATTTAATTGATAGCTTATGGCGCCCGTATTTATTGGGCTAAAGGCACTTTTAACTAAAATACCGGGACACTTTCAAGGCCTGTAACGTTAAATAATCCAGACAATGATTGCAAATGCGACAGATTCGCATTTATAATTGCATTGCCTGATTGAATTTAACCAACCCACCGAGTCAATCCATGATCGTCTGTGTCTGCCGCCGAGTCTCTGACCGCGAAATAGCCCGCCATGCCCATGCGGGCATGGGCTTTGACGAGATTCAGTTCGAGCTCGGCGTCGCTACCCAGTGCGGCCAGTGCGAAGGTTGCGCCCGCGACGTGGTGGCGCAGTGCAGTGCAACCTGCCCGACGGCCAATATCCAGCACGCAAGCCACTCTCTGGTCAGCAGCCCATGGACTACAGCGCAAGCCTGATCACCATGCTCCCCGTCAGCCTGATCCTGGTGGTCGGCTCTGCGTGGTGGATATTCCGCCGCTAACCTCCATCAATTTATGGCACGCTTGTGGCCATGCGATCCTTGATACACCCACCGATGAATCTCAGCGCCAGTCAGGGCCCCCTTACACCGCTCATGTCGTCCAGCCAGACAGCCCAGTTGCCGGCGTTTTCGCCGGCTGACCAGCAGGCCAGGCCTGCAGCGGCACGCCAGCCCCTGAGCCGCAATGCCGTCATTGCGCTGGCGGTGGTGGCGCTGCACATCGGGCTGATCTGGGCCTTGCAAAGCGGCCTGCTGATGCGCGTTGCAGAACTGGTGGTGCCCGCCGAGATTTTGTCGCAACTGGTTGACGCGCCAGCGCCCAAGGTTGAACCCATTACACCCAAACCACCGACACCGGTGGTGCAGAAAAAAGCAGCGCCCAAAGCCCCTGTGCTGCCCCAGCAGCAACCGCTGGCCATTGCAGACCCCGAGCCCTCGCCGAATGCCCCCACCGGGGTGATCACACCGTCTGTCCAGACCGCGCCTGCCGCGGCAGTGGCCGCAGCGCCCAGCGCCGCGCCAGCAACGCAAGGGATTCAGTTGCCGTCGAGCGACGCCGACTACCTGCAAAACCCGAAACCGCCCTATCCCGGCCTGAGTGCCCGCCTGGGCGAGACCGGCAAAACGGTGTACAAGGTCTGGATTGGTGTTGACGGCAAGGCGCAGCGCGCCGAACTCGTCAAGTCCAGCGGTTTTTCACGGCTGGACAACGCCGCCTACGAGACCGTGATGCGCTGGCGCTATGTGCCAGGCAAGCGCAACGGCGTGGCCGAAGCCATGCCTTTCAATGTTCCCATCCATTGGGAACTGCGCAACTGAACGCTCTTTGAGTTCGCCTGAACAGCACGCGCCGGGGCACATCGGCCCGGGCCGGGCGGAGCCCCCTTATTTTTTGAACTGTGGAGTATTGAATTCATGAATTCCCAATTTGGCCTTGCCAACGTCTGGAGCCAGGGCGACATCGTCACCAAATCGGTCGCGGCTTTGCTGCTGATCATGTCACTCGCCTCATGGATGGTGATCATCATCAAGACGCTTGACCTGATCAAGTACAAAAAAATTGCCCGGTCGGCCGAAGACTTCTGGCACAGCGAGGATTTCGCCGCAGGCCTGACCAAACTCGGTGCCGACCCCGCCAACCCTTTCCGCCAGCTGGCGCTGGAAGGCCGTGAAGCCACGCTGCACCACCGCAACACCAAGGCGCACCTGCACGATGCGCTGGATGTGAGCGACTGGGTGACGCGCACGCTGCGCAACGCTATTGATGAATTCACTGGCAAGCTGCAGTCCGGTCTGGCCATTCTGGCTTCGGTCGGCTCTACCGCGCCTTTTGTCGGCCTGTTCGGCACGGTGTGGGGCATCTACCATGCGCTGCTGTCCATCGGCATGGCGGGGCAGGCCACCATTGACAAGGTGGCCGGCCCGATTGGCGAATCACTCATCATGACGGCGCTGGGCCTGGCGGTGGCGATTCCGGCGGTGCTGGGCTACAACGCGCTGGTGCGCGGCAACAAGGGCGTGCTGCAAAAGCTCAACCGCTTTGCCCACGACCTGCACGCCTACTTTGTCACCGGCGCCCGCGTCAGTGCCGGCGGGGTGGCCAATGTGGTGCCCATGAAGAAAGCCTGAGAAATCTTCATTTCACGCTTTCAATTTCAACCACGAACAAGCAGGCACGCACCATGGCTTTTGGAACACAAGACGACACCGATGACGTGATGAACGAAATCAACATGACCCCGCTGGTCGATGTGATGCTGGTGCTGCTCATCATCTTCATCATCACGGTGCCGGTGATGAAGCACTCGGTCAATATCGATCTGCCGCGCGCCAGCAATGAGGCACAAGTCATCAAGCCGGAAACCCTGCGCCTGAGTGTCGATGCCGAAGGCCGCTACTTTCTCAACGACAGCCTGGTTGCCGACGACCAGCTGGCACCGCAACTGAAAGCCGCAGCGGCGCAAAACCCGCAGCCCGACCTGCACAT
>JANNXF010000019.1:0-3748 GCA_031409395.1 Polaromonas sp.
CAGCCTGGAGTGCTACCACTCGCATGTGCCACCGCATTTGATGGCCCTGCTGGAAGGCAAGGACGTGATGGTGGGCGTGATTGATGTGGCCAGCGACGAGATTGAAACGGCCGAGCAGATTGCCGACACCATCGGCATGGCGCTGCAGTTTGTCCCTAAAAATCGTCTGCTGCCTTGCACCAACTGTGGCCTCGCCCCCATGAGCCGCGATGTGGCGATCAGGAAGCTGCAGGCGCTGGCGCAGGGCGCGGCACTGGCGCGCCAGCGCTACCAGTAATCCCATAAAGCCAGCACCATGAGCAACGATCCCCACCACCCCCATCCTCACCCGCAGGGGGAACCCGCCTGGATGCACGACGGCGTTCGCGTGATTGCCGGGAACCAGCTTGACGGCAATACCGCCCAGACGCCGGGCATGGACCGGCGCGCAGCCATCAACTTTGCGCGGGTGGGTGCGAAAAAGCTGTGGGCCGGAACAGTCACCATTCACCCTGACGCCAAAACCGGCGCGCACCACCACGGGCACCTGGAAAGCGTGATCTACGTCATTCGGGGCAGGGCCCGCATGCGCTGGGGCGAGCACCTGGAGTTCACCGCCGAGGCCGGGCCGGGTGACTTTATCTATGTGCCGCCGTATGTCCCGCATCAGGAAATCAACGCCAGCGCCACCGAGGTGCTGGAATGCGTGCTGTGCCGCAGTGACGGCGAGGCGGTCGCGGTCAACCTGGACATCGAACCGGCAGAAAAACCCGCCACGGTGCTGTGGATAGACCCGACGCACCCCCACGGTGGGGTGTAAAAGCCGACAGCGCCTGTCAAAACACGCAGGTTGGGAACCGAATTTCCAGGAAAGCTTTACTTACCAATGTCACCTCGTCCTACACGGCGTATCGGGTGAGGCTGGTAACAATGGAGCTTACCGAAGAAAAGAAGGAATCCCCATGAATGCAGAGCATCCCGTCGTCCCCCATTCCACTGTGCAGCCCCAGCCCGCTTTGTCGGAGCGCTTGCGCCACAGCAAGGCGCTGATTCCCACCATGGCCGTGATGGGCGTGACCGTCATGGCGCTGGCTGCAGCCCTGGTGGTGAACAATTCTGACGCCCAACCCGGTGGTGCGGAGGCGACTGCCAAGGCAGAGCAGGCCAGCAGCAAAGCCTTGGCCAAGGCGCCCGTTAACAACGCCAACAGTGTCAAGCGTGCCCCGGTGGCCGTGGCTCAGGCACCCAAGGCCCTGGCCTGTGCCAACTGCGGTACGGTTGAGTCGAGTGTGGCGGTACAGCGCCAGGGGCAGGTCAATGGCGTGGCCGTGGGCGGCACCACGGTCGGCATTGGCACGGTAGCCGGCGGCGTGGTGGGTGGTCTGCTGGGCAACCAGGTGGGCGGCGGCAACGGCAAAACGGCGGCCACGGTACTGGGTGTGGCGGGCGGCGCTTTTGCCGGCAATGCCATCCAGAAAAACATGAACAAGGTCACCGTCTATCAAATGCGGGTTCGCATGAACGATGGCTCGGTACGCACCATTGAGCAGGGCAGCGCGGTGCAGGCGGGTTCCCGCGTGGTCGTCGAGGGCAACAGCTTGCGCCTGGCACCGACAGAAAGCTCGTCGGCCTCCGGATACCTGTTCTACAGTGCGCGGCTGGCCTGATGCAGCGTCCATCCGGGCAGATACCGACCATGGTAAACATGATGAAACATACATTTAAAACCCTGAAAACCGTGCTTTTGGCGAGCCTGCTGGCCCTGGCCGCACCCTGGGCCTTGTGGGGCAACGCCGCGCACGCCGCCACGCCCTATGCGAACGCAACGGTAGAGGGTGCCCTGACCCCGGGCGTCTATGGCCGCATTGAAATTGGCAACGCGCCCCCGCCCCCGCTGATTTATGCGCAGCCCATCCTCATTCAGCGTCCGCCGGTGTTTGTCCAGCAGCAGCCACTTTATTTGCATGTACCGCCCGGGCATGCCAAAAAATGGTCCAAGCATTGCGCCAGATACAACGCCTGTGGTCAGCCTGTGTATTTTGTCAATGTGCGGGGTGATGACGACTATGAGCGCCAGCGCGACAGGGAGCGGGCTTACGGGGGCGACCACAAACACGGTGATAAGCACGGCGACAAGCACGGTGGAAAACATGACAAAAAACACGGCAAGGGCCACGGCGGTGGCGACGACTGACACCGGTGCCCACTGCACTGGCGGTGTCTGAAACGTTCGCTGAGTGGCTTGAGAGTTCTCTGAAAAAGGTGCCGACGCATGCCGTCTGCACCTTTTTTTGATTCAGGCAGTAGCGACAGGGCAGGCCAGGCACGGCGGCGAGATAAACTGAAACGGCAGACGTGTTGCTCAACTATTTACGAAAGACTCCGATGAAGGCAATCTGGAATGGCGCAGTGATAGCGCAAAGCGACACCACCGTGGTGATTGAGGGCAACCACTATTTCCCCGAAGCGTCGCTCAACCGCGACTACGTCACTTTCAGCAACCACCACACCATGTGCGCCTGGAAAGGCCAGGCCAGCTACTACTCGCTGCTGGTCAACGGAGAAATGAATACCGACGCCGCCTGGTATTACCCCGAACCCAAGCGTGAAGCCGAAAACATCAAGGACCATGTTGCCTTCTGGAAAGGCGTGAAGATCGAGGCCTGACGCTTCAGGCCGCAGGCGGGACAGGTTTCGGTTCTATCCTCTGCCCAGGCTGATTGTGGCTGGTAAAACGGGTAAGTGATACGTGCACTTATTACGTGTCCGGCCTGGATGCCACGCTCAACAAGGAGGCTTCATGACGACGCCCTTGCCAGACCCCGCGCTGGTGCAGAAACTGGCGCTGGCCAACCGCATTCTTTACGATCAGGGCGTTGTTGACGGGTTTGGCCATACCCGTGTGCGCCATGACAAATCCCTCGGTCATTTTCTGTTGTTGTGCGAACGGGCGCCGGGGCTGGTGTACCCCGATGACATCCTGGTCTATGGCCTTGTTGGTCTTGCAGTTTTCGTTGCCGTTGGCACGGGCTGACACCTACCCCTCGCGCCCCGTGAAAATGATTGTTTATGGCATTGGCGGAGGCTCTGATGTGCTGGTGCGGCAGATCAGCGCGCGTCTGCAGACCCTCTGGGGCCAGGGTATTGCGGTGGTCAACCCGGTGGTGTCGGGCAAGCTCAACTACGACGCGGAAAAGACCTGACCCCCACCATGCTGCTGGGGCTGACGCCGATTACGCTGGTGTCCCACCAAAACACCGGCATCAGGACGCTGAAGGACCTTTGCCACTATTCAAAAATCAACCCGGCTGCCCTGAGCTATGCGTCTTGCGGTATTGGTACGCCACAGCATTTCGTGATGGAGCTGGTCAGGCAAAAGTGGGCATGAATGCGACGCACATTGGCTACAAGGGCTGCGCGCCCGCACTCACCGATGTGGTGGGCGGGCAGGTGCCACTGGCCATCCTCAGTGCCAACCTGGCAGCGCCGCACATCAAGACCGGCAAGCTCAATGGCTGGGGGTGTCAACGGCGGCGCGTTACCCCTTGATGCTGCAAATTGCGTCGTTTGAAGAGCAGGGCCTCAAACCACTCGACTTTTCCATCGGGTACGCCCTGATGGGCCTGGTCAAAATGCCGCCAGAGGTGACGGTCCGCATTTACGCGGATGTCCTGAAGGTGCTGGCGGAGCCTGCCGTCCGGGAAAATCTGTCGAATGCGGGTGTTGAGCCTTTTTGCCGGCAATGGGGCTGACCTGGCCTGGCACAGGA
>JANNXF010000020.1:0-2998 GCA_031409395.1 Polaromonas sp.
GCAAACCCGCAGACAAGAGCGCCAACGGCATTTTATGGCCAACTTTGAAGTTGCCAGTGTGCTGCTGTTCGCCGCCGTGGTTATGGGCAGCGCAAGCGCCGTGCAGGCGCAAGGCGGCGCGTACCCTGCCGGCTCCGGCAATAGCACGCCAGCGCAAATGACCGTCGCCGGGCCGGACAGCAGCGGCCCACCCAACCGGGGCGGCGGCGCGCAACTTGATGCGGCGTTTGCGCGGGCCGATGCCAACGGCGACGGCAAGCTCACCCGCGACGAAACCGAGCACTTCCCGGAACTGGCACACCGTTTTGAGCAGTTCGACACCGACCGCGACGGTTTTTTGTCGCGCGGCGAGTTCAACAAGGCGGCAGGCTTTTGAGGCGGCGGCCCGCGGAACACCGCCCATGAAAAAGGGGGCCAAAGCCCCCTGTGCAATTGCGCTGAGCGCCCGCCTCAGACGGGATACACCTTGACGGGCCGCGTGGCCACCGGAAAACCGGCGGCACCCAGGGTGTCGGCAATCGTCTTGTTGGTGTCAAAGTAGACCTGCCAGTAGTGGCTGGTGTTGCAATAGGGACGCACCGCCAACTTGGGGCCGAATTCGTTGAACTCCAGAATTTCCACATCCACGCCCTGCTCTTTGGTGATGTTGGCCACCTGGCTGACCGCCTCTTTCAGCAGCGCCATCGCCTTGTTGACATCAGCGCTGCCCGCCAGCTGGGCGACCAGCTCGACGCGGCGATACGGGTTGGCGGTGAAGTTTTTGATGTCGCCGCCCATGACCTTGGCATTGCCCACCAGGGTTTTGACGTTGTCAGGGGCGTTGATGCTGGTGCCAAACAGGCCGATCTCCAGCACCGTGCCCTCGACCCCGCCACCGGTCACGTAGTCACCGACCTTGAAGGGCCGCAGCACCAGCAGAAAAATACCGGCGGCAAAGTTGGACAACAGCCCGCTCCAGGCCACGCCGACCGCCACACCGACACCGGCAATCAGCGCCGCAAACGAGGTGGTCTCAACGCCGAAGTAGCCCAGAATGGCCACCACCAGCACGATGTTCAGGGCCACCGTGACAAAGCTGACCAGGTAGCGCTGCACCGTGGGGTCCAGCTCCTGTTTGGTCATGGCCACGCCCAGCAGCCGCGTGGCCAGGTTGATCAGCCAGCGCCCGACAATAAAGGCAATGATGGCGCCCAGCACCTTGAAGCCAAAGGCCACCATGATGGGTTGGGCGGTTTCAAACCATGAGTTTATTTTTGAGCTGTCCACTGCGGTACCTTCCTGTGTTGAAAATGCGAGAATGACCGATGGTAGATAAAGACGCCGGCTTTGTAAACGTGGCCCGCCTCTGCCCCTGAGCAACACGCCAAGGAGACCTCGATGAACGCGCCCCTCCCCTCCCATTTGCTGCCTGAAATTGCCCAGCGCGAAACGCCTGCCGCGCTGATTGATGCGCTGAAAGCCCGTTTTGCCGAGCGCTGCTCGACCGCCCTGGTGGTGCGCGAACAGCATGGCCGCGACGAGTCCTCGTTTGCCGCGCCGCCGCCGTCTGCGGTGGTGTTTGCCGAAAGCACGCAGGACGTGTCAGACGCCATCAAGCTGGCCAGCCACTACAACGTGCCCGTCATTCCGTTTGGTGTGGGCACCTCGCTTGAAGGCCATTTGCTGGCGGTGCAAGGCGGCATCAGCATTGACGTCAGCCGCATGAACAAGGTGCTCAGCATCAATGCCGAAGACCTGACGGTCACCGTGCAGCCTGGCGTGACACGCAAGCAGCTCAACGAAGAGGTCAAAAGCACCGGCCTGTTTTTTCCGATTGACCCGGGCGCTGACGCCACCCTGGGCGGCATGAGCGCCACCCGCGCCAGCGGCACCAATGCCGTGCGCTACGGCACCATGCGTGAAAACGTGCTGGCGCTGGAGGTGGTGACCGCCAGTGGCGAGATTATTCGCACCGGCACCCGCGCCAAAAAGTCGTCGGCGGGCTACGACCTGACCCGCCTCATGGTCGGCAGCGAAGGCACGCTGGGCGTGATTACTGAAGTCACGGTGAAACTCTACCCGCTGCCCGAAGCGATTTCGGCCGCCATCTGCTCGTTCCCGAGCATCGAGGCGGCGGTGCGCACCACGATAGAGATCATTCAGCTGGGCGTCCCGATTGCGCGGGTCGAGCTGATTGACGCCAACACCGTGCGCATGGTGAACGCCCACAGCAAGCTGGGCCTGCGCGAAGAACCCATGCTGCTGATGGAGTTTCATGGCACGCCCCACAGCGTGAAAGAGCAGGCCGAACTGGTACAGGAACTGAGCCAGGGCCATGGTGGCGGCTCGTTTGAATGGGCCAGCACGCCCGAAGAGCGCACCCGGCTCTGGACGGCGCGGCACAACGCCTACTTTGCCGCCATCCAGTCACGCCCCGGCTGCCGCGCTATCTCCACCGACACCTGCGTGCCGATTTCGCGCCTGGCTGATTGCCTGCTGGAATCCGTCGCTGAAGTCGATGCCAGCGGCATTCCCTACTTCCTGGTCGGCCATGTGGGCGACGGCAATTTTCACTTTGGCTACCTGATTGACCCGAACCTTCCCGAAGAGCGCGAAGTGGCAGAAGCCCTGAACCACACCCTGGTGTCGCGCGCGCTGCGGCTCGAAGGCACTTGCACCGGCGAGCACGGCGTGGGCCTGCACAAGATGGACTTTCTGGTGACGGAAACCGGTGACGGTGCGGTCGAGATGATGCGCACCATCAAACGCGCACTGGACCCGAAAAACATCATGAACCCGGGCAAGATTTTCTCGTTGTAAGCGCCGCTGCCCGGCGGGCCGTGGCTTTGGTTTCAGTGTGTCGCGCCTTTCACACAAAATTTCAGACAGGCCGGGGTGCACAGGACTAACATGGCGGCCCCAAACCGCTGGTGGCGTCGGTTGACGCCAGGTGCCCCACACTGCAGGCGGTCCTCAATTTCCTGGAGGCAGCAGCATGTGGTTCACCGATATTGCAGCG
>JANNXF010000021.1:0-6538 GCA_031409395.1 Polaromonas sp.
AGCGCAGCCTGAACCTGTCCAACAGTGTGGCGGTGACGGTATTTGAAGCCTGGCGGCAAAACGGTTTTAGCGGCGCCGCGCCCTGGCCCGCCGCCGCACCAACCAGCGCCTGAGGCGCCAGGATGGCAGGGCCAATAACGCACCGCCAAGGTGCGTTATTGGCGCGTTGCACGGCGCTTGACAGCTTGTTGACAGCCAAGTCGATTTTCATGTCTCACAGGCGACATCTGGTGGCGGTTTTTAGGCCTTTCCACCTACGCCACCGCCTTGGCGAAAAAGACGGCCCATCCTAAACTCATGGGTTGCCTGCGCGTAGACTCCGACACCCGGCCAGTCGTGTGCAATCAACTTAAATCCCCAGGTTCAAAAGACTGGCGGGAGCACACAATGAACATGGTCATCAGTCGTTTTTTTGGTATCAAATCGCCCCGGTTTTCCAGCTTCTCCAAAACAGAGACGCGCCTGCCGCTTGAAACGCTCCGTGAAAGCCTGCTGGCTCTGCTGCACGACTGCACAGACCTCAGGGCGCAACGCGTTGTTTACAAAATCAAGTGCACCCGGGACGCCGCCGAGCTGTGGCTGATGCGCAGCGAGCTGCACCAGTGCATCGCCACCCTGCACAGCCAGAGCGAAGCGGCCAGGCGCATCAACAGCCTGGTGCATATGTTTGAAGGCTGGGTACCCGCCAGCCAGCTTACCCGCATCTGACGGGCGCACGGGCGTCTGCCCGCAGCGTCAGCTCAAGGGTAGCGGCGCACCAGCGACTCGGCCACACACACTGGCTTGGCCGAGCCTTCGCGCTCTACCGTCACCTGCCAGGTCATTTGCAGTCCGTGGTTGTCAATCGGCTCGGTCGCCAGCAGCGTCATGCGGGCGCGCAAACGGCTGCCCACCGGCACCGGCGCGGTAAAGCGCACCTTGTTCAGGCCGTAGTTCACGCCCAGGCGGGAGCCGGTGATCTCGAACGACGACTCAAAAAATTTCGGAATCAGGGAAAGCGTTAAAAACCCATGCGCAATGGGCGCGCCAAACGGCCCGGCGCGGGCTTTTTCCGGGTCGACATGAATCCACTGGTGGTCGCCCGTGGCGTCTGCAAACAGGTTGACCTGGGCTTGCGTGATGGTGGTCCAGTCGCTGACAGCGACTTCCTGGCCAACACAGGCCGCCAGTTCATCCAGGGTTTGAAAGGTTTTCATGGCCTGACTTTAGCGGCATGGGCGGTGGCGGCTTGTCGAATCAGCGACACAGGGCTTTCAGGCCGGTTCATCGAGCCACCGGCAAATCGCCTGCCATTGGTCCAGGTCTTTTTCAACCCGGCCGGGGGCCACGTCAAACAGCGTCAGGCCGCGCGCCGCCAGGTGAATGTAATTTTGCGTGTCGCGCAGATACCCCAGCACCGGCAGGCCCAGGCTTTCGACAAACTCGCGCAGCTTGTCGGCCGCAATCGTGCGCGAATCCACCCGCATGCCGACAATGCCCACCTGCAGCTTGCCGGCATGCCGGTGTTCGGCCAGTTGGTCCAGAAATGTGCGCGTGGCAAAAATATCAAACACGCTGGGTTGCAGCGGCACGATGATCTTGTCGGCCAGCTTGACGACCTCGTTGAAGCGCCGCCCGTGCAGGCCGCCGGGCGTGTCGAGCACCACATGGCTGGTGCCTTTCGGCGGTTTCACCATCTGCTCAGCCGTCACATCCCAGGTCGAGATCGCCCTGGCAGCGGGTGGCCGCAAGCCCAGCCACAGCCTTGACGACTGCTGCCGGTCTGCGTCGCCCAGCATCACCGCATGGCCCCGGCTGGCAAAGTAACCGGCCACATTGGTGGCCAGGGTTGATTTTCCGACACCCCCCTTGGGATTGGCAATAACGACCACGGGCATGCAAATTCTCCTCAGGTGCCCTTTTGAAAATCGGCTAGGGCCGGTAGCTTGTTTTCCGCTATGGTAACGGCATGAGCACCCCGTTTACAAACGCTGACAGCAGCCCGCCCACTGGGGCGCACCCCGGCATCTACGTCATTGCCGCCCACCCGACCTGGCGTGAATCGCGGGTTAACCGCCTGCTGATGCGGGCCGCCCAGGCCTTGCCCCAGGCCCGGGTGCAAGACCTGTATTCGAGCTATCCCGACTACGCCATTGACGTGGCCCAAGAGCAGGCTGCGCTGGCCCGGGCCCGGCTGGTGGTGCTGTTGCACCCGATTCAGTGGTACAGCATGCCGGCCCTGCAAAAGCTCTGGATGGACGAGGTGCTGAGCTACGGCTGGGCCTATGGCGATGGCCACAACGGACGAGGGATGGCGCTGCAGGGCAAAGACCTGTGGCTGGTGGCCAGCACTGGCGGGCCCGATGCGTCTTACCACCCGCAGGGCTACAACCGCTATTTTTTTGACGCCTTCCTGCCGCCCTACGAGCAAAGCGCCGCCGCCTGCGGCATGCGTTTTTTGCCGCCCATGGTGCTGCACGGCGCGCACAGCGTGAGCAGCGACGCCGTGGCGCAGCATGTTGACACCTTCAGCCAGCGCCTGCAGACCTACCCCGACTGGCCCGAGCTGGACGACCTGGCGCAGTGCCCGGCCTGCGTGGTGCCGATGAAAGACCGGCCGGTTGAAAAGGAGGCGCCATGACCGAACACGCCCCTGCCTGGCTGATCAACAGCTTCATTTACCTGTCAGCCGCCGTGATTGCCGTGCCGCTGGCCAAAAAGCTGGGGCTGGGCGCCATCATTGGCTACCTGGCCGCCGGCATTGGCATTGGCCCGTGGGGCCTGGGCCTGGTGACCAATGTGCAGGA
The DNA here is from genome assembly GCA_031409395.1 of Polaromonas sp. Classification (GTDB taxonomy): domain Bacteria; phylum Pseudomonadota; class Gammaproteobacteria; order Burkholderiales; family Burkholderiaceae_C; genus Polaromonas. Next base: position 2,787 of record JANNXF010000021.1, read on the forward strand.
CATTCTTCATTTCGCCGAGTTCGGCGTGGTGCTGATGCTGTTTCTGGTGGGGCTGGAGCTGGAACCCAAGCGGCTGTGGAACCTGCGCCGGCCAATTTTTGGCTGGGGCAGCGCGCAGGTGCTGGGCTGCACCGCGCTGATCACCGGCGTGGCCATGGTGTTTGGCGTGGGCTGGCAAATCGCGCTGGTGGCCGGGCTGGGTCTGGCGCTGTCGTCCACCGCCATTGCGCTGCAGGCCATCGGCGAGCGCCACCTGATGCCCACCTCCAGCGGCCAGGCCGGGTTTTCCATTCTGCTGTTTCAGGACGTGGCCGCCATTCCCATCCTGGCCCTATTGCCGCTTTTGGGCGCCATGTCAGGTGAAAATGAGGCTGTAGCCCAATCAAGTCGGGCGCTGGAAGCTATCAAAATCATAGCGGTTATCGGCAGCATCATTCTGGGCGGCCGCCTGCTGCTGCGGCCCGTGCTGCGCTGGATTGCCAACAGCGGCACGCCTGAGATCTTTACCGCCGCCTCGCTGCTGCTGGTCGTGGGTATTGCCGCGCTGATGCAGGGGGTGGGGCTGAGCATGGCGCTCGGTGCCTTTCTGGCCGGCGTGCTGCTGGCAGAAAGCGAATACCGCCGCGAGCTGGAAACCGACATCGAGCCCTTCAAGGGCCTGCTGCTGGGGCTGTTTTTCATTGCCGTCGGCATGAGCATTGACTTTGGCGTGCTGTGGCAGTCGCCGGGGCTGATGGCCGCCATTTTACTCGGCTTTCTGGGTCTGAAGCTGCTGGTGATTTATGGCCTGGCGGTGCTCATGAAGCTGCCGTTTCAGGAGCGTCCGGTGTTCACCCTGCTGCTGGCGCAAGGCGGCGAATTTGCCTTTGTGGTGTTTCAGGCGGCCGCCGGTGCGCAGGTTTTTTCGGCCCAGACCGCGTCGCTGCTGATTGGCGCCGTGGCGCTGTCGATGCTGATCACGCCCCTGCTGCTGGTGGCGGTCGACAAACTGCTGCTGCCCCGCTACGCCAAGGGTAAAACCACGCCGCTGGACGAAATCTCGGAACCACAAGAAGCGCCCATCATCATTGCCGGCTTTGGCCGCTACGGCCAGATTGTCGGCCGCATGCTGCTGGCGCAAGGCGTGACAGCCACCGTGCTGGACCACGACGCCAACATGATTGAAACCGTGCGCGCCTTTGGCTACCGCGTTTTCTACGGCGACGCCACGCGGCTGGACCTGCTGCGCACCGCCGGCGCCGCCAGCGCCAAAATTCTGGTGCTGTCGGTGGACGACCCCGAGCAGTCGCTGAAGATTGTCGACCTCGTCACGGAAAACTTTCCGCAACTGCAGATTGTGGCCAGAGCCAGAGACGTCACGCACTGGAACGCCCTGCGCGACCGCGGCGTGTTGCGCGTCGAGCGCGAGGTGTTTGAGTCCAGCCTGCGCAGCGCCCGCACCGTGCTGGAGCTGCTGGGCCAGCCCCCGCACGAAGCCCGGCAAGCCGCCATGCGCTTTCGCCAGCACAACCTGGCACTGTTCGAGCAGATGTACCCGCACCGCAAAGACCGCAGCAAACTCATCGCCGTGGCCACCCAGGGACGCCTGCAACTCGAAGAGCAGATGGCGCAAGAACGCGAGCAACTGGTGCAACGCCGGCCAGCGGGCTGGCATGACGAGGAAAAATAGTAGTCAAATACGGCTTGCGCCCAATCAACACGGGCGCAAGCAGCTATTATTTTTGTAGCGAAATGATCGGAATGACACGTGTAGCCAACGCTGCCGATCACCCTGAAAACCGCCCATGTCCTGCGCCAGCCCGTGACAAGTGTTGTGCCAGACGGGCGGCACATCACTCACGGGCTTGTTGCCCCAAGTGGTCAGATTCTTGCCGTTGTCAGCAGATTCAAAAGGGCATCCAGAACATTGATTCGGGATCTGGCGCCATCCAGCACCTCGCGGCTGAAGTGACGCAAAACAGATGTATCTGACGCAGCAGCGCCAAACCGGGCCGCAAAATCCTGCTTGAGTTGTGCGCTTATCCGTCCGTCTACCGACGCGTCATACAGCGTGAGTAACACCGCCTCAAGGCAGGGCTGGCAGGGCATCACCTGAACTTTTGCCTTGCGGGCCGCTGCGCGGGTCTTGTCGTTCCAGTCGGTGTCTGTGTCCAGCAGCGCCGCCTTGATGTCATACGCCGCATTGCGCGACTGGCGGAACGCGAAGTCCACCACATGCCCCGCGCCCTTGCCTCGTGCATTCTTGATCGTCACCACGACACCCGAGCCACGCTGCACATACAGCCCTTTGAGGTGCTGTATGAATTGCACCTCTGCATCGCCCTCGCCCACCAGCAGCACGGTGCGCGCCACCTGACGCGGTATGGGGTTGCGCCTCATAGCTGCGGTACAGCACCATAGGCACCCGCCATGTACTTGGCATAGAAGTTGTCGTCGCTGCGGATACCTTCCACGCTGTCAAGCCGCCAGGCGCTGCTCTCGTTGTTCGCATCTTTTTCTACCAGCATCACCTGTGCCTTGTGCACGATGTTGAGCACTTCCATGGCATGGCAGGTGAATAACAGCTGGCCACCGTGCGGATTGGTGGCCGGGTTGGCAAACAGGTCCAGAATCGGTTCCAGCATGTGCGGGTGCAGGTCGTTCTCGAACTCGTCGATCACCGCCAGGCCACCCGCCTGCAACACCGGCAGCAGGCGATGCAGCAACACCAAGGCACCTTGCGTGCCGCTGGATTCGAGCATGAACGGCAGTTCAAACTGCGCCCCGTTGGCAGCACGGTGAATGCCAAAAGGCAGCCAGAATTTGTTCTTTTTGCCATCAGGCAGCACGGTTTCCATCTCGCGCAGCTGCACATCGCGCAGGCCCAGGTCCCACGCCGACAGCAGGCGGACCAGTTGCTGGCGCTGCGCCTCTTCGCCCGCAAAATATGCCGCCGCTCGCATTAACTGATCAGAGTCATTGACCATGCGGCCAAACTGATGAATATTGCTCAAGACGTGGCTATTGACCAGGCGCTGCGCCAGCGGCACACCGTATTGCGCGGCAGTGGCAATCAACGACGCATTGGGCCGCACCTTGCGCGCTTCGGACGGCACAAAACCAAAATCTTGCTGCTTGATGTCATAGCCCTGCGCCGCTTCGTTCCAGTCGCGCACAAACACATAGCGCATGCGCTCATGCTTGACGTACAAAGCCTCGTGCAGCACACGCTCTGGCGTGCAGCGCAATGTGTAGCGCCACAACCGGCCTTCAAAGTCAGCCTCCACCTCAAACTCCGACGGCTCGGTAGCCGAAGCCGCATGCGGTTGAAACGGCAGCAAAGCAGCAGGCTCGGCGCTGAACGAATGGCGCATAAACCAATCCAGAAACAACACAGGCTTGAGCAGCGCCGTCTTGCCGCTGGCGTTGGGGCCAATCACCGCCATGACCGTGCTCAGCCGTTCACCAGAGCCCGATGGGTACGACCACACCGCATCAGGCACCTTGCGGTCCAGCAGCCAGGACACCTCGGTGCGTTCGCGGAAAGACTGAAAATTAGAAAAAGCGTAACGGTGCAACATAAACTCATTAAATCACACATTAAACAAATATTTGTCTGACATGTGACTTACATGGAAGCTGATGCGGATTTAACTTTTTTGATGCTGCTTGCGCAAACTACCCGGAGGATTGCGTGAGTTCTCTGGCGGGAACTGGGTTAAATCTGTCTTTTGCCCAATCAACACGGGTGCAAGCAGCTATTATTTTTGTAG
>JANNXF010000022.1:0-6188 GCA_031409395.1 Polaromonas sp.
TCAGGTCGATCAACGGGTAAGCCAGCACCTGGCCCGGCCCGTGGTAAGTCACCTGTCCACCCCGGTCGGTTTGCACCACCGGAATGTTGCCGGGGTTTAAAACGTGCGCCACCTTGCCCGCCAGCCCCTGGGTGTAGACCGGGAAATGCTCACAAATCCATAGCTGGTCGCGCCCGTTTTTATTGGGCAAAACACTGATTTCGCTTAAATTTTCAGCGCCAGCCGCCACCTGGCCGCGTGCGGCGGTAAAGGCCTGCATGGCCGCGTAGGTGGGCGGGTAGTCAACCCGGCCGAGTGGGCGTATCAGCACGGCCGGGCAGCGGCCCGCACCGCGGCGGATCGTGGTGGCAGCCGTGTCACAGCACCACCTTGACCATCGGGTGCGTGCTGAGCGTGCGGTACAGCTCGTCGAGCTGCTCACGGCTGGTGGCGGTAATGGTGACTGTCACGCCCAGGTATTTGCCGCCCTTGCTTTCGCGCAGCTCAATGGTGGTGGCGTCAAACGCCGGGTCAAACTGCCGCGCCACATGGGTGATGGCCGCCACCAGGCCGTCGGTTTTGACGCCCATGACCTTGATGGGAAACAGCGACGGGTATTCAATCAGCGAATCCTTGCGGGCGGCTGGGTCAGGGGTGTTTTCAGGAATCGTGCTCATGGTGCGGTCTCTTGGGTCTTGTTCAGGCTTGTTTGGCTTGCTGGTAGGCAGCGTACAGCCGGTCATAGATGGGGCCAGGCTGGCCATTGCCAACCGGGCTGCCGTCCAGCAGGGTAACGGGTAAAACTTCCTTGGTGGCCGATGACAGCAGCAGCTCGTCGGCGGCCAGCACCTCGGCGCGGGTGATGCGGCGCAGCGCAAAGCCAATGCTGGCGGCGCGGCAGATGTCTTCAATCAGGCCGTAGCGGATGCCTTCGAGCACCAGCTGGTCTTTGGGCGGCCCCATGACCACGCCGTTTTTGACCACCCACACATTGCTGGCGGCCGCTTCGCTCAGGAACTCGCCCCGGAACATCACGGTCTCAAGTGCCCCGGCGTCCACGCTGATTTGCCGTGAAAACACCGCGCCCAGCAGGCTGGTGCTCTTGATATGGGCCTTTTCCCAGCGGAAATCATCGGCCGTGACGCAGGCCACGCCTTGTGCCCGCTGCTCTGCACTGGCCAGCTTCAGGGGGTTGACCATCACAAACACGGTGGGCTTGATGTCGGGCGGCATGGCGTGGTCACGCAGCGCCACACCCCGGCTGACCTGGATGTAGATGAGTTGGTCGGGTTGCGGGGTGATTGAGGGCTGATTTTTGCTTGAGTCCGTTATTTGACGGGCGCTGGCAGCGATTAATTCAATAGCAATTTCATGCCAGTCAGCGTGTCCCAGTGGGTTGGGTATGCGCAGCGCAGCCAGGCTGCGGTCAAGCCGGGCCATGTGTTGGGGAAACCTGAACAGCTGGCCGGCATAGGCGGGCACGACCTCATAGACGCCGTCGCCAAAAATAAATCCCCGGTCCATGACGCTGATTTTGGCGTCTTGCAGGGGCGTGTAGTCGCCGTTGAGGTAACACAAGGTGTCGGGCAGCGGGGTAGTCATGTTCATGGCGGGTTTGATCAATCGCTTGATGCTTCACCAGCGCGGTGTAGGGCCGCGGTTGGACTCAAAAATCTTGGCACTCAACGAACAAGGCGAACGGCAAGTATCGCCAGCCAGCCCAAGGTGAAATTTATCAGTGTCATGGTGTGAATCAGGCCAGCAGCTTTTGCGGCCAATGGCCATTCGGCGGCGGCAACAGCGCGCTGGTATTTTTTGAAGCCGGCAAAGTAGATGTGCCCAAAAACCAGCATCATGGTGATGCCCAGCACCAGCATCAGATTCCAGCCTAGTGGCACGCTGCCGCTGCCTGTGGCGGCCTTGACAGCACGGAAAGTGGCGGTGTACAGGTGTGTTCCAGTGGTGAAAAGGACCACTATGGCCACCAGTACCCAGGCATAAAACCGCTTCCAGACCTGGCCCATCAAGAGGGCTCTGGGCTGCGCGTCCATCGTGCCTATGGCCGCAGGCCGAAGGGCAAAGAGCATGAAAGTCATGCCGCCCATCCAGACGATGCCTGCGGCGAGATGAAAGAGTTTTGCGTAGTCGTACATGGCTGTCCGTGAGGGTTTGAAAAGAGTGATTGTGGCTTGGTCGGCAACGCGGGCGAAAAGCATTTAAATCTTGTCGGGATTCAAAGTTTTTTAAAAGAGCGGGTTTCTACGTACAATCAGAGGCTTTGCTAAAACAGCTTGGCACATCAAAGCATTCAATCTGACGGCAACCTGAAACCTCTACATGGCGATTTCAATGTGACGGATTTATTGAACAAGCCGCATGAAAGCTGGGATGAACAGGGTGAGCAGAGCCAGGAGAGCGGTGCAGTCTATAAACCGCTTTCCCGCGAAGAGGCTCGCATACTGAAGGAAAAAGCAGGCGGGTTGAGCCTTCAGGCTTTTTTGTTGAAGGTGCTTGTCTGGCAGGTTGTGGCGGGTTGTGCTGCAGCGCTTGGGGCCTGGCTTTTGTCGGCCAGTGTGCTTGTCGGCCAGTCAGCGCTGTATGGCGCGTTTTGTGTTGTTTTGCCGTCAGCCGTGGTGGTGCGAATGGTGTTGAAGCAGATATCGACAGGTGATTTGCAACTATCTGGTGGTATTTTGGCAAGGTTCTTTGTGTTGGAGTTGGTCAAGATAGTGGTGACGGCTTGCATGCTGCTGCTGGCGCCTGTGGTGCTTGGTGCACCAAACTGGATTGCCGTGGTGGCCGGATTTGTGGTCACGCTGAAGGTTTATTGGGTCGTTGCGTTTTTGGGTCTGGGGCGTGCGGGTCATGTTGCCAGCCGTGTTAAAAAAATTGGGATAATCGAGTGACATATGTCTGCTGCTGAACAAACCGGAACAACAGCCCCGAATGCGGGCGAATACATCCAGCACCACCTTCAGCACCTGCAGAAGGATTTTTCCTTTGCCAGCGTCAAGCAGACCAGCTTGGTCGACTTCAGTGTTTTCAACCTTGACTCGATTTTTTACTCGGTTTTGCTCGGTGCAATCGGTTGCTTTTTGCTGTGGCGCGCAGCCCGTCGAGCCACTTCGGGTGTGCCTGGCCGTTTTCAGGCTGCGGTGGAAATCCTGTCCGAAATGGTCGACACCCAGGCCCGGGGCGTGGTGCGAAACGCCACAAGCCGCAAACTCGTGAGCCCATTGGCGCTCACGGTGTTTGTCTGGATATTTGCCATGAATGCAATGGACATGTTGCCAGTGGATCTGCTGCCTGCGCTGTGGCATTCGGCCGGTCCTGCACTGGGTTTCAAGGATTACATGCGTGTTGTGCCAACAGCTGACCTTTCAACTACGCTGGGATTGTCTTTCAGTGTGCTGCTGATTTGCCTGTTTTACAGCGTGAAGATCAAGGGTTTGGGGGGCTGGACCCATGAGCTGGTGGCGGCTCCGTTTGGAGACCGGGTTTTTCTCTATCCAGTCAACTTTCTGATGCAGATGATTGAATTTGCTGCCAAGACGGTCTCGCACGGTATGCGGCTGTTTGGCAACATGTTCGCTGGCGAACTGATTTTCATGCTGATTGCCCTGATGGGCGGGGCGTGGGCCTGGCAATTCAACCCGCTGGCGGGTGGATTTTGGCTGGGTATTGGGCATGTGATTGCCGGAACGGCGTGGAGCATTTTCCACATTCTGGTGATTACCCTGCAAGCTTTCATCTTCATGATGTTGACGCTGATTTATGTGGGGCAGGCCCACGATTCGCACTGATTTTTCTTTCGTTTTCTTTCATTTTTTTAGTACTTTTAGGAGCAATCATGGAAAATATTCTCGGCTTGGTGGCATTGGCTTGTGGTTTGATCGTTGGCCTGGGCGCTTTGGGCGCTTCCATCGGCATCGCGCTGATGGGCGGTAAATTTCTGGAAGCATCGGCGCGTCAGCCTGAACTGATGAACGAACTTCAAACCAAGATGTTCATTTTGGCCGGTCTGATTGACGCTGCTTTCCTGATTGGCGTTGCCATTGCTTTGCTGTTCGCATTTGCCAAGCCCTTTGCCATTTGATTTTCATAAAGCTTTCACGCTTGAAAGGTAATGAGCTGTGAACATCAACGCAACCCTGTTCCTGCAGGCCGTCGTTTTTGCAATTTTGGTGTGGTTCACGATGAAATTCGTGTGGCCACCCATCACAAAAGCGTTGGACGAGCGGGCAGAAAAAATTGCTGCGGGCCTAGCTGCGGCTGACAAGGCCAGGTCCGAACTCTCCAGTGCTAACAAGCGCGTCGAAGAGGAGCTGGCCAAATCGAAAAGTGAGTCTGCCGTCCGTCTGGCCGAGGCTGAACGTCGCGCACACACCCTGATTGAAGACGCGAAAGCCAAGGCAACCGAAGAGGGTAGCAAGATCATTGCCGCCGCCAAGGTCGAGGCTGAGCAGCAAACTGTCAAGGCCCGTGAAACCCTGCGCGAGCAGGTTGCCGCACTGGCTGTCAAGGGCGCCGAGCAGATTCTGCGCAAGGAAGTCAATGCCGGTGTGCATGCTGACTTGCTGGGCCGCCTGAAGACTGAACTTTAAGCGAACACACACATGGCCGAACTCGCCACCATTGCCCGTCCTTACGCGGAAGCTTTGTTCAAAGCCTCCGCATCTGACCTGGGCGGCACCGCCACCTGGCTCGATGAGCTGGCATCCATTGCTGCCAACGTGCAGTTGCAGCAGTTTGCCGGCAACCCCGGTGTGACTGTTGCCCAGACGTTTGACGTGATTTCGGGTGTCGCCAAGACGGCGCTGCCGGAAGCTGCGAAAAACTTCCTGCGTGTTGTGATCGACAACGGTCGTATCAGCGTGTTGCCAGAAATCGCCAGCCAGTTCCGCGCCCTGAAAAATGCGCGTAGCGGTTTTTCTGATGCCACCGTCTACAGCGCCTACGCGCTCGAGGGCAGCGCATTGACCGACCTGGCTGCCACGCTGGAAAAGCGCTTCGGCAAGAAGCTCAATCTCAAGGTTGAGCTGGAGCCTGCGCTGATTGGCGGTGTCCGTGTCGTGGTGGGTGACGAGGTGCTGGACACCTCGGTCAAAGCCCGTTTAGAGCAAATGAAAGTGGCGCTGATTTCTTGAACTGGCGCCCCGGCGCTATCCCAGGTTTTTAGCCAACAACATAGAAAGAAGGAAAGAGTCATGCAACTCAATCCCGCAGAAATTTCTGAACTGATCAAGAGCCGCATTGAGGGCTTGACAGTCAGCGCTGACATCCGTCATCAGGGCACCGTTGTGTCTGTGACTGACGGTATCGTTCGTATTCACGGCTTGTCTGACGTGATGCAGGGCGAGATGCTGGAATTCCCGGCCACGGCCGATGGCACCCCGACCTATGGTCTGGCGCTGAACCTTGAGCGCGACTCCGTCGGCTCCGTGATTCTGGGTGAGTACGAGCACATTGCCGAAGGCGACACCGTCAAGTGCACGGGCCGTATTCTGGAAGTGCCTGTGGGCCCTGAGTTGCTTGGCCGTGTGGTCAACGCACTGGGCCAGCCGATTGACGGCAAAGGCCCCATCAACGCCAAGATGACCGACGTGATCGAAAAGGTCGCGCCTGGCGTGATCGCCCGTAAATCCGTCGACCAGCCTTTGCAAACCGGCCTGAAGTCCATCGACTCCATGGTGCCCGTGGGCCGTGGCCAGCGCGAGCTGATCATTGGTGACCGTCAGACCGGCAAGACCGCTGTGGCGATTGACGCCATCATCAACCAGAAGGGCAAAGGCGTGTCGTGCGTCTATGTCGCGATTGGCCAAAAAGCGTCTTCGATCAAAAACGTGGTGCGTTCGCTGGAGCAAGCCGGTGCGATGGACTACACGATTGTGGTGGCCGCCTCGGCTTCCGAATCGGCTGCCATGCAGTACGTCAGCGCCTACTCTGGCTGCACCATGGGCGAGTACTTCCGCGACCGCGGTGAAGACGCGCTGATTGTGTATGACGATCTGTCCAAGCAGGCCGTGGCTTACCGTCAGGTATCACTGCTGCTGCGCCGTCCACCAGGGCGCGAAGCCTACCCGGGCGACGTGTTCTATCTGCACAGCCGCTTGCTCGAACGCGCTGCCCGCGTGAACGAAAAATATGTGGAAGACTTCACCAAAGGTGCGGTCAAAGGCAAAACCGGTTCACTGACGGCCCTGCCCATC
>JANNXF010000023.1:0-3156 GCA_031409395.1 Polaromonas sp.
CGGTCTACACCCAGGGGCTGGCGGGCAAGGTGGCGCACGTTTTAAACCCCGGCAACATTCCGGTGGTGCAAACCGACCGGGGTGGACAGGTGACTTACCACGGGCCGGGCCAGGTGCTGGCTTACCCGTTGATCGACCTGAAGCGTTCGGGCTATTTCGTCAAGGAATACGTTTACCGGATTGAAGAAGCGGCGATCAAAACCCTGGCGCACTTTGGCGTCACCGGGCACCGGGTGGCCGGCTCACCGGGCATCTATGTCCGCATGGGCGACCCGGCCTCGCATGCCGCGCTGGCCGGCCCGGCCGACCCGGCCGACCTTTTCAAAGGTCTTGGCAAGATTGCCGCTTTGGGCATCAAGGTCAGCCGCCACTGCACTTACCACGGGGTGGCGCTCAATGTCGCCATGGACCTGGAACCGTTCTCGCGCATCAACCCCTGCGGCTATGCGGGATTGACCACCACAGACCTTTCTACAATCGGGGTATCAGCCAGCTGGCAGGACGCCGCCGACGTGCTGGGCCAAAAGCTCGTCACCTACCTTGCGCCGTAGCCCCATTCCCCTTAAGACACACCATGAGCACACCTGAAGTCGTCCGAGAAGTCCAGAGCGTGGAAACCTACAACCCGCTGGCCAAGCAGAAGGCCGCCGCCAAGCTGTCGCGCATTCCGGTCAAGGTCGAGCGCGCCGAAGTGCTGAAAAAGCCCGACTGGATTCGCGTCAAGGCCGGCAGCCCAAGCACCCGGTTTTACGAGATCAAGCAGATCCTGCGCGAGAACAAGCTCAACACGGTGTGCGAAGAAGCCAGTTGCCCGAACATTGGCGAATGCTTTGGCAAGGGCACGGCGACCTTCATGATCATGGGCGACAAGTGCACGCGCCGCTGCCCGTTTTGCGACGTCGGCCATGGCCGGCCCGACCCCCTGGATGCGGACGAGCCCTTGAACCTGGCCAAAACGATTGCCGCGCTCAAACTCAAATACGTGGTGATCACCAGCGTGGACCGCGACGATTTGCGTGACGGCGGCAGCGGCCATTTTGTCGAATGCATCCAGCGCATCCGCGAACTGTCGCCCGGCACCACCATCGAAATCCTGGTGCCCGACTTCCGCGGCCGCGACGACCGGGCGCTGGAGATTCTGAAAGCCGCGCCGCCCGATGTGATGAACCACAACCTGGAAACCACCGCCCGCCTGTACAAAGAGGCCCGTCCCGGCAGCGACTACCAGTTCAGTTTGAGCCTGCTGAAAAAATTCAAGGCCCTGCACCCCGATGTGCCGACCAAGAGCGGCATCATGGTCGGTCTGGGTGAGACCGACGACGAGATTTTGCAGGTCATGCGCGACATGCGCGCGCATGACATCAACATGCTGACGATTGGCCAGTACCTGGCGCCGTCGATGTCGCATTTGCCGGTGCGCCGCTACGTGCACCCCGACACCTTCAAGATGTTTGAGGCCGAGGCTTACAAGATGGGCTTCACCCACGCCGCCGTGGGGGCCATGGTGCGCAGCAGCTACCACGCCGATGAGCAGGCGCATGCGGCAGGCGTGGTTGACAAGGCAAACAGCGGCGTTTGAGCCCTTTGGCAAGAAGCGGCCCTGAAAGGCCTTTATGCTTGCGGCCCATGTCTGCCAACTTTTATGCCCTGGGCGCCATCGCACTCTGGTCCAGTCTCGCCTCGCTCGGGCTGTCCCTGCAACACGTCCCGCCCTTTCTGCTGACGGGTGTCGCCCTGCTCTTTGGCAGCCTGCTGGCGCTGCCTTCTGTTCTGCAGGACTGGCGGCAATGGAAGATCCCGGCGACGACGCTGGTGCTGGGTGTCTACGGCCTGTTCGGTTTTCATTTTCTGCTGTTCATCGCCTTGCGCCACGCGCCACCGGTCGAGGCCAACCTGGTCAATTACCTCTGGCCGCTGTTCATGGTGGTGCTGGCACCGCTGTTTCTGCCCGGCGTGACGCTGCGTGCCGTGCATGTTGCGGCCGCCCTGCTCGGCTTTGCCGGCGCGGCCATCGCCATCCTGGGGGCCGGCAGCGTGGGGGCCAACAGCGGCTGGTCCTGGGGCTATCTGCCGGCGCTCGGTTCGGCCTTCATCTGGGCCAGCTATTCACTGCTCACGAAGCGGGTCAGGCGCTTTCCGACAGCGGCCATTGGCCTGTTTGGGGCGGTCTCGGGCGCGCTGTCGCTGCTTTGCCATGTTGTGCTGGAGCCGCCGGCCGCGCTGTCCGGCCAAGACTGGCTGCTGCTGGCGGTGATGGGGCTGGGCCCGCTGGGCGCGGCCTTTTTTCTGTGGGACAGGGCCCTGAAGCTGGGCGATGCGCGGCAGATCGGGATTTTGAGCTACCTGACGCCGCTGGGCTCGACCGCCTTGCTGCTGCTGGTCAGTGGCCGCGCCCTGAGCTGGAGTGTGGCCGTGGCCGCCGTGATGATTCTGGGCGCTGCCGTGCTGGGAACGCGGGCCAAGTAGGCTGCACCGCCGGTTTTTGCAAGCGTTTTAGGCCTCTGGCCCAAACAACACGGGCGCAAGCAGCTCTGTTTTTGATAGCAGATGAAAGCCTTCAACGCCTGGCTGCACCGGCCCCTGACGGCCCTTAAAGCAGGCTGGCTGGCTCGTCGCTGGCCAGCACCTGCTGCGCCCAGGCTTTGAGCTTGCTGGCGTCGGCCCGCAAAATCTGTTGCTTGACCGCCAGAATCTGCGACGGGTGCATGGAAAAGCTGCGCAGCCCCAGCCCCAGCAGCAGGCGCGTCATGGCCACGTCACCGGCCATTTCACCGCAGACGCTGACGCCCTTGCCCTGGGCATTGCATTCGGCAATGGTGTCGGCCACCAGGCGCAGCACCGCCGGGTGGCAGGGGTCGTACAAGTGCGCGACCGACTCGTCGGCGCGGTCAATCGCCAGCGTGTACTGGATCAGGTCGTTGGTGCCTATCGACAAAAAGTCGAAGTACTTCAAAAACAGCTTGAGCGTCAGCGCCGCCGCAGGAATCTCGATCATCGCCCCGAGCCGGACCGGGCCATAAGGCACGCCCTTGTTGTCAAGCGCGGCTCTGGCGTGGTCCAGCAGCGCCAGGGTCTGCCTGATTTCACTGGCATGCGCCAGCATGGGCACCAGCAAATTGACCTGGCCGTGGGCGGCGGCCCGCAAAATGGCGCGCA
>JANNXF010000024.1:0-6893 GCA_031409395.1 Polaromonas sp.
GGAATTGACCGACAACCTGCTCAAGCAAATTGAGCCCTTCGGTGCCACCTTTCATTTCGGGCAGGAAGTCAGCACGGTTGAAAAGCAGGAAGACGGCCGCTTTTTTGTGGAGACCTCCAAGGGCACCCAGTTTCTGACCAAGACGATTTTTATCGCCGCCGGCGTGGGCGCTTTCCAGCCCAAGCTGCTGCGGGTCGATGGCCTGGAAAAGTTTGACGACAGCCAGCTGTTTTACCGCGTTAAAAACCCGGCCGACTTTGCCGGCAAAAACCTGGTGATTGTGGGCGGCGGCGATTCCGCCCTCGACTGGGCGCTGAATTTTGTCGCCGAAGGCCCTAACAAGGCCGAGAGTGTGATCCTGATTCACCGCCGCGACGGCTTCAAGGCCGCGCCGGCCAGCGTCGCCAAAATGAAAGAGCTTTGCGACGCCTACGAGATGCAGTTCATTGTCGGCCAGGTCACTGGCTACGACGAAAAAGACGGCCAGCTCACCGGTGCCAAAGTCACCGGTGCCGATGGCGTGACCCGCGTGGTGCCGCTCGACGTGATGCTGGTGTTCTTTGGCCTGTCACCCAAGCTCGGGCCTATCGCCCATTGGGGCCTGGACATCGAGCGCAAACAGCTCAACGTGGACACCGAAAAGTTTTCGACCAATATTCCGGGCATTTTCGCGGTGGGCGACATCAACACCTACCCGGGCAAGAAAAAACTGATTTTGAGCGGTTTTCACGAGTGCGCGCTGGCGGCGTTTGGTGCGGCACCGTTCATCTTTCCGGATAAAAAAATCCACCTGCAGTACACCACCACCAGCCCCAAGCTGCACAAGGTGCTGGGCGTGGAATCACCCGTGTTCGACTGACACGCGCAGCAACCCTCGCGTCCTTCAAAAGCCCGCCCCGCGCGGGCTTTTTACCGTCCGGGAAGTGCTTGAAGGAGCCGGGGTCAGGCCTCACCGCGCGGCAAGCAGCCTACAATTTGAGGCGTGTTTGAAAAAACACATTCGCTGGGGGTGTTGCGGCCAGTCGCTGTTGCGACGGGCGGCGACTGAGACAGTCCCTTTGAACCTGACTGAGGTAATCCTCGCGCAGGAAAGCACGTTCAAGACGCCCAGGTTCCCGGGCGTCCAACAGGCCGACCTGCCGCTCACAACTGGAGGGGCCAATGGCCGAAACGTCAAACTTACCGCAGGGTGGCAACACTGCCCTCACACCGCTTGCCGTGGGCGACCGCCTGTTTGGCTGGAGTGATCATGCCGCGCTCTGGCTCAGCCTGGGTGTGGGTTTGCTGGTCATGCAGATTGGCGCTTTTCTGGTGCCTGCACTGGGTACTCAGGCCGCGCTGGTGGTGATTGTCTGCGGCTCGGTATTGGGTGCAGGCCTGCTGGGCTGGACCGCCAAGATTGGCTGTGACAGTGGTTTGTCGAGTGCCGGCCTGATGCACGCCACCTACGGCAGCAGTTTTGCGCGCCTGCCGGTGTTGCTCAACATCGTGCAGCTCATCGGCTGGACCACCTTCGAACTGGTGGTGATGCGTGATGGCAGCGTGGCCATTGCCCGCCAGTCGGGCAGCTTTGCAGGCGCCGTGTGGCCACTGCTGGCCACCGTGCTCTGGGGGGCAGTGCTGATCGCCTTGCTGTCGGGCTCCATGGTGAAACTGGTGCGCAAGTTCATCGGCCGCTACGGGCTGCCACTGGTCATTGCTTCGCTGTTGTGGCTGAGCTGGCAGTTCCTGGCCAAAGCCGATGCCCAGGGCTTCGGCGCCTTGTGGAACAGGCCCGGCGAGGGCGGCATGAGCACGCTGCAGGCTCTGGACCTGGTGATTGCCATGCCGGTGTCCTGGTTGCCGCTGGTGGCCGACTTTGCGCGCCACGGGCGTGATGGCAAAAGCGCCCTGCGCGGCACCTGGCTGGGCTATGCGATTGCCAACACCTGGTGCTACGCGCTGGGCGTGCTGGTGGCGCTGACCACCCCCAGCACCGATCTGGTGGCCGCCCTGCTGCTGGCGCAAGGCGGTTTGATCGCGCTTGGGCTGATTTTGATTGACGAGGTGGACAACGCCTATGGCGACCTGTACTCGGGCTCGGTGGCGGGGCACAGCCTGAAACCCGGCTGGAGCCTGAGGCGCTGGGGCATGGCACTGGCCGTGCTGTGCACTGCCCTGGCGCTGGTGTTGCCGATGCACAGCCTGGAGCCGTTCTTGCTGATGCTCAGTTCTGTGTTTGTGCCGCTTTACGGCGTTATTCTGGCGCGCCTGGCCGGTTCTTCTGCTCTGGTTTCCATGGCGCCCCTGATGACCGCGCGCAAGGTAAACCCCAGTGCTGTCGCCATCTGGCTGCTGGGGATTGCCTGCTACCACCTGTTCGCGCAGCTGGCGCCCAGCTGGGGGGCGGCCCTGCCGACACTGGCGCTGACGTTTGTGCTGGCGCGTCTGACACGTGCTGGCTTTGGCGGCTCAGGCGTTGGCGAAGCCGCCAAACCCGCCTGAACGATTCAACGGGCCAGTGGTTTTAGCCGCATGGCCTGTGGCGCATGGCCGTGGTTGAGCGGCCCGCTGCCCCCGCCGCAGCGCACCCGGGCTGCGGCCTGCAGCGCAGCCCGGACATAGGCGCGCGCCGCCTCGACGGCTTGCAGCAGGTTGGCGCCTAGCGCCAGGTGCGCCGCCATTGCCGACGACAGGGTACAACCGGTGCCGTGCGTGTTGGCGCTGTGAATGCGTGGCGCACGCATCCAGTGCAGCGTACCGCTTTGCGTCACCAGCAAGTCACAGACCGAGTCACCGGCCAGATGCCCGCCCTTGAGCAACACGGCGCGCGCGCCCATGGCCAGCAACTCATGGGCGGCGGCTTCCATATCGCTCTCGCTGCACAAGGCCCGTCCGACCAGCAGCGAGGCCTCGTCCAGATTCGGCGTGACCACCAGCGCACGCCCAAACAATTCACGGACCAGTACCGCAATGGCCGGGTTGTCAATCAGCACCGCGCCACTGGTCGCCACCATCACCGGGTCCAGCACGACCTGGCCCAGCCCATGGCGGTCAATGGCCTGCGCCACGGTTTGCACAATTTCCGGGCTGTGCAGCATGCCGATTTTCACCGCGTCCACGCCGATGTCTTCAATCACCGCATCAATCTGGTCGCGCAACATGTCAGGGGGAACACCATGAATGGCGCGCACGCCCAGGGTGTTTTGCGCGGTCAGGGCGGTGATGGCGGTCATGCCGTAGCAGCCCAGCGCCGCAAAGGTCTTCAGATCAGCCTGAATGCCTGCACCGCCGCTGCTGTCAGAGCCGGCAATCGACAGCACGCGGGGGTATTCAAATTCAAAAACGTGAGGGGTCATTCGTTCAACTTCCTGCGGCCCAATGCCTGTATCCATGCCTGTTTTATGACGCGTCCTGCCCGGACGCCTGCTCGCAGAATAACCGCAGCCCGCTCAATCCGGCTCAGCCGGCAGCCGCGATCTGGCGCAGTGCCTGCTCAAACACCTCGGCCGGCTGGCCGCCAGAAATCAGGTGCCGGTCATTGATGATGACGGCGGGCACCGAATGAATGCCTTGCGTCAGGTAAAACTGTTCACGTTCGCGCACCGCGTCGGCATAGGCGTCTGACGCCAGAATCTCACGGGCCTGTGCGCTGTCCAGGCCGACTTCACCGGCCACCCTGACCAGCACCTCATGCGACGCCGGGCTCTGCCCGTCGGTGAAGTAAGCCTTGAACAGCGCTTCTTTCAGCGCCCGCTGCTGGCGGGGGCCCACCGTCCCGGCCCAGTGCAAAAGACGGTGGGCGTCGAAAGTGTTGTAGATGCGGCTGCGCCCGCCACCAGGCTCGTCGGCCATCGCGAACCTGAAGCCCAGCGCGGCCCCGCGTGCACGAATGTTCTCGCGGTTGGCATCGGCTTGCGCCGGTGTGATGCCGTACTTTTGCGTGATGTGCTCGGTGATTTCCTGGCCCTCGGGGACCATCTGGGGGTTGAGTTCAAACGGCTGAAAGTGCAGTTCGGCCGTGATGTCACGGCCCACACGCGCCAGCGCCTGGTCCAGCGCCTTCAGGCCAATGGCGCACCAGGGGCAGGAAACATCCGAAACGAAATCGATTTTGAGCGTGGTGGTCATGGCAAGCCTTGTTGAATCTTTACGGCGCGGACCTTGGCGCCGCCTGCCGGACTTCGAGGATATGCCAAAACCCGGGATTCCCGCAGCGCAGGGCGCATCGGGTGCCGGTCGCCCTGCGTTGGCCGCCCAAAAAAGCAGGCCAGACACGGGAAGGCGTTTGGCCATGGGCGGCCCTCGTCACAACGCTGTCATTTTTGCTTCACACAATGCGCATGCAGTAACGCGATCCCGTTACGACCCTCTCCCTTCCCCATTCCAAAAGAAAGCCGACGATGCCCACGCAGAACGATCTTTACCCTTACTACGTCGATCCTGATGATCTGGACAACAACACGTCGGCAAACCCCTCTTTTTCTGGCGTGATGGACGCCAGGCTGAGCCGCCGCTCCATCTTGCGCGGCTCGGTCGGCACCGCTGCAGCCGCTGTTTTCGGCAGCTTTGCCGCTTCGGCAGCCGGCCTGGGCGACCAGGCGCTGGCCGCCTCACGGGAAAAACTGCTGGGCTTCAAGGAAGTGGCCAAGAGCCTAGCAGACGCCGTGGTGGTCCCTGAGGGCTACACGGTCAACGTGATTTATGCGCTGGGCGACCCGCTGACCGCCGCCACCCCTGCCTTTAAAAATGATGGCTCGGACGGTGACTACGAAAACCGCGCCGGCGACCACCATGACGGCATGGAGTGGTTCGGGCTTGACAACAACGGCCGCGCCTCTGGCAGCACCAACAGCCGCGGGCTTCTGGTGATGAACCATGAGGCAACCACCGACGAAAAACTCACCTCCTTCTTTTTGCACACCAATGGCGGCACCAGTGCCCTGCCCCGCCCCGCCAGCGAGGTTGAAAAAGAGCTCGCCATTCATGGCGTCTCGGTGGCAGAAGTGCGCCGCAAAGGCAACCATTGGGAATACCTGCCAGGCTCGGCCTACAACAAGCGCCTGACCCCCTTGAGCGAAATTGACATCGCTGGCCCGGCGCGCGGCAACCCGCTCATGGTCACCCGGTATTCACCCGATGGCACAAAAACACGTGGCACCCTGAACAACTGCGGCACCGGCAAAACGCCCTGGGGCACGTTTTTGACCGGCGAAGAAAACTGGGCCGGCTATTTCACGCGGCCAAAGGGGGATGACGCAGCCCGCGAAGGCAACAAAAGCGTGACCGCCCTGACCCGCTACGGACGCGCAGAAGGCGCAGCATCACGCCATGGCTGGGAAACCGCCGGCAAGGAAGACCGCTTTGTACGCTGGAGCAATGCCAAAACCGGCAGCTCTGCCGACGGCAGCGACGACTACCGCAACGAACTCAACGGCATGGGCTACATCGTGGAGATGGACGCTTACGACAAGGCCCGCGCCGCCAAAAAACGCACGGGACTGGGCCGCTTCGCCCACGAAAGCGCGGCTTTCGGCAAAGTCGTTCCCGGCCAGCCGCTGGCCATTTACCAGGGCGATGATTCGCGCAACGAGTACATCTACAAGTGGGTGTCTGCCGCCAGCTGGGACGCTGCAGATGCCAATCCGGCAGACCGCCTGGCCGCTGGTGACAAATACCTCGACAACGGCAAGCTGTATGTGGCCAGATTCAACGCGGACGGCAGCGGCCAGTGGCTTGAGTTGTCAACTGCCAACCCCGCCATCGCGTCGTTTTCAAAATACCCGTTTGCTGACCAGGCCGATATTGCCGTCAACACCCGGCTGGCAGGCGACGCCGTGGGAGCCACCAAAATGGACCGCCCGGAATGGTGCTCGGTCAACCCGGCCAACGGCGAAATCTATTACGCGTTGACCAACAACAGCAACCGGCGCATCGAGCCCTCTGGCGCATCCCAGCTGGCCCCTGACAGCGCCAATCCGCGTGCCTACACGGACATCAAAAACATCTCGACCGTGCAGCAAGGCAACCCCAACGGCCACATCCTGCGCATGAAGGAAGGCACGGCGGGCTCGTCGGCGACCAGCTTCACCTGGGACGTGTACCTGTTCGGCGCCGAGGCCAGCGCAGCACCGGGCCAGGTCAATTTGTCAAAGCTCAGCGCGGCGCAGGACTTCTCCAGCCCCGACGGTCTGGCGTTCAGCAACAGCACCGGCATTTGCTGGATTCAGACCGACGACGGCGCCTACTCCGATGTGACCAACTGCATGATGCTGGCGGGCCTGCCCGGCCAGGTGGGCGACGGCGGCAAGGTCACGCTCAACTACCCGCGTGCCGCAGGCGGTGCGCTGTCGGTGGACACCTTTGTAGGCAAGGCACCCGCTCCCGACAAGCTCAAACGCTTTCTGGTGGGCCCGGTTGGCTGCGAGATCACCGGTTTGTGCGAAACACCCGATGGCAAAAGTGTCTTCATCAATATTCAGCATCCCGGCGAAAACACGGCCCAGGCTGACATTGCCGACCCCAGCAAGTACACCAGCCAGTGGCCTGCCAACGTGGGCTATGGCGCCGGTAAACGCCCCCGCTCAGCCACCATTGTGATCACCAAAAACGACGGTGGGCGCATCGGCAGCTAAGTCAGCGTGGGCGGCGCCGCAGCGGCGCGGTCTCCATCAAAAGCCGTCCCGTCGCCCAGACCGGACGGCTTTTTCCTGCAGGGCACGAAGGGCTATTTATTGAAGGCAGATTTAAGCTTTTGCCCATATATAACGGACCCTTACAGCTATCATTTTGGTAGCATACAGCCCCTCAATGGCATGCCGTGGACACAGCCAGCGGGCGCCGGCTTGCAACGATAATCGGGCCATGAGTTCACAGCCTGCACCCAACCCGCCAGATTCCGGTACGCCACCCCC
>JANNXF010000025.1:0-15697 GCA_031409395.1 Polaromonas sp.
AGAAGTCGCCCATGCGGTAGAACACCAGCGTGTCGGGGTAGTCGGCCTTGATGCCGAGGTATTGCTGCATCATGGGCGTGTGCCCGCTGGCCGGCTTGGCGGCAACTGAAGGGCTTGCCATCACCCGGGTCGTTTCACGCATGCGCTCAAATGAGATGGATGGGGAGGTGGGGGTGGCCTAAAACGGCGCGTCGGGTGCTGCCTCTGCCGGCTTGATGCGGCGTGGTTTGGCAGTCAATGTGGGTTTTGCGGCCACAAAGGCGGCCTCAACCGCGTTGTCTTCGGGCACGCCTTCTTCGGCATCCACCACGGGCCTGCCCACCGAGGTTTTCTTGGGTTTGGGTGCGGCTTTGAACTGGCTGTATTTGGCCAGTGTGGTCACCATCTGGCCGTAAATGCGGGGGTTGGCGGCAAGGCATTCGCCGAGATGCAAAAACTCTGATTCGCCGCTGTAATTGCCGACCAGGCCACCGGCCTCTGTCACCAGCAGCGAGCCGGCGGCCACGTCCCAGGGCTGCAGCCCGGATTCAAAAAAGCCGTCGGTCAGGCCGGCGGCCACATAGGCCAGGTCCAGCGCGGCGGCGCCGGGGCGGCGCACGCCGGCGCACTGGCTCATGACTTCACCGAGCATGTTGAGGTAGGGCTTGAGCTTGTCGCCGGGGCGGTAGGGAAAGCCGGTGGAAATCAGACATTCCTGCAGGCGGGTGCGCTTGCCGACGCGCAGGCGGCGGTCGTTGACGTAGGCGCCGCGGCCCTTGCTGGCGCTGTAAATGTCGTTGCGGGTGGGGTCGTACACCACGGCCTGCTCAATCTTGCCGCGCACCGCCAGCGCAATGCTGACGCAGTAGAACGGGAAGCCGTGAATGAAGTTGGTGGTGCCGTCCAGCGGATCGATGATCCAGACGAATTCGGAGTCTTTGGCACCATGCTCGCTGCCCGATTCTTCGGCCAGAATGCCGTGGCCGGGGTAGGCCGTCAGCAGGTTCTCGATGATGATGGCTTCGGCCGACTGGTCGACTTCGGTCACAAAATCGTTGGTCTGCTTGACCGAGACACGAACCGCTTCAACGTCCAGTGCGGCACGGTTGATGATGGCGCCGGCGGCGCGCGCAGCCTTGATGGCCACGTTGAGCATGGGGTGTAGATTGCTGGACATAAATTGTAAGTAAGAGCGGCGGGAACTGCGCGCCGGTAACCGGCAGCGAGCGACAATACTGCCATTTTACGGGCTAAGCTCGCCAAGTCACTCAAATTCTGCCCGAAATGCCTTGCCCGGCACCTGTCCGGCGGCCAGCCCCATCGCCAATGCACCCATGAAAACCCGTTTTATCCTGATCAACACCAGCCATGCCGGCAATGTGGGGGCCACCGCCCGCGCCATGAAGGTCATGGGATTTGACGACCTGGTGCTGGTGGCGCCGCGCTGGGCCAATGTGCTGCGGCGCGAGGAAACCATCCAGCGCGCCAGCGGGGCGCTGGATGTGCTGAACAAGGCCCGCATTGTGGATACGCTGGACGAAGCCCTGGACGGCATGGCCCACCTGTGTGCCACCGCCATGACACCACGCGACTTTGGCCCGCCCACCGTGGCGCCGCGTGCCCATTTCGCCGACTTGCTGGGGCAGCGCGAGGCGCTATCAAAAAAGGAGCTGCCCGCGCCCGTGATGATTGGGGAAAATCCGGATTCGATGCCTGAGTCGGTGGCCTTTCTGTTTGGCTCCGAGCGTTTTGGCATGCAAAACGACGATGTTTACCGCTGCCACGTGGCACTGAGCATTCCGACCGATCCGGCCTTTGGCTCGCTCAATCTGGGCGCTGCGGTGCAGCTGATAGCCTACGACTGGCGCGAGGCGCTGGGCGGTTTTGGCGTGCAGCCGGCCACCGCAGCGCCGCAGCAGGCCGACGCGGCTGCCGTGGCCGGCATGCTCAGGCACTGGGAAACGGCCCTCGCCGACATCGGCTTTCTGGACCCGGCCTCACCCAAAAAACTGATGCCGCGCCTGAACCAGCTGTTTAACCGGGCGCAACTCAGCCCGGAAGAAATTCATATCTTGCGCGGCGTGGCTAAAGCCATGTCGCAAGCCGGTGCCAAAAAGTCCCTGCCGGCAGACGTTTCGGGCCCCCAGTAGACTCCGCTTATGTTTTCCAGACTCCGCTCAGACATTCAATGCATTCTTGACCGCGACCCCGCCGCCCGCACGGCCTGGGAGGTGCTGACCTGCTACCCCGGCCTGCACGCAGTGATTCTTCATCGCCGCGCGCACTGGTGCTGGCAGCACGGTTTCAAGTGGCTGGGCCGCTTTATCTCGCATGTGTCCCGCGGGCTGACCGGCATTGAGATTCACCCCGGCGCGCAGATTGGCGAGCGTGTGTTTTTTGACCACGCCATGGGCGTGGTGGTGGGTGAAACCGCCGAAATTGGTGATGGCTGCACGATTTACCAGGGCGTCACCCTGGGCGGCACTGCGCTGTACAAGGGGGCCAAGCGCCACCCGACGCTGGGCAAGGGCGTGGTCGTGGGCGCTGGCTCGCAGGTGCTGGGCGGTTTTACCGTGGGTGACGGCGCCAAAATCGGCTCCAACGCGGTGGTCGTCAAGCCGGTGCCCGCAGGTGCCACTGCCGTGGGCAACCCGGCGCGGGTGATTCTGGCCGATGCCGATGTGAAACGTGAGGAAGCCGCCAGCCAGATGGGTTTTTCGGCCTACGGCGTGACGCAAAGCGACGACCCGCTGTCGCAGGCCATGCGTGGGCTGATCGACAGCGCGGCCGGCCAGGAGCACCAGATTGCCCTGCTCTGGCAGGCGATCGAAACCTTGTCGGGGTCGCAATCGGCCGGCAAGAAAGACTGCGTGCCCAAAGATGCGGCATTGCATGAGACCTTTGAGGCCGACAAGCTGACCCAGCTGGTCGGCAAGTAGCCGGGCGCTGCGCCTGAGCTGCTATTTATTTGATAGCTGCTTGCGCCCGTGATGATTGGGCTTAAGCCCGATTTCGCTTGACGCCTTGCCCCAGCGGGGGACGGCGGGGAGGGGGTGGTGCCCGCCCTGCCTCTACCAACCCCCACCCCAGCCCTTCCCCTCCGGGAGAGGGGGCAAGCCGGGTTCAGCCGGCGCGAATGGCGCTCTTGGGCCGAAACGCCTTGCAGACGTCGCTGCGGGTTTCCAGGTAAGGCCCGCCGATCAGGTCAATGCAGTAGGGCACGGCGGCAAAAATGCCCGCCACCACCGATTCACCGGCCTCGTTTTTCAGGCCTTCCAGCGTTTCCTGGATGGCTTTGGGCTGGCCGGGCAGGTTGAGAATCAGGCTCTGGCTGCGAATCACCGCGCACTGGCGCGACAAAATCGCCGTGGGGACAAATTTCAGGCTGATCTGCCGCATCTGCTCGCCAAAGCCCGGCATTTCCTTGTGCGCCACGGCCAGCGTGGCCTCGGGGGTGACGTCGCGCAGCGCCGGGCCGGTGCCGCCGGTGGTCAGCACCAGCGCGCAACCGGCGTCAACCAGTTCAATCAGTGTGGCGCTGATGCCCGCCTGTTCGTCGGGAATCAGGCGCTCTTCAAAGGTGATGGGGTTGTGCAGCGCCCGGCTGAGCCAGTCTTTCAGCGCGGGCAGGCCCTTGTCCACATAGACGCCGGCCGAGGCGCGGTCGCTCACCGACACAATGCCGATGGTGACCGGGTCAAACAGCGCGCTCATGCGTCGGTTGCTTTCGCCATCGCCTGCCGGACCAGCTGGAAAATCTCGCGGTAGGACTTGCCGTGGCGGGGCGCTTCGCCCGCGCTTTCGGGTTTTTCAGGCTTGGCGTCCTTGCGGGCCTGGCGAATCAGCGCACGCAGCTGCTGGGCATCGGTGTCGGGGTAAGTGGTCAGCCAGCTGCCCAGGGCGTCGTCAGAGGCAATCAGCTTGTCGCGCCACTGCTCGGCCAGGTGCAGGGCCAGCGTCAGCTGCGCGGAACCATTGGCCTGCTCGTTGATGGCGTCCCTGATCGGGTCGGGGTCGAGCGGGCGCATCAGCTTGCCGATGAATTGCATCTGGCGGCGCTTGCCCTCAAAGTGGGTGATGCGCTTGGCTTCCTTGATGGCTTCAAGCAGTTTGTCGGGCAAATCGAGACGCGCCATCAGGTCGGCGCGCAGGGTCAGCAGCGCCTCGCCGAGGGCCTGTTTTTCGTCGGCCTCGGCCTTGAGCTGGGTTTTGCTGGGCGGGCCAACCTCTTCGAGCGCAATCTCTTCGGGTTTGACGAATCGGCCGTTGGACCAGTAGCCTTTGATGGCCTTGGGAGTCTTGTTGTTCATAGCAGTCAGTATCATAGCTACCCATATGACCAAAAACCTGACTTCCAGCGCTGCCAGCCGTACTTCTGCCCCCGCTAAAACCCCCCGCCATACTGAAAATCGCGAACCGGCGCAGCCACAGGCCGGTTTCAGCTATTCCCGGGACTTTTTTGAGGCTCTGGTAGACAAGGCGCTGGGCCACGCCAAAAAGCTGGGTGCCAGCGATGCGGCGGCCGAAGCCTCCGAGGGTTGCGGCCTGTCGGTCAGCGTGCGCAAGGGCGAGCTTGAAAACGTCGAACGCAACCGCGACAAGTCGCTGGGCATCACGGTCTATATCGGTAAAAAACGTGGCAATGCCGCCACCAGCGATTTCTCGGACGCCGCCCTCCAGCAGACCGTCAAGGCCGCCTACGACATTGCCCGCTTCACCGCCGAAGACGAGACATCGGGCCTGCCCGACGACCGCGACATTGCCAGAAACCACCCGGCGCTGGACCTGTTTCACCCCTGGTCCATCACGTCTGAAGAAGCCGCCGAACTGGCCCTGCAGTGCGAAGCCGCCGCGCTGGAAACCAGCCGCCTGATCACCAACAGCGAAGGCGCGGGTGTGTCGGCCCAGCAAAGCCATTTTTTCAGCGCCCACAGCAAGGGCTTCCGGGGCGGCTACGCCAGTTCGCGGCACAGCATTTCAGTGGCGCCGATTGCCGGCAAAGGCAGCCAGATGCAGCGCGACGCGTGGTACAGCTCGATGCGCGATGCCCAGGCGCTGGCCCGCCCGGAAGCGGTGGGCCGCTACGCCGCCGAACGTGCCCTGGCGCGCCTGAAAAGCCGCAAAATCACCACCACTGAATGCCCGGTGCTGTTCGAGTCGCCACTGGCGGCCGGTTTGCTGGGCGGCTTTGTGCAGGCCGTGAGTGGCGGCGCGCTGTACCGCAAGACCACCTTTCTGGCCGACAGCCTGGGCAAGGTGGTTTTCCCCAAACACATTGATATTTCTGAAGACCCGCACCTGCTCAAAGGCAAGGGCAGCGCGCCGTTTGACGAAGAAGGCGTGACCACCCGCGCCCGCCAGGTCGTAGACGCCGGGCGGGTCGAGGGCTACTTTTTAAGCACCTATTCGGCCCGCAAGCTGGGCATGCGCACCACCGGCAACGCGGGCGGTTCGCACAATCTGGTGCTGACCAGCCGCCAGACGCGCCCGGGCGACGACCTGGACGCCATGCTGCGCAAGCTGGGCCGCGGCCTGTTTGTGACCGAACTGATGGGGCAGGGCGTGAACTACGTGACCGGCGACTACTCGCGGGGCGCATCAGGCTTCTGGGTAGAAAACGGCCGCATTGCGTTTCCGGTCGAGGAAATCACGATTGCCGGCAACCTGAAAGACATGCTCATGGGCATTCAGGCGGTGGGCGCAGACGCCTACAACTACGGCGCCAAAACCGTCGGTTCGATCCTGGTGAACCGCATGAAGGTGGCGGGCAGCTAGTCGCTTTCATGCCTGTTTCACTGGCAGATTCTTCTTTGTCCGGATGAGCCTGCCTGCCGAAACGCTGGCGCTTGTCGCTGCCGCCACCTGGGCCGGTTCCAGTTTGCTGTCGGCCACCGCCGTCGCCCGCATGGGGGCCTTTGCTTTCAGCCGCTGGCGCCTGACATTTGCCTGCGCAATGCTCTGGGCCATGGCACTGGCCACCGGCAGCTGGCGCAGCCTGCAGCTGGACGGTGCCGGGGTGCTGGTGCTGTCCGGCGTGATCGGCATCTTTGTTGGCGACACGGCGCTGTTTGCCTGCATGAACCGCCTCGGCCCCCGGCGCTCGGGCATCTTGTTCGCCACCCATGCCCTGTTTTCCGCCCTGCTGGCCTGGCTGTTTCTGGGCGAGACGCTGTCAGGCTGGGGCCTGATGGGCAGCGCCCTGTTGGTGGCGGGCGTCATGACGGCGATTGCCTTTGGCCGGCGCGAAACCGAGCTGCACCACTGGGAAACCACCCAGGGGCGGCTGGCCGTCGGCATCGCCCTGGGCTTGCTGGCCGCGCTGGGCCAGTCGGTGGCCACGCTGATGCTCAAGCCGCTGATGCAGACAGGCGTTGACCCGGTGGCGGCTTCGGCGGTACGCATGAGCAGCGGCATGGCGGCCCACGCCGTGTTGCTGTTCACGGGCTGGCGCGTGGTGCAGGCGTCGCAGTCGCCGCGCTGGCGGGATCTGGCCTACACCTTTGCCAGCGCCGCGCTGGGCATGGCGCTGGGCATGACCCTGATCCTCAAGGCCTTGCACGAGGGCAGCGCCGGCATGGTGGGCATGCTGTCTTCCGTCACGCCAGTGATGCTGTTGCCACTCTTGTGGTGGGTCTACCGCCGCCGGCCCGCGCTGGGGGGCTGGTGCGGTGCGCTGCTGACCGTGGCGGGCTGCGCGCTGATACTGCTGCGCCACTGACAGCGCAGCGGGGGGGTCGGGGTGGCGTTCAGCCGGCCAGTGCCGCCTTGACGGCGGCCGAGATCTGGCCCATCTCGGCCTTGCCGGCCAGTTGGGCCTTGACGGCGCCCATCACCTTGCCCATGTCGCCGGGGCCTGGTTTGCTGCCAGAGGCTTCGCCCATTTCGGCCACGATGGCCTTGACGGCTGCCATGACTTCATCGGCGCTCAGGCGCGCCGGCAGGTAGGCTTGCAGTACCAGCAGTTCGGCGGCTTCCTTGTCGGCCAGGTCGCTGCGCTGGGCTTTCTGAAAGGCTTCAATCGAGTCCTTGCGCTGCTTCATCAGCTTGTCGACGATGGCGACCACGGCCATATCGTCCAACACCACGCGTTCATCGACTTCTTTTTGCTTGATGGCCGCCAGCAGCAGGCGAATCGTGCCCAGACGCTCGCTGTCTTTGGCGCGCATGGCGGATATCATGTCTTCGGTGATCTGGTCTTTGAGTGGCATGGCGTTTTCCAGCGGTAAGGAAATAGAAAGGGGAAATAAAAAAGCCCGCCAGAGCGTCCTCTTGCGGGCTTTTTTGAGTTGCCGTGAGGCCGTTCTGATCGGTGATTAGAACAGCTTCTTGGGCAACTGCATGGAACGAATACGCTTGTAGTTGCGCTTGACAGCAGCAGCTTTCTTGCGCTTGCGCTCGGCCGTTGGCTTTTCATAAAACTCTCTAGCGCGCAGGTCGGTCAGCAGACCGAGCTTTTCAATAGTGCGCTTGAAACGGCGCAGCGCGACGTCGAAGGGTTCGTTATCTTTTACACGAATGGTGGTCATTGATGAGTTGATCCAAAAATTTGCGCCTTCAGTGATCTGATCAGGATCAGGCCAGGCGCGGGTTTGCTAGCAAAGCCTTGGATTATATATCGTAAACACCAATTAGCCCAGTTTTCAGGTGCGCAGGCTTGCCAAATTGGGCGGCCCGGCCTTAAAACGGTTACCAATTGAAGCCTGATGACCGCCCTGAGCGGGCGCGTCGTTCATGGCCTTGTCATATGCCCGCCGTACGGTGGATTGTGGCTTGGTCTTGCGGGCTGTGGCCGCAAACAGCGTTCATTGACTCAACATTCAGAGGAAATCCAATGCGTACTTCTTTTCTTGCACTGCTGCTAGCCAGCGCCGCCAGCCTGTCGCCCGGCCTGGCGACGGCTTCAAATGACGATGACGACGCCAGCCGGCACGGCGGCGATGGGCGCAGTCCCAGCGTGCAGCTGGGCCAGCGTCCGTTCTTTCTGGTCGATGACATGAGCAGCAGCCCGCTCAAGCAACAGCTGCAGGCGTGTACCAGGCGCTCCCATTTCACCCGTACCGATTTTTCCATCGGGCACCGTGGCGCGGCCATGCAGTTCCCCGAACACACCCGGGAGTCGTATGAGGCCGCCGCCCGCATGGGCGCGGGCATTGTCGAGTGTGACGTGACCTTTACCAAAGACAAGGAGCTGGTCTGCCGCCATGCGCAAAATGACCTTCACACCACCACCAACATCCTGGTCACTCCGCTGGCAGCCAAGTGCACCAAGCCGTTTGTGCCCGCCACCTTTGACGGCAACGGGAACTTTGTCACGCCAGCCAGCGCCGAATGCCGGACCAGCGACGTCACGCTGGCCGAATTCAAGACCCTGCGCGGCAAGATGGACGCGTCCAACCCGCGCGCCAAAACAGCCGCCGAGTTTCTGGGCGGCACTGCCAACTGGCGCACCGACCTGTATTCGGGGCCGTCCAGTGGCACCCTGATGACGCACAAGGAGAGCATTGAGCTGTTCAAGAAACTCGGCGTAAAAATGACGCCCGAGCTCAAGAGCGCCAGCGTGCCCATGCCTTTCAACGGGTTCACGCAGCAGGCCTATGCACAAAAGATGATTGACGAGTACAAACAGGCCCATGTGCCTGCGCGCCGGGTCTGGCCGCAGTCGTTTGACAAGGCGGACGTGCTTTACTGGATTGCCCAGGAACCCGCTTTTGGCAAACAGGCGGTGTATCTGGACGATGCCAACACCGTGGCCGATCTGCCCGGCTACGCCGAGCTGGCGGGCTACAAGGCCCAGGGCATCAATATTGTGGCGCCGCCCCTGTTTGCCCTGCTGACGACCGACGGCAGCAGCAACATCGTGCCTTCCCGCTACGCCACAGACGCCAAAGCGGCTGGCCTGGACATCATCACCTGGACGCTGGAACGCTCGGGCATTCTGGCCGATGGTAACAACGGGTTTTACTACCAGACCTTTGATTCCGCCATCAAGACCGAGGGCGACATGCTGCGCGTGCTTGATGTGCTGAACAAACAGGTCGGCATTCTGGGCATCTTTTCTGACTGGCCCGCGACGGTGACCTTTTACGCCAACTGCGTGGGTAAAAAGTAAGCGCTGCGCCTGGCCCCGCGTGGCCAGCGCCTTGGCTGTATTACGCCGCCAGCGGCTGCTGCCGCGCCAACAGCGCCTGGGCGCAGGCGAACGCGCTTGCCCAGGCCCACTGAAAGTTGTAACCGCCCAGCCAGCCGGTCACGTCGACCACTTCGCCGATGAAATACAGGCCGGGCTGCTTCGATTCCAGGGTTTGCGACGACAAATCGCGCGTATCGACGCCTCCCGCAGTAACTTCGGCTTTTTTGCCGCCCTCTGAGCCGTTGGGCAGCAGCTGCCTGTCTTTCAGGCGCTGCGCCAGCGCCAGCAGGGCCTTGTCGGTCGCATCCGCGATGGGACGCTGCAGGGCGGGTTCCTGGCTCACCCAGGCGTCGGCCAGGCGGCTGGGCACCAGGGCGGCGAGTTCGTTGGCAATCAGCTTTCTGGAGCTGGCTTTGGCGCGCAGCAGCAGGGCGGGCAGGTCTATGCCGGGGGCCAGATTGACGCGCAGGGGCTGGCCCTCGCGCCAGAAGCTGGAAATCTGCAACACCGCCGGCCCGCTCAGCCCGCGGTGGGTGAACAGCAGGTCTTCGGTGAATTGCACGGCTTTCTTGCGCTGTTTGGGGGTGGCGTCTGGCGGGCTGGTTTCAATGACAACCGGCAAGGCCAGTCCCGACAGTTCGGCATACGGCGCCCAGCCTTCCCCGTCGAAGGTCAGGGGCACCAGCGCGGCCCGGGGTTCGACCAGCCGCAGGCCGAACTGCTGGGCGATACGGTAGCCAAAGTCGGTGGCGCCTATCTTGGGAATCGACAAACCGCCGGTGGCAATGACCACCTGGCCAGTTTCAATCAGGCCCCGGTCGCTATCAATTAAATAGCTGCTTGCGCCCGTGTTGATTGGGCTTGAGGCACTTTTGAGACTGTTGATGCGGCAGGGTTGCCAGCGGGTGACCTGGCCGGCATCGCATTCGGCCAGCAGCATGTTGATGACGTCTTCGGCCGAGCGGTCACAGAAAAGCTGGCCCTTGTGCTTTTCATGAAAGCTGATCTGGTGGCGCTGCAGCAGCGCGATGAAATCTTGCGGCGAGTAGCGCGACAGGGCGGAACGGCAAAAATGCGGGTTCTCGCTCAAAAAATTGGCAGGGCCGACCTCGCGGTTGGTGAAGTTGCAGCGGCCACCGCCCGAAATCCGGATTTTCTCGGCAATTTTCTCGCTGTGGTCCAGCAGCAGCACCGACAGGCCGCGCTGGCCAGCCTGGGCCGCGCAAAACAGCCCGGCGGCGCCTGCCCCCACCACCACCACATCAAATTTATGCGTCAAATCAGCCTCTGGTCCATATAAGACGGGCGCAATCAGCTATGAAAAGCATAGCGACTTGCCGCGTCTTTTGAACTCAGGAGTTTAGTCGCGTCCGGCGCTGGCGCCCCGGGCTTACTGTTTCACGATGACCGGGTGAACCGTGAAGACCTGGGCGCTTTTTGGGTCAACCGTGACACGCACCCAGTGAATCTGGGGGCTGCCAAAGGTTTGCAGGCGCGTCAGGTTGGCCAGCAGTTTGCCGGGGTTGTAAAGCGGTTTGTCCATCTTGAAGAAATGGGTGTCGCCATGCACCAGCAAGACCTGGCCGGCGAACTGTTCGGTTTCGCTGACAAGACTGTTGATGAAGTTGCGGTAGCCACTGACGCGCGCGTCCTGGCTTTCGTCCTTGTCTTCGGTTTCGGGCAGGTCAAAGCCGGGGTCGGCCTGAATCACCAGCACCAGGCCGCGCGCCTTGCTGTCTTTGGCGGCCTGAAAAGCCTGTTGCAGCCAGCGCACGTTGGCGGCGTCGCGCTCCAGGTATTCGGCATTGCTGGCCTCGCACTGGGCGGCCGTGCGGGCGCTTTTGTTGGTGCAGTCTTTTTCGTCCAGTATTTTGTTGTTGTTGCTGCCGGGCACGTTCAGCGTGGCAAACACAATGCCGCGGTGGCTGAAGCGGGTGTTTTCCACAAACTTCTCGCCCGCTTCGCCCTGGTGCAGCAGCGGCATCTGCTGCTTGCCCAGGCTTTTGGCGGTGGGGAACATGGTTTTGCGCAGATAGGCCAGGCGTTCCAGGCCGTCGTAGCCGCCGTTGTTGATGCGGTGGCAGTCGGTCCATTCGTTGTCGCCGGGCACATACACCACCGGTTTTTTCAGCTCGCCAAACATGCTCAGGGCCGAGGCATAAATGTCGTCGGTGCATTTGGAGCTGCCGTCCTTGATGTCACCGTCATACAGTGAAAACGCGATGTCGGACTGGTTGATGCTTTTGATCAGTGCGGGGATTTTCGGGTCGTCGCTGGCTTTCTGGTAAGGCATGTCGCCCCACAGCCCGAATGAAAAGCCCTGTGCCTGGGCGCAGGTCATGCCGAATGCCAGCAGCGCGGCGGCAGCGGCGGTTTTTACAGAATTAAAGCAGGCCATTGGAGCGTCCGGTCAAAAGGCCAGAGCCTATTGAGCCTGCGTGACAGGCGTGTGAACGCTGGCCGCTGGTCCCCGCGGTGCGCGTCAGGCGGCGCGCACCGACGCCATCGGGGCGACCGATGCTGCTGCCACGCCGCTGATCACGTCGCCCACCACAATCACCGACGGGCTGGCCATGCCGCCGGCCTCGATCGCCGCGGCCAACGTGCCCAGGGTGGTGGTGATATGGCGCTGCGTGGCCAGCGAGGCATTTTGAATCACGGCCACTGGGGTGGACGCGCTCAGGCCCGTCAGCAGCTCGTCCTGAATCCGCGCCGCACCACTGACGCCCATGTAAATCACCAGCGTGAGCCGGGCGCTGTGGGCGGTGGCGGCCAGTGCGCGCCAGTCGGTGCCCGCGTCGCCCGGTTTGGCATGGCCGGTGACAAACACCACGCCGTGGGCGTGCTGGCGGTGCGTCAGCGGCACGCCCAGCGAGGTGACCGCCGCCAGTCCCGCCGTAATGCCGTTGATGACCTCGACCTCAAAACCGGCGGCCTTGAGGTGCTCGACTTCTTCGCCGCCCCGGCCAAAGACAAAGGGGTCGCCGCCCTTGAGGCGCACCACGTTTTCGCCTTCGCTGGCGGCCAGCATCATGAGCTTTTCAATAAAGGCCTGCGGCGTGGACTTGCAGCCGCCGCGCTTGCCGACATGCACGATGCGGGCGCCGGGCGGCGCAAAGGCCACGATCTCGTCGCTCACCAGGTCATCGACCAGCAACACGGTGGCGCGCTGGATGGCCTTGAGGGCTTTCAGGGTGAGCAGTTCCGGGTCGCCAGGACCCGCACCGACCAGGGTGACTTTTCCGTTGTTCATAGTTGGGCTGTGAGATGCAAGATATGTTCCACTTGCCGGGCAATGGAAGGGGGCACCGCCTGCCGGCCCGCCATCACCGATTGAATATAGGCCGCCGTGCTGGCTGCGTCGGTGGTTTTGGGCAGGTCGGGCAGGCTGGCCAGGGTGCCGGCCTGCGCCTCTTGCAGCAGCGAACGCTGGCCGTTGACGAAGGCTTCCATCTGCGGCATGCGGCGTGCGTCGGCCACGCCTTCGCCCTCGGTGCCGCGCAGCAGCAGGGCGTTGGCCTGGGTCAGTGCAAAGGTCTGCGCCATCGACACCGCGTATTCGGGGTGGGTGTAGCTGCTGATGACCAGTGCCTTGCCGCTGCCCCGGGCCACCGGGTTCATCAGCTTGACCAGGCTGTGCGCCGGGTTGCGCAGGTTGACCACGCGGCGCACGTCCAGCAGCCGTTTCAGGGCCGGGCAGAGCACTTCGGTCGGGGTAAACACCACGCTGCCAGGCGCTATCATTTCAGTAGCTGTCTGCGCCCGTATTCCAAGGGCCAGCAGCACTTCCGAGGAAAAGACCCGGGTGGATTCGGTGGGCGTGCCGTGCACCAGCACGGGCAGCCCTTCGCGTGCCAGGAGCAGGGCCAGCAGCGGTGTCAGCACCGGCAGTTTGCGTGCGCCGTTGTAGCTCGGCAGCACCACGGTGGGCGTGCTGGCGGCGGGCAGCAGGGCCAGGCGCTGGTGAACCGCGTCCAGAAAGCCGGCCATTTCTTCGGGCGTTTCGCCCTTGATGCGCATGGCCAGGCAGAAGCCGCCAATTTCGAGATCGGTCACGCTGCCGTCGAGCACCTGCCCCATCAGGTCGGTGGCCTGCTCGCGCGACAACGCCCTGGCGCCGTCTTTGCCACGCCCGATTTCCTTGATGTACTGTCCAATTCCCATGCCGCAATTGTCCCTGAACGCAAATGGCTTGCCGTTATTTGCTTAAACCACCTGCCGGATGGGAATCACCGCCCGTGCCAGGGCGCCTGTGGCTGCGGGTGCAGCGCTGCGCGCCGAGCGAACCCGGCGTTTGAGCTCGGGCAGGCAGGAGCCGCAGTTGGTGCCGCAGCGCAAAGCGCCCTGCAGCGACGCCAGCCGTTCGTCATCGGTGCCGAGATACGCCGCACTGCTGCCGCCGTGGCTGGCCGTGCTCAGGTGGGCGTCAATCGCCAGGTTGGTGACGTTAAAGCAGGTGCACACCAATGTGCCGCGCGACTGCACCGCGACCGGTGGCTTGGCGCCGGGCAGCAGCAGCAGGCGGCCATAAGCCTGGGCCGGCAGCTCGTCCTGCAACAGCGTTTTCATCCAGGCCTGGGCGCTGGTGTCGCCAGCCAGCACAAAACCGGTCAGCTCGGCTTCGGCGTTTTTGCGCACCAGCCGCACGGTGCGGCGCTGGCCTTTTTTCTTGTCAACATAGCGCAGCGCGTCGCTGCCGCTCAGGCCCAGGATGCGCTCCAGCGTTGCCAGGGTTTCCTCGCTGGGGGCTTCATGGCCCGCAGCGCGAAACAGCAGGCCGGTGCGCTCATGGCTGCGGTCGGCCAGCGGCACATTGTTTGAAAACGGCACGCAACTGGTAAACGGAAACGCCGTCATCAGGGCTTTGAGATGCTCGCGTGCCGCCAGCGCATCGCTTTCAGGCAGCCAGGCCATGGCCAGCAGCGACCAGGGCAGTTCGGCCTTGAGGATTTTCACGGCGGCGTGCTTCAGCTCGGGTTGCTTGGAGCTGGGGCAATAGGCCGAGGTGGTCAGGGCGTTCACGCCCGCCAGCGGCACGCCGGTGGCGGACTGGCCGCTCAGGTACTCTTCGCCCCAGTGCATGGCCATGAAGGCCTGGCTCACCGCTACTTCGGGCGACGACTGCAAGGGCACCACGATGGAACCCCGCTTGGAAGTGACATGCACCAGGTCGCCTTCTTTGAGCAGGCGGCGCGTCATGTCCTGAATATTCATCTGTATGGACGGTTCAGCCACATGCCCGAACAGCCGCCCCAGCGTGCCGGTGCGGCTCATTCCGTGCCACTGGTCACGCAGGCGGCCGGTGGTCAGTGAAAACGGGTAGCGCGACTCACGCGGCTCGGCCACCGGCTTGTACACGGTGTTGACAAAGCGGGCCTTGCCGTCGGGCGTCGGGAACACGCCGTCTTCATACAGCCTGGCCTTGCCGCTGGTTTCGCCGGTTTTAAGCGGCCACTGGCGCGGCGCTTCATCGAGCATGGCGTAGCTCATGCCGGTGATGTCCAGGTCGCGGCCGCGCGTGGATTCGCGGTGCTCGTTCCAGATGGCTTCGGTACCGGCGGCTTCATCGGTCAGCGAGTAAGGAAACAGCGTCTTGCCCGTGGCGGGTGCCTGCGCCGCCAGCAGGGTTTCAAGCCGCTGCGCAAATTCAACTGCAATCGACCAGTCATGGCGGGTTTCACCGGGCGCGGCCACGGCCGGCCGTACCCTGGAGATGCGGCGTTCGCTGTTGGTCACGGTGCCGGTCTTTTCGCCCCAGGTGGTGGCGGGCAGCAGCAGGTCGGCGTAGTCGCAGCTGGAGGTGGTGGCAAAGGCCTCCTGAACAATCACCAGCTCGGCGCGCTCCAGGGCGCGGCGCACGGTGGCCTGGTCGGGCATGGACTGGGCCGGGTTGGTGCAGGCTATCCACAGCGCCTTGATTTCACCATCGGCGGCGGCCTGAAACATTTCGACGGCGGTCTTGCCGGGTTTCTCGGGCACGCTGGGCACGCCCCACAGCGCAGCGACTTCTGCCCGATGTTCGGGGTTGGCCAGATCACGGTGGGCGCTCATCAAATTGGCCAGGCCGCCGACTTCGCGGCCGCCCATGGCATTGGGCTGGCCGGTCAGCGAGAACGGGCCGGCGCCGGGTTTGCCGATGTGTGCGGTGGCCAGGTGCAGGTTGATCAGTGCCGCGTTTTTGGCGGTGCCGCTGCTCGACTGGTTCAGGCCCTGGCAGTACAGGCTGAGCGTGGCCGGCGAGGTGGCAAACATTTTGGCAGCGGCAAACAGGTCTTCTTTTTTGATGCCGCAGGTCTCGGCCACCAGGTCGGGTGTGTAGTCGCGCACCGTGGTTTTGAGGGCCTCAAAACCGCTGGTGTGCGCGGCAATCCAGGCGTTGTCGGTCCAGCCTTCCCACAGCATGATGTGCAGCATGCCATTGAACAGCGACACGTCGGTGCCGGGCTGCAGCGGCAGGTAGAGGTCGGCGATCTCGGCCGTGTCGGTGCGGCGCGGGTCGCAAAAAATGATCTTGAGGGCCGGGTTGGCGGCTTTGGCGTCTTCAATGCGCCGAAAAAGAATCGGGTGCGCATAGGCCGTGTTGCTGCC
>JANNXF010000026.1:0-13026 GCA_031409395.1 Polaromonas sp.
CCGGAACAAAATTGCCCGGCATCATCGAAATAGTCAACCCGATGCCATACAGCCGCGCAGCCTGGATTGGCATCCAATGCATCAACCTGAGCCTGAAGTTTTCCAGGCAATGCAAGATCATCGCCGTCCATGTGTGCGACATACTCCCCTGTAGCCGCATTGTGCGTATCAAGGTAATTTTTAAGTCCACCGGTATTGGTTTGACGAGATATTGTTTTTATTGTTTCCGGGTAGCGCCCTGCAAATTCCGCCACGATTGCAGACGTATTGTCGGTGGAGCAATCATCGCCAACAATTATCTCAAACACAAAATTCACCTGCTGCTCGACCAAACCTTGCAAGCATTTTCTTATGTATTTTTCCTGGTTGTAGGTAATAATGCATACCGATAATTTCGGCATCTTTTTCATCACGTCTTTATCCTGCATATTTATTTCGATGTGTAATGGATACGCTTGAACTGGTTTGATAATTGTCTGCGAATCCAAGACGAGGAGATGCAGGCAATAACCAGTGCCAGACTGCCCAGTACACCAAGCTGAACCATCGTCATGCTGCGCTGGATCGGCCAAAGCAAAGCCCATTGGCAAAATATTCCAAATAGAGTGGTAGCCAACACAATGGGGGCAATGTCATGCAGAAGCCATTGCAGATGCAAACCCTTGACAAATCGCGCATGCACCCAGGGAAGCCACAGGACGAAGGCGATGGCATTGGATACCACCCAGGCCCATCCGGCACCAACCGATCCAAAGTGCCAGGCCGCCCATACCAGGGCCGGAATAAATATCAGGGCGAATATTGCATTGCCAATGAGATGCATTTTTAAATCACCTTTGGCAAACTGCAGGTAGTACGGAAAGGCAGCGAGCAGCAGTATGCCGTTACCAATGACATACAGTGTCAGTACGGATGCAGCCTTGCCAGCCAAGGCAAGATCGCCTGTCCACACCCAAAGCACCTGTTCCGAAAAAAAACCTAAAACCACACAGACTGGAAGCGCAATGACAGCGACCAACTGGGTCGCATTTCGGTAAAGTTGCACCAACCCGGCCTCGTTGTTTTCAGCGTTGAGTTTGACCAAACGAGGCATGAGCGCCGCACTGACAGGGCTGCTTATCGTTATCACGCCACTGGCGGCAAGTACGGCCAATGTAAAGTAGCCATATTCGGAAAGGGGTAGAAATTTTGAAAGGATGAGTTTGTCT
Organism: Polaromonas sp.; assembly: GCA_031409395.1. Taxonomy (GTDB): domain Bacteria; phylum Pseudomonadota; class Gammaproteobacteria; order Burkholderiales; family Burkholderiaceae_C; genus Polaromonas. Next base: position 1,209 of record JANNXF010000026.1, read on the forward strand.
GTTTGCGTCACCAGTACCCATACAGCCCCGGTGAAGGCAATACTGAGTGAGAACTTGAGCACTCTGCGCAGAGGCTGCCAAGCCCAAGGTGTTCGTTCACCCCCCATGGGCAGAATTGCGTAAGTTTTAGCCACAAGGCCAGCCAGCTCCAGCGCAGCAACACAAAGCTGGTAAGAAAAAAAGACAGCCGGGCTGCTGCCCAGCCAGACAAAGATGGGGATTACCAGTACAAACCGGGCTGTCGCCACCGCGCTGTTGAATCCGCTCAGCCACACTTGTCGTTCAAACCCGCTGATGGCACCTCGGTAGAGCCCGCTGACCCAGCGCATTGCAATGATGAGAGCCATGAGTCGCAGGGCATGTTCCACCTCGGCGAAGGGCAGTTGCTGCACTTTAAGCCACTGCCGGGCTATGGAGCCCACTCCAGTCCACATGGCGGCTGCACCCAGTACGGCCACGCCCAGAAAGATGCCCTCCAGTGCTCGCAGCAGACGCCGTACTTCCAGTGCGGTGCAGGCACCTCCATTAAAGCGCGCAGTCTCGCGGGCCATCGTTGGCGTCAACCCCATATCCAGCAACTGGAACCACACTTGAAGCATGGCAAAAAATCCTACCAAACCGTACGCTTCGGCCCCCATGTACTTGACGTACAGGGGCAGCATGACAATCCCTATTGCTGTGACGTAAATTTGAGCAGCATAGTTGGCAAAGATGTTTTTCTTTAAGGACATTCAATTCAAGCGCAGTATTCCAGTTACGCATTGCCTTTTTCACACATCAGGAAAATACTGGAACACAAGTCGGGATATTGCTGACCAAGCTCGTAGCAACCATCCAGATACTCTTTTGAAATAATGTCAGTTTCCAGCAGGCGATCCCACTGGAAATTCGCGAGCGCCTTGAAGAATATTCCGGAGCGGCAAACAACCTTCAGCCCCGCTGCCACGGCATCCCGTTCCAACGTATCCAATGTATAAGTACAACGGTGGCCATGTTCAGCTTCGGCGGGTGTCACCGCCGCATTATGCGTAATCAACCCCATCTTGACGGCAATTTGTCGCGAGGGCGCATTGGCGTTCGGACAAACCAGGAAAAAGCGCCCCCCTTCAGCGAGCCATTCATCATTGATGCGTTTTAGTACGCGCACAGGATCGTCAATATGCTCAAGCACGTGGGTCAAGACGATGTTGTCATATCGCTTGGGCAGAACGGCCACTTCAAAAAGTGAGTTCACGAACTGAACCTTGTCGCCGAGCTTGCGCTTTGCGTCTTCGATCGCAATTCCAGAGGCCTCTACACAAGTCACATCGTCGAAATGAGACAGCAGCCGTTTGGTGAAGTCTCCTTTGAAACTTCCCAGCTCAAGCACGCTACCCTTGTTCAGGAAGGGGCCGAAAGACCGGAGCATATAGGGGTGCATGACATCGAAATCGAAACTGTAGGCGTATCGGTGGTCCTCTGTATCCTTGATTTCGTCGTTGTAATCGCGTTGGTTGCCCATTTAAGCTTCCTTTTCAGTATTGAGGTGCATGGTCACAGTTCGACCAGTCACTTTATGGATTGTGAAATTTTTCTTCTTGTATAAACTGACGGCGCTGGCGTTGTCGCCACTCACCTCAAGTGCAATGCGCCTGAAGCCCTGCTGCTGGACATGCGCTATGCACTGGTCCAGCAGGCATAAGGCAATGCCCCGTTTCTGCCATGCCGTCAAGACACTGACACTGGTAATGTAGGCAACTCGCCCTTCGCTGTCGTTGCAATAAGCAGCCACCAATCCGATCAGCACATCCCCCGTCCACGCTTCAAACCGGATTGCACTGCCTACGATCTTGCCGGCATAAAGGTCTATCTCAACCCTGTCACTCAGGGGCGGCAAAAAGTCGGCATCGCACCACAACAAGTGATCGGCAATCTGCTGCTCCGATGCCTTGTTCAAACAAAACTCGATCGCTGCGCTCATGCTTCAAGTACAGCCAATCCGAAACCTTGGCGGCCGAACTCGTTCCCGTTATAAAGCAGATAAACGCTGCCGTTGTATTCAAAAACATGCGGATAACACTGCATGTCAGCATCCCATTCACCCGGACTACCCGCCAGCGACGGACTCTCATCATCGCGCGTCCAATTGATCAGATCGTCGGAGTAGGCGTGACCAATGCGATAGCCCCGGTCATTGTTCTTCCTGAAATCGAACGATTGGCGATAGCAGAAAAACATGTGATGTCGTCCAGCGATCTCAACCACCGTGGGAAGCGCCTGACTTTCGTCTTCGCCCAGCCGGTCGCTGATGATCTGTCGCGCCTCTTCCTTGACCCAGTTGGTGCCGTCTTTCGAAACTGCGTGTCCGATCTTGTAGGTGCGGTCCGGTGGCGCATCAGCGGCATACTTTTTCCAGCCCGTTCCGAAGATGTACCACATGTGAAATGTATCGCCGACAACCTTCACAAAACCATCGCCGACCAGGCAGGGTTCGTTCAACGATGCCGCGAGAACCGGTCCGTCGCCGATGCGCTGAAAAGTAAGGCCATCATCGCGACTGATCGCCAGGCCAATGGCAGTATCCACTGACACCGACACCCGCCTATTCCAACCACAGGTGTAGCCATAGACGGCATCTCCGTGGCGCATCACACTCATGGGGAAAATACCGTGCTCATCGAAACAGCCCAATCCCCCCAGTGGAATGACCGTCTTTTCGGATACACGTATGACGTCGCGAAGATTGGCATGCATATCGACGAAGGCGATGTGGCTGAGGAATTTGCCATTGCGCTTGTCCACCGCACGGGTTGAAAAATAGATCCGCACAAAATCGTCAAACACCAGCGCCTGCGGCGACTGCGCGAATTGAAAGCAATCATTCGGAAGGACATGCTGCGTTGGGTCGAAAATTTTGCCCAACTTTTTCCAGTTCATCACAGCCATCCCTTACTCCAGTTTTCCATCAAGAACGGCCAAGCCGAAGCCGAACCGCCCCACCTGGTCGCCGAGATAGGCCAGATAGGTTTTCCCGTCCAGTTCGAACACATGCGGATAACTCACCATTTCAGCGTCCCAGCCCGTTTCGGATACGTCAATACCGGCCTTTGCGTCGTCCCTGACCCAGTCAACCAGATTGTGGCTTGAGGCGTAGCCGATGCGATAACCGTTTTCCTTGCCGCGATAGTGACTGCTGTAGCGATAACAAAAGAACATGTGGTACTTGCCGTTGGCGTAGAACACATCCGGACTGGCCTGCGCCTCATCTTCCTCGACACGACTCTCAATCAAATCCCGGCCCACCTTGGTCCAGTGAATGCCATCAGCAGACGTCGCCATGCGTATCTTGTAGACCGGCTCAGCCCTGTCCGCCACAAGCTTCCACTTGCGCCCCGCGATGTACCACAAACACCACACCCCATTGAAGTACCTGACCTTCGGGCCACTGAGCACAAAAGGTTCGTCAGGCGAATAACTCAACACCGGGCCAGTGCCAAGTTTGCTGAAAGTTTTCCCCTGATCCTGGCTGATGGCGCAACCAATGGCGACGTTGAACGGGACGGATTCGCAACGCGTCCAACCTGCGTAATAGGCGCGGATTTCATCTCCCGTGCGGATGACCGATACGGGATAGGTTCCAAACTCATCAAACTCACCCAAACCACCCAAAGCAAGAATGGGTTGCGCGCTGACGTGCCGCACCTTGAAAAGATCGGAACGGTCCAGGTCGACATAGGCCGAATAGCTGACGTATTGCCCCTTCTCATCTGCCGGTGGACGGCAGGAAAAGTAAACGCGTACGAAGTCATCAAACACCAGCGTCGCGGGCGCTTGGGCGAATTCCTTTAGCCAACTCCGGCCTTCCACCTCTTGAGGGGTGAAAACCTTGCCTAGTTTTTTCCATTTGAACATGTGTTCAGTTTCTCTCGTGATGGTCATACCAGCTCGTAGTTTGAAGCGATTCGCTCACGGACGATGTCGATCGGGTTAAACATCAACACGTCAATGATGGAAAGCCAGGGTACGAATTCCTTGCCAAACTGTACGTACTCAAACGGGTTGGATCTGATGAATTTCAACTGAATGCCCCGCGCTGAAAAATCATCCTTCGAGTAGAGATCCAGTCCACCAATCGTATTCACATACGTGGTCGCCCCAACCCCATCACACAGTGCCAGCACCTTTTGCTGGCCCTTCAAATCGTGGTCAATCGAAATGCTGGAAGAGATGATGATTTTCGTAGCAATCTCCAGGTACTCGCATATCTTGACAATGGAGTAATGCAGAAACCCGAACAGGTTCCGCTCCTCTTGCCGCACGATTTGCTGGATCAGCGCAAACGTTTGCAAGAAATAAGGCGCCCGCCGATAGGCGCTTTCTATCTGGCCAAGCAGCTTTTCGCGGTTGAAATCCCTGGCCAGCTCCCTCTGCCGCACATCCAGCGCATCGGAGCCGCTTGTCAATGGCAATGAGAACATGACATCCGTGTCGTTCTGCAGCATCCGGTTCCGGTTGATCCAGCCTTTTTTCGTATATTTGATATTGTCGTATACGACAAACAGGTCCACCGAACTGATGAGCTGAAAATAGCCGATGTAAGGCAGGAAATACGGCTGCATGATGGCTACCCGCATGCGTACACCCTGTTCGCAATAAGTCTGACTGGGTACATTTAGGCTACTGCAATCGATTGGACAATGCTTGCAATTTGATCAGGCTTCAGAGCCGGGTAGATGGGCAGGCACAGTACTTTTCGCGCGGCAGCGGTTGCCACGGGCAGATTGTCCGGTTGCGCCGACAGCAAGCCGCGGTACATGGGAAAGTCAGAGATCAAGGGGTAGAAATAACGCCGTGCAAAGATGTCGTGTTCACGCAGCTTCTGATAAAGCGCATCCCGGCTTAGGGGGTAGTCGTCCTCCACCAGAATGGGAAAGTAGGAGTAGTTGGATGCCACCTCACCCGTTCCGGACAACACGCGAATGCCCTTCACATCAGCCAGCGCTTGGCAGTAAATACCGGCGATCTCTTTTCGTCGCGCCAACGCGGCGTCGATGTGCTTGAGTTGCAGCAGCCCAAATGCAGCGTTGATTTCGCTCATTTTTCCGTTGATGCCAGGCGCGACTACCGTCACTTCATCGACAAATCCGAAGTTTTTTAACTGGTCAATCCTCAGTTTGGTCTTGGCGTCGGGACAAACAATGGCGCCGCCTTCAAATGTATTGAACACTTTGGTGGCATGAAAGCTAAGCACCGAAAGGTCCCCGTGGGTTAACACGCTGCCGCAGTGACACTGCACGCCAAAAGCGTGTGCCGCGTCGTAAATCACACGCAGGTTGTAGTTGTCTGCAATCTTCTGAATGGCATCTACATCGCATGGCCGACCATAGCAATGCACTGGCATGATGGCTGTGGTCTGCGGTGTAATGGCCGCCTCGATTTTTGCCGGATCAAGGTTCAGGGTGTCTGGATCTACATCTACGAACACCGGCTTGATGCCGTTCCAAAGTAGCGAGTGTGCCGTCGCGACGAAAGAGTAAGGCGTGGTGATGACTTCGCCTGTGATGCGCAAGGCTTGCAGCGCCGTGACCAACGCGATAGTGCCATTGGTAAACAAGGCAAGGTGATTGACGCCGAGGTAATCACACAAGGCCCGTTCAAGTTGCTGGTGAAAAGGACCGCCATTGGTCAGGATTTTATTGGCCCATATTTTTTCCAGGTAGGGAATGAACTCGTCCAGGGGCGGCAGATTCGGTTGCGTTACATAGATGGGTTGCGTCATGATTGAAAGCTCCTGTTCTGGTAGCGCGCCGCAGAGACTACGCTTCGGCGACCTGTTATTTTCATGGGGTTCACTGCCTTGCACGCAAGGCGCGGCGGATGTCAGGGTTGGGGTCACACAACGCCATCGTCAGACCATTTCGGAATCCAGCAGCGACCGGCCGTCCATATCCTTGAGTGACAGGCTGGGTAGTTGATCAATGGGCCAGCGGATGTCGAGGGTGGGGTCGTTCCACGCAATGCAGCGTTCATGCTGCGGGGCGTAATAGTCCGTGGTTTTATAAAGAAAGTCAGCCGACTCGCTGGTCACCAAAAAACCATGGGCAAAGCCCTGGGGTATCCAGAGTTGCCGGTTATTCGCTTCATTGAGTTCAACACCCACCCACTTCCCAAAGGTGGCAGAGCCTTTGCGTAAATCCACCGCCACATCAAACACAGCCCCGCGCACCACACGTACGAGTTTGCCCTGAGGCTGCCTGATCTGGTAGTGCAGCCCGCGCAGCACACCCTTGGCGCTGCGGCTGTGGTTGTCTTGTACAAAGCTCACGTCCAGGCCAGTTGCGTCATTGAAGGCTTTCTGGTTGAAGCTCTCATAAAAGAAGCCGCGTGAATCACCAAATACCCTGGGCTCGATGATCAGGACGTCGGGGATGGCGGTGGGGGTGACTTTCATGGTTTGCTGCCTGTGCTTTCCCTCAAGAGGCGCAGCATGTACTGGCCATAGCCATTTTTGACCAGCGGCTGGGCCAGCGCTTCAAACTGCTGGGCACTGATGAAGCCATTGCGCCAGGCAATCTCTTCCGGGCAGGCAATCTTCAGGCCCTGGCGGCGCTCAAGCGTGGCAATGAACTGGCTGGCCTCCAGCAGGCTCTCGTGGGTACCGGTGTCCAGCCAGGCATAGCCGCGCTGCATGATCTGCACATCAAGCTGGCCACGCTGAAGGTAGGTGTCATTGACGGCGGTGATCTCCAGCTCGCCTCTGGCGCTTGGCTGCACTGCCTTGGCAATATCGACCACCTGGTTGTCGTAAAAGTACAAGCCGGTGACGGCGTAGTTGCTTTTGGGCTGGCTGGGCTTTTCTTCAATGCTGCTGGCCTTGCCCTGGGCATCAAAGGCGACCACGCCGTAGCGTTCGGGGTCTTGTACATGGTAGGCAAACACGGTGGCGCCGCTGGCCTGCGCGTCGGCGCTGGCCAACAGCTGGGTGAAATCGTGGCCATGAAAGATGTTGTCGCCCAGCACCAGGGCGCTGGGGGCGTTGCCAATGAATTGCTCGCCAATCAGAAAAGCCTGGGCCAGGCCGTCTGGGCTGGGCTGCACGGCGTACTGCAGGTTCATGCCCCACTGGCTGCCGTCACCCAGCAATTGTGTAAACCGGGGCGTGTCTTGCGGGGTGCTGATGATCAATACATCGCGGATACCGGCCAGCATGAGGGTGCCGAGCGGGTAGTAGATCATGGGCTTGTCGTACACCGGCAGCAGCTGCTTGCTGATGGCCAGGGTGGCGGGGTGCAGCCGGGTGCCGGAGCCGCCGGCAAGAATCAGGCCTTTGCGTTGGGTCATTTTTTAGTTACCGATTCAGTGTTGCGTTGGTATATTTGTCAGATCCGAATGTGCCAGGCCCAGTTCGGCGGCAACCGTGTGAAGCCGTTTGTCTCGCGTCCAAAGCCGCCCGCCCCCCAATTGCACAGAGGCCAGCAAATGAACGTCCACATACCCAATACCGCGCCCCATCAGGCGGTGCTGGTCAATAAAAAACAGGACTTCCTTGTCGGTGCTGACTGGCATGGGCGCTAGCGCCTGAAGCAGGCCCAACACCTCAGCGCGTGAGCGCAAGTTGCCACAAGCCAGCTCACCCACCACAAATGAATGCGTCCAGACAAGCCCGGCCTGCAGCGCCAACGTCAGCGCTTCGTCACCCCGCCGGAGATGGTCAACCCAGACCGATGTGTCTACCAGCAACATCACGCAGGGCCGTCTTGACGGCGAGGAATCGACTCCAGCTGGGCCTCGGTTGCGCCCAGCCTGGCAAGTCGGCGCGCGCTCTCGCGCTGCACCAGCGCCAACAAGGCCTCACGCAGTAGCTGCGTGCGCTCTGTCAAGCCGCTCAGAAGGTGTGCCTGCGCCAACAGCTCATCGTCAAGATTAATCGTTGTACGCATGGGAAGCTTTCGGTATATCAACTATGTGCATCGCTATTGGCAGGAAGAATGGCATCAATATTAGCATCAAATGATGTCTAAATTAACACCTCGGCCAGCATGCGGTCAACCCCGTTTTGCCAGTGCGGCAAGCTCAGGCCAAAGGTGGTTTGCAGCTTGGCGGTGCTCAGGCGCGAGTTGTGGGGGCGTCTGGCCGCGCTCGGGAAGGCGCTGCTGGCGACGGCATTGATTTCAGTTGCTATTATTTTAGTAGCTGGTTGCGCCCGTAATGATTGGGCGATAACGTGTTTTGTGTAGCCATGCCAGGTGGTTTCGCCGCCTGCAGCCAGGTGGTACAGGCCTGCATCGTGGGGCTGCTGCTGCACATGCCGGATGGCATGCGCGGTGACGTCGGCCAGCAGATCTGCACCGGTGGGAGCGCCAAACTGGTCGTTGATGACGTTCAGGCGTTCACGCTCCTGGACCAGACGCAGCATGGTTTTGGCGAAGTTGCCGCCTCTGGCGGCATACACCCAGCTGGTTCTGAAGATCAGGTGTCGGGGGCCATGGGCGGCAATCAGCCGTTCGCCTTCAAGCTTGGTCTGGCCGTAAATATTCAGGGGCGCGGGGGTGTCGCTCTCTTGCCAGGGCTGGGTGCCACTGCCATCAAACACGTAGTCGGTCGAGTAGTGCACCAGCCAGGCGCCAAGCTTTTGCGCTTCCTGCGCCAATACCCCGGGGGCCGTGGCATTGATGAGGCGGGTCAGGGCAGGCTCGCTTTCGGCTTTGTCCACGGCAGTGTGGGCGGCGGCATTAACGATGAGGTCAGGCTTGAGGCGGCGTACGGTCTCAGCCAGGCCTTGCAGATCGGTCAGGTCGCCGCAGAGGTCGGTGCTGTGGCGGTCTGGTGCCACCAGTTCGCCCAGAGGGGCCAGGCTGCGCTGCAGTTCCCAGCCAAGCTGGCCGTTTTTGCCTAAAAGCAGGATTTTCATGCGCTCAAGTCCCACTCCTCTACAGCCAAACCTGGTACGCGCAAGAATTCGCGGGCATTGTTGGTCACCAAAACTGAATCTTCAGCCATGGCATGTGCAGCTATCAGCAAGTCCATACCGCCGATTGGCCGTCCAGACTGCTCGAGCGCCACCCGAATAGATGCGTAGTGGTGGGTTGCCTCTAGAGGCCACTGCCTTATGTCAAACCCTGACAGCCAGGCTTCTATGGCCGCCGAAAACCGGGGCGACGCCAACTTGGCCGCGCCAAAGCGCAATTCGGCAGCCACAATGGATGAAATCCAGAGTTGCCCGCGATCGAGTTGAGCGAACCGTTCAATCATGGACGCAGGATGCCGGCGCAGGATGTAACTGCAAATGTTGGTGTCTAGTGTTCGGCGCATCAATGGGCTCAGGACCAGTCACGTGTTTGCGCAGGGCGGTCGTCGCGATCCACCAAAAAAACATCGGGCAAGGGGTCGGTTGCTTGGTAAAACCCCGCCAGCCACTCGGCCATGCTTTGACCAGGCGAAGCTTCAGGCTGCACCCACAAGGCATTGCCAATCTGTTCAATACGTACCTCGGTGGCCGCCAGGCGCAATTTGGCCGGCAAACGAATCGCTTGGCTGCGGCCGCTCATGAAGAGTTTGGCGTTAATGCTCATAGGTGAATCCAATGTAATATTACAGTGTAGTATTACACAGTATTCAACGTGATGCCAGCTTGTCACTTTCTTCGGCGTATTGGGTTTGCACCCACGCCCTGTAAGCACCGCTTTGTACGTTGGCCACCCAGTCGGGGTTGGCCAGGTACCACGCAACGGTTTTGCGAATCCCGGATTCGAAGGTCTCCTGAGGCTTCCAGCCCAGCTCGCGCTCAAGCTTGCGGGCGTCAATGGCGTAGCGTTTGTCGTGGCCGGGGCGGTCTTTGACGTAGGTGATCTGGCTGGCGTAACGGCTGCCGTCGGCTCTGGGGCGCAGCTCGTCGAGCAGTGCGCAAACGGTGTTGACGATATCGATATTGGGCTTTTCGTTCCAGCCACCGACGTTGTAGACCTCACCCAGATGGCCGGCCTCCAACACCCGGCGAATGGCACTGCAGTGGTCTTTGACATACAGCCAGTCGCGCACCTGCAGGCCGTCACCGTACACCGGCAGGGCTTTGCCCGCCAGGGCGTTGACGATCATCAGCGGGATGAGCTTTTCGGGGAAATGGTAGGGGCCGTAGTTGTTAGAGCAGTTGGTGGTCACTACCGGCAGACCGTAGGTGTGGTGGTAGGCGCGCACCAGATGGTCGCTGGCGGCCTTGCTGGCCGAATAGGGGCTGTTGGGCTCGTAGCGGTGGGTTTCGGTGAATGCCGGGTCGCTGGGGCCGAGCGAGCCATAGACCTCATCAGTGGAAACATGCAGAAAGCGAAACGTGGTTTTGGCGGAGTCCTGCAGCCCGCCGTGGTATTGGCGGGCGGCTTCCAGCAAGCGGAAAGTACCCACCATATTCGTCTGAATGAAGTCTTCAGGGCTGTGAATGGAGCGGTCTACATGGCTTTCTGCGGCAAAGTTGACGATGGCCCGGGGCTGGTGCTTCGCCAGCAGGCTGGCGACCAGTGCGTTGTCGCCAATGTCGCCTTGCACAAACAGGTGCCTGTCGTTGCCTTGCAGGCTGGCCAGACTCTCCCGGTTGCCGGCGTAGGTGAGCTTGTCGAGGTTGATGACGGGCTCGCCGCCATTGGCAAACCAGTCGAGAACGAAGTTGGCGCCGATGAAGCCTGCGCCGCCAGTAACGAGAATGGTCATGAAGTGATTGAATTGAAGGCGTTCATTCGCCGTTTTCTCTTGGGTTCTGGAGTTTCCAGTGGGTGTCGGTTTGCAATGGTCATCACAAAAGACGCCAGGATTTTTATTTTAGGCCCAGCGACCCCCGAATACTCGCCAGCTTGTCGGCATTCTCCGGGTCTCTGCGGATGACGCGAAGGGCTTGTCGCATGAAGACAAACACCAGCAGCAACAAGGCCGTGACCACTACCGCACCCACAACCAGCCTGCGCTTTCGGGGCTGGCTGGGGACTTCCGGAAGCGTCGGGGCCTGAACCAGCAAAGCATCGTTCAAGCCGTCAAGCTGCACCTGCAACGCCCTGATTTCGGTTTGGGCGGCTGCAACAATGCCCAGCAATGTCGCATAACCGCTTCCCAAGTCAATACTGGTGGGACTGGAGGCAGCCAACTCCATCCGGTGCGCCTGATTAGCCGCAGCGTCCTGAGCACTTTTAAGCCGCAATTGCGCGTCTGCCAATTGCGCCTCCAGCCGTCCCCGCACCGCCGCCTTGGGCCGACTCTCCTGGTAGGTTTGCGCAATCACCGCCTTTGCAATGGCCTGGGCCTGCTGGGCAGTCCGGTCTGAAACGGTCAGCGTCAGCAGCTTGTCGGTGCGGCCGACGGTGGCGGTAATGGCACCTTGAAGCTGTGTGCGAGCAGCCTCAACCGTCTGATTTTTGGTCAGCCCCAAGGCGACCGCCACCGGATCAAGGACAGCCGGGGTCGTCATGAGACGGGCCGTCAGCGGGTCGGCCTGGAGCACGGCCACGCTTTCATAGGTTTGCGGCCACACCAGACTGATGCCCACTGCACACAAGCCCGCCAGCAAAGGACCAATGACCAGCAATTTGACATTGGCAGCCAAGGTCACCAGCACATCCAGCACACCGACGTCTTGCGTTGCGGTGATGTGCACATTTTGATTTTCTGTCATCCGCTCCCCCTGATTTCACATTCCCGAACCGCCATCTTAAGCGGGCCAGGCATGTACAAACCACCCGGGCAGGTAACACTGCAGTTACAAGCCAGGGGCGCATCAGGCGCCAGTAATCAGCACCACCAGGTCACTTCAAAAATGAATCCCGCGCATCATTTGCTGCATGGCCACGGCTTCTGGCGA
>JANNXF010000027.1:0-38106 GCA_031409395.1 Polaromonas sp.
GCCGGCCTGCGCCGCGCCCAGCGGGCTGGACGGTTCGCAGGCCCACAGCAACTGAGCTTCTTGCGGTCGGGCCACAACCGCCAGTTTGTGCGCATCGGCCGCTTGCGCATAGTCGCTATAGCTGTGCGGTGGCAGCCAGACGGTGCGGCCGCCCTGCTGCGCCACCAGCGCCGTGATGCGAAAAATGAACTCGCTGGCGCTGGTGGCCAGCAGCACGCGCGGCACATCGACCCCATGAAAGGCGGCGAGCTGCTGGCGCAGGGCGCTGTAGCTGGCGTCGGGGTATTGCGTGGCATCGGCCTGGCTGACGGCGGTTTGCGCCAGGGGGCATGGCCCGCAGGCGTTGCTGTTGGTGGAAAAGTCGTAGCGCGGCACGCCGTGCCGGTCGGGGCCACCATGAGTGCGCACGAATACTGGTTTGTCTGCACTCATCTAAATCGCACAGTCGCTATAAATAAGATAGCTAGTGGCGCCCATAAAACAAGGGCAAGAACCACTTTTGATGAATATTTTTGGGCCAAAACGGTGTCTGGAGCCTGTGGCGGTTTGCCCGCTGGGTTGAGCGTGTACACACCGGGCTTGCGCAGGCTGACACCCAGCGCCAAGGCCATGGCCGCCATGGGCCAGCCGCTGTTGGGCGATGGCGTTTTACGCGCTTCTCTCCGCAAAATCTGCAAGGCTTTAAAAGACAGCCCCCCCGCAGCGAAAGCCAACAGCAAGGCCGTCAGGCGCGCCGGAATCCACGACAGCACATCATCGGCCCGCGCCGCCCATTTGCCGGCCCACTGCCAGTTTTTCCCCTTGTAAACACCGGGGTAGCCCCACATGGCGTCAGCCGTGTTGGCAAAGCGGTAAATGGCGGCACCGGGTAACCCCAGCAGCACAAACCAGAAGATGGGTGCCACCACCGAGTCGTTGAGGTTCTCGGCCAGCGACTCGATGGCGCTCTCGCGCACTTCGCTTTCATTGAGCAGCGCCGTGTTGCGACTCACCAGCCACGACAGGCGTTCGCGTCCGGCTTGCAGCGATTGCTGCAAGGCCGTTTCAACCGCATTAACTTCGCTGCGCAGCATGCGCCAGGCCAGCATGGGCTTGAGCAGCACCGCCATGAGCAACGCAGCCATGACCGGGTGCAGGCTGGCAATCATCTGCTGCTGGGCAAACCAGGCCAGGCCACCTGTCAAAGCCGCACCGGCCAGCCACGCCAGCGCGCCCGAGCAGAACGCCAGCGAGGGCCGCAAACCGGGCAAAAGCTGGCCCCACCACGACAGGTATTTGCCCATGCCCACCACCGGATGCACCCAGGCGGGCGGTTCGCCCCATATGACATCCATGAACAAAGCGAGCAGCAACACTGCCGCCATGAGCAGCGCGCCATCACTCATGAGGTGAGGCCTGAGGTGAGGCCGGCTTGGCCCAACAGTCCTCAAACACCATATCGGCCAGCGGCGCACGCTGCGCCCAGTGTTCGGCCTGCAGCATGGGCTGGTCATAAAACGCCGGGACGGGGCCCAGGCACAGCACGGCAATGGGCTTGCTGCCCTCGGGCATCTGCAGCAGTTGGGCCAGTTGCAGCGGGCAAAAAATCGACACCCAACCCATGCCCAGGCCCTCGGCGCGGGCGGCCAGCCAGAGGTTTTGAATGGCGCAGGCGGCAGACGCCAGGTCCATCTCGGGCAGGGTGCGGCGGCCAAAAATGTGCTGCTCACGCCCCGGTGGCAGCGCCACCACCAGCACTTCGGCGGCATCAAGCACGCCCTGCACCTTGAGCTTCATGAACTCGTCTTCGCGCTGGCCCAAGGCCTTGGCCGTCAGCACGCGCTCCTGCTCTATCAGCGCATGCAGACCGGCGCGCAACTGAGGACTGCGCACGCGGATAAAACGCCAGGGCTGCATGAAACCGACGCTGGGTGCATGGTGGGCGGCCGCCAGCAGGCGCTGCAACACCTCGTCAGCCACCACACCACCGCTGAAATGGCGCATGTCGCGCCGCTCGTCAATGGCGCGGTAAACCGCTTGCCGCTCGGCGGCGCTAAACGCGTGGTCTGGTGCAGTCAAGATTGTCCTAATCCTCAATGCCGCGCTGGGCCGGAATGCCCGCGTTAAACGCATGTTTGACCTTGGTCATTTCGGTCACGGTATCGGCCAGCGCGATGATTTCGGGTGGGCAACGGCGGCCGGTGATGACCACATGCACGTCTTTGGGCCGGTTCTGCAGGGTGTGCAGCACATCGTCCAAGGGCATCCAGCCATAAATCAGCGGGTAGGTCAGCTCGTCGAGCACCACCATGAAGTTCTCGCCGCCCAGAATCGCAGCCCGGGCTTTCTCCCAGCCCTGGCGTGCCAGCTGGGCCGAGTGTTCCAGGTCCTGGCTTTTCCAGCTGAAGCCGTCGCCCAGCCCTTCGATGGGAATGCCCAGTTGCTCAAACATGCGGTGCTCGCCAAAGCGGGCGCTCGGCACCTTCATGAACTGGAAAATCTTCACCGCCTTGCCGTGCACATGGTGGCGCCCCTGCGCGCGCAGGGCCAGGCCAAAGGCCGCGGTGCTTTTGCCCTTGCCGTCGCCGGTGTTGACAATGACAAGCCCACGGCGTTCGCCCTCGGGTTTGTCATAGGGTTTTTCTGCGGGCGGGGTTTCTATTTGCATGGGCAATCACTTAGGGCTTGAAATCGGGACTGAGCTGCACGGTCTCGCCAATGATGAGCAAGCTAGGCTGGGGGCCATACGCCGGCGCACATGCCACCAGCTTGCTCAGTCCGGTAGCGATGACAGTCTGCGTGGCGCGGGTGCCGTCACGCACGATGGCCGCCGGGGTATCGGGTGCCAGGCCATGGGTGATGAGCTGCTGGGCAATCTGCGCCAGACGCTGCACACCCATGTAAAAAACGCGGGTCTGACCCGGCCGTGCCAGGGCCTGCCAGTCGTGCATGGCCTCGTCGTCGGCCAGGTGGCCGGGTAGAAAAACACAGCTACCCGCCAGGTCGCGGTGGGTCAGCGGAATACCCGCCGCCGCCGCGCAGCCACTGGCCGCTGTCACGCCCGGCACCACTTCAAACGCAATCGCCGCAGCCTGCAAGGCCTGGACCTCTTCGCCGCCGCGCCCAAACACATAGGGGTCACCGCCCTTGAGGCGCACCACGCGCCGACCCATCCGGGCATGCGCCACCAGCAGCGCATGAATGCCGCTCTGCGGCACCGAATGATTGGCCAGCGCCTTGCCCACGTACACACGCTGCGCGGCCTCGGGAATCTGCGCCAGCACTTCAGCGGTAATCAGGCGGTCGTGCACCACCACCTCGGCGCGCTGCAGCCGGTCAAGCGCCCGCAAGGTCATCAGATCAACCGGGCCCGGCCCAGCCCCCACGATGGACACAAACCCGGCGCAGGGCTGAACGCTCTCCTTATTCGCCATCGCACTCACCGGGTCCCTGGTGAAACACCAGATCAGCCACCGGTTGGCCGCCGACCAGGTGCTGGCCAATGATGCGGTCCATGTTGGCGGGCGTGACGTTGTAATACCAGGTGCCGTCAGGCTGCACGCACATCACCGGCCCGCCCTTGCATGCGGCAAAGCAGCTCACCCGGCTGCGCTTGACGCGCATCTCGCCGTCGTGCAGCCCGGCCGCCTTGAACTTGTCACCCAGGCTGTCAAACAGCTCCTGCGACGCACCATCCTGCGTGCAGCGTGGGCCGGTGCAGACCAGCAAATGGCGTTTGTAAGCACCAATCTTGGGTTTGACCACCGCCTCGCTCATGCTTCCGATTCCTCGGTGCTGGCCACGGCCTCTGCCACCTCGACCGGCGTGTTCAGCACCGCTTCGATGTAGTCCGCCGGCAGCTTGTGCTGCAGGGCCAGCGCGGCAATGCTGATGCCCTCCGCATGGTCGGCGCGCAGGTTTTCCATCCAGCCCAAAAGCCCGGTAGACAGCGAGCGCCCCGGCCTCTCCCCCGCACGGGTGCTGCCGCCATCGTCCAGGTCGTACTTGTTGGCATAGCCACGCGGCGTGACCATCAGGCCGTGCTGCACAAAGGTGTGGCTGTTGCCAATCAGCACCGTGGTCAGCATGCCGATGTCGCAGTCGCTCATGTGGTCCAGCGTGGTGAACTCGATGCGCTCGCGCCTGCGGTAGGCCGACTTGACCACCGCCACCGGCGTGTCGGGCCTGCGATGGCGCAAAAAGAGGCGCTGCGCCTCCACGATCTGCTGGGTCCGCCGACCGCTCTTGGGGTTGTACAGCGCCACCACAAAGTCTGATGCCGCCACCGCGTCCAGCCGGCGTGCAATCACCGGCCAGGGTGTCAGCAGGTCGCTCAGCGAGATCGAGCAAAAATCGTGCGTCAGGGGCGCACCCACCAGCGCCGCACAGGCGTTGATGGCCGACGCGCCCGGTACGACTTCGACTTCCACGTCAGACTCGGGCGTCCAGCCGGCCTGGAACAGCACCTCATAAGTCGGCCCGGCCATGCCGTACACACCGGCATCACCCGACGAAATCAGCGCCACTTTTTTGCCTTGGCGGGCGCTTTCCAGCGCATGCACGGCCCGGTCCAGCTCTTCGGTCATGCCCTTGCGCACCACCTCTTTACCTTCCAGCAAATCGGCCACCAGCTTGATGTAGGTGACATAACCCACCACCACATCCGACTCGGCAATGGCCGCCCGCGCACGGTGTGTCATGTGGTCATGGCTGCCAGGGCCAATGCCCACCAGCATGATCTTGCCCTTGGGGCTGCTCATGGGTTCACCGCCGTACCAACGGGCGTCACCGGCTTGGCGCCTTCAAAAGTAGTCTGCAGCAGGGGCCGCAGCCAGCGCTGAAACGCCGCGCCGCACACCAGACCCATGCAGGCCCAGAACGACAGCGACACCCAGGTCGTGGCCCAGATGAACTGCACGCCCAGGTCACGCAAGGCCAGTTGCGCCGCACCGCTAAAGCCTGCCAGCGGGTCGGCGGTAATGTGGGGGGCACCCACCACAAAAGGCAGGGCCAGCCACGCGGCGGCAGCGGCCCAACGCAAAGGACTGCGCAAGCCTGCCAATGACACACACGCCAACGCCGCGCAGCCTGCGGCCAATAGCCACCAGCCCTGGCGGGATCCCAGGCGGGCTGCGTCCATGCCGGGAATTTCAGCGTGCAGACCCAGCGACGGCCAAAAGTGAAAACTCAACCAGCCTGAAGCTGCCACCAGCAAGGCCAGCGGCAGTGAGCGCAGGGTCGTGCCGCGCCACAGGCAAACACCCATGACGGCAAACACCAGCAGCGCCATGCTGAAGGCATGCAAAACATTGGCCACCCAGGTCCAGAAAATGCGCTCAGCACCATCGGCCGGCGTCCATGCTTCGGCGCTGCCATGGTCATGTGCGTGTTCTGGCGCCACACCTGCGGCATGGGTGTGTGCAGCGGGTGCGAGCGGCTGTGCGGGTGCCTCGGCCTTTTGCCCCTCGTACGCCTCGGCCGCCAGAATAATTGGCACGGCCTGCCACTGCTGCACGCCGGACTGCACACTGCCCACCAGCAAGGCCGTCGCCAGGGCAGCCCAGATCAATCGTTGAAACAACATGAAAAACTCCTGGGCTCAGTGGCAGGGTTTGACGGTGACGTGGCGCACGTCGTGGGCGGCGTTGTGGGCCAGCGGGCTTTCGGCAAAAGCCACGCCGTACAGCACGACCAGGCCCAAAGCGGCACCGGCGGCCAATTGCAGCAACAGGCTGCGGCTTGCGCTGGCAGGAAGAAAGGTAGAAGAAGATGCGGAAGCTGCGTTCATGGGTTGCTCCATTTCAGGGTTGAGAAACTAAAAAATAAAAACAATAAAGGTCACGGCGGGAAACCGTGACAGCGTGCGACTGAAACCGTGGCGTTGCGCCCATCGGCGCCCCGGTACTTGTGTTTTTCGACCAGCAGTGCTGTCGCGGGAAGCGCTTGCCCCGCTAGCGATGCCGCCGTCAGCAAGGCGGCGGCTTCGCTGACGGAAGGGCTGCCGGTGTACTTGCGCACCGTCTCGGACGGGTTGGGCACGGGCACGGCGGCCAGCTGTTCGGGGGTGTAGAAGGTCAGCGTCCAGCCGTGCTGCGCGGCCAGCGCCAGCAGGCCCGGCTCGTCGGCCTTCAGGTCAATGCTGGCGGCCGCGGCCACGTCGTCCAGCCGGGCTCCGGCCAGTGCCAGTGCCTCGCCTAGAGCCTGCTGCAGCGTGGCCAGCGGCGTACCGCGGTCGCAGCCCAGGCCGACGGCGATTTTCATGGTCGCAGCGCTCATGCGGCTTGCGGCGGGCGGTACACCACCAGGCGCTCGTTCAATTGCTGCCAGCGCTCGGCCGTGACCTCGGCATGGGTGATCCACAACACGGCCTTGAAGTGGCTCAGGTCCACGTCGTCAAAGCGCTCGAATTTGTGGATGGTCACCGGTAGCGGCGTGGGCCGGGTCCACCAGTCGGGGCTGCCGGCTTCCTGCACCACGGCAATTGGTTCGCCGTTGACGACATGGGCCGAAACGCGGGTGATATTGATCTTGGGGGCTTCGACCTTCCAGCCCAGTTCGCGGCCCAGAATATCAACCGGAATGGTCTTGCCCACGTCAGACGCGGTGGTCAGCACGGCGGTGGCGCCCAGCAGCGCGGCCACCTGCTCGGCCATGGCGTTGGCGCCGCCCACATGGCCCGACAGCACCGGAATCACAAACTGCGCCGCATCATCGACCACCAGCACGCCGGGGTCTTCGTCCTTGCTTTTCAGGTGCGGGGCAATCAGGCGCACCACCGCGCCCAGCGAGACGAAGAAAACCACCTGGTCAAACTCGGTGAACAGCGTGGCGATTTCATCGCGAAAAGCGCCGCTATAGGCGCGCACCGGGTTGGGCAAACCGGCCATGAGTGGGGCGAATTTTTCAGCCACGCAGACGCTGGCCTGGGGCAACTGGCGCGCCAGCTCGGCGGTTTGCTGGGCGCCGTGTTTGGTGATGGCAACCAGGACGACGCGCACGGCGGCGTTGGTATCTGGCAAGGTGTTCATGGTCATCCTAAGGTTTCCTCTTCGATTTCAGTGCTTGTTTTCTTGCGGCAGCCGCGCAGCATGTCGCCGCGCACGCGGCCAGGGTTCTTGACCAGCAGCAGCGACAAATAATTCACCTTGGTGCCCTTGAGTTCGGCCACGTTGTGCACGATGCGCTCTACCGGTGAGCCGGCTTTTTCAATAAATCGGCTGTGTGGCAACAGGCCCCGGCGCTCCAGCAGCTCAATCAAATCGTCCAGCAGCGGTTTGACTTTCATCAGCACCAGGGTGTCGAAGTCGTCCAGCATTTTTTCGACGGCGGCAATGCCGTAAGCGGCAGGCACGATAGCAATGGTGTCGTCCTGCTCGGACAGCGGTATCTGCAGTTGGGCGCAGGCCGCGTTGAACGAGGTCACGCCGGGAACGATGTGAATTTGCGCATTGGCATCAAGCTCTCGCAGCACGCGGGCCAGGTAGCAAAAACTGGCGTAGGTCGAGGCATCGCCTTCGACCAGAAACAACACGTCCTGGCCCGTCGCCAGCAGCGCCTTCACGGTCTCGGCGGCTTTGAGCCAGTGGCGCGCGAGTTTTTCGACATCGTGCGTCATGGGAAACAGCAGCGGCTGATGCTGCGCCGGCAATGCCAAGCCGGCCCGCAGGGCGATGTCGAGCGCGTAGCTTTCCTTGCGCAGGCTGCGCACCGGGTAGGTCCAGACCGCATCGGGACGTTCCAGCAAGGCCCAGGCGCGGCGGGTGATCAGGCCGGGGTCACCAGGGCCCAAAGACACGCCGAACAGGCGGCCCGGGGCAACAGACGGGGAGGCAAGGTGAAGTTCAGTCATCGCTCTTTTCCGTCTTGCTTGCTTTTTGCAGGGTGATTTTTTGCGCGCACACCAGCCACACCGGGTTCTCGGCGGCCATGCGGTTCATGTGCAAAATCGGCTTGCTGCGCGAGGCTTGCAGTTGCAGCACGTCCCACGCCACGCCCAGCGCCTTCAAGGTCTCAACGGCCACGCCCAGGTTCTCAAGCGTCACGAAATTCATCACCAGCCAGCCCTCAGGCTTGAGGCGCTGCAATATCAGGCGGATCAGCTCGGCCAGTTCGCCACCCGAGCCGCCTATGAACACGGCATCCGGGTCGGGCCAGTGTTGCAGGCCTTCGGGGGCCTTGCCGTGCACCAGCGTGTGGTTGCTGATGCCCAGCGCTTTGCGGTTGCTGCGCACAATGGCGCTGTCGTCCACGTTTTTTTCAATGGCGTACACATGGCCCTGGCTGCACAAACGCGCCGCCTCCAGCCCCACCGAACCCGAACCCGCGCCGATGTCCCAGACCACGCTGTTGGCACGCAACTGCATGCGGGCCAGCGACACCACACGCACCTCGTTTTTGGTAATCAGGCCTTTTTCAGGGTAACGCTGCTGGTAGCTCGCATCGGGCAGACCCAGCAGCACCGGCGACGTGCGCAGGGTGGTGCGCCAAAGCAGCACCACGTTGGGGTCGGCAAAAGGCATCTGCGCCGCAGCGGTGATCGCCATGCCGTTGACGATGCGCTCTTCGGGCTGGCACAGGCGCTCGGCCACGGCCATCTCAAAATCACCGGCCAGGCCCTCGGACACCAGCATGCGGGCAATGCGGTCTGGCGTGTTGTCGGGGCTGGTCAAAATGGCCAGGCGGTCGTGTTGGCGAATATCGCGCAGCAGCGCATACAGGCCGTGGCTGGGCTCAGCACCCTCCACCCAGTCGCCCGCATCCTTGCTGTGGACAGATGAAAACTTCATGTCCTGCCACGGCAGGCTTAGGCGGGCACAGGCCAGTTGCAGGGTTGACACATTGGGCAGTACCTCAAGCGCTTCAATGCACAGGCGCGAGGCCAGGTAGGCGGCAATGCCGTGGCACAAGGGGTCGCCCGTGGCCAGCAGCACCACGCGCTGGTTTTCTGCCTGGGCCGCGCGAATCCATTCGGGGACTTGCGACAACGCACCCGTCAGGTCGCACTGCCGGGCGGCCGGATCAATATGTTCGGCAAACAGTTGCAAGGTGCGCGTGCCGCCAATCACCAGTTGTGCTTGCTGCAGGTGGCCCAGCGCCGTGCGGCCCAGGCTGGCGACGCCGTCGTCCAGCACACCGATGACTCGGCATTTTTCAATCAAATTTATCGTTTCAGAATTCAAGGGGCCTCCGCTATCTTGCGACCGTCAAAGTCGCAGACCAGCACTTTCAAATCAAACTGATCGGGGTAACGCGTGCGCAGGGTTTGAATCACGCGCTGCGCCAGTGCCGTGTGAAAGGCGGTGCCCAGGCCCAGCGCATCCATGCGTTCACCGGCATAACGCGCGGTTTCGTTCTGGCGAATGGCATCGCAAACGTCTTGCGCGGCGCCCAGGCTGGCCGCAATGTCGGCCAGCAAACCGGTGTCAACCTCGGCGCGACCGGCGTGGGTGATGGTTTCACCCTGCGCAATTTTGGTGAGCTTGCCGACCATGCCGCCAATCACCACCTGCTTCAAACCCGCTTTCACCGCCGCGCCCATGGCGTAGCGCAAAAAGTCGCCCATCTGCACAAACGCCGGTTCGGGCAGATGCGGCATCTCTTCCATTACAAATTTTTCGGTCCGCCCGCCGGTGGTCAGCACCACCACCCCGTGGCCCAGCGTGCCCGCCACCTGCACGCCCTGCACCACGCTGGCGCGGTAGGCGGCCGTCGAGTACGGCTTGACGATGCCGGTGGTACCCAGAATCGAAATGCCGCCCAAAATGCCGAGCCGGGCGTTCAGGGTTTTTTTGGCCATCTCCACGCCCTGCGGTACTGAAATACAGACTTCAAACCCGGTTTCTTCCAGCAGTTCACCCGCCGCCGCCTGCACATTGGCCGTGATGTTGCGGCGTGGCACCGGGTTGATGGCCGGGCCGCCTACCGCCAGGCCCAGGCCGGGCATGGTCACGGTGCCCACGCCAAAGCCGCCCGTCAGCAGCACCTGACCGGGCAGATCGCGGCGCAGGGTCACATCGGCCGTGAGGTGCGCCTTGTCGGTGCAATCGGGGTCGTCGCCCGCATCCTTGATGACCATGGCATGCGCCGTGTGGCCGTCTACCGCACCGTCCAGTACCGCAAAAGTCACCAGGTCGCCATTGGGCAGCAGGCATTCAATGCTGCCCGGCACCTGCCCGGTGACCAGGCCCAGCGTGGCCGCACGCGCCGCCGCAGCCGAACACGCACCGGTGGTGAAACCGGTGCGTGTGCCGCGGGGCGCGTTTTTGTCCATCATGTTGAGGCGGGCTCCAGGCGTTCCTGCGCTTCGGCCAAACCCAGCAGCGCATGAATGGCCGCCACCACCAGCGTGGAGCCGCCCTTGCGGCCGCGAATCACGACCCAGGGCACGGCGGCCTCCAGCGCCATCAGGTCTTTGGACTCGGCCGCCGACACAAAACCGACCGGCATGCCCACGACCAACGCCGGGCGCGCACCTTCTTCATGAATCAGCCGCACCAGCTCAATCAGCGCTGTGGGCGCGTTGCCGATGCCGACGATGGCACCGTTGATCAAGCCCAGGCGGTGGGCCTTGCGCATGGCTTGCACGGCGCGGGTGCTGCCTTCTGCCTTGGCGGCTTCAATCACGTCAGCGTCCGAGATGAACTGGTGCGTGGCCATGCCGAAATGACCCAGGCGCGGCGCCGACAGGCCCACACAAATCATCTCCACATCGGCCACCACGCGGGTGCTGCGCGACAACACAGCAGCGACACCGGCCTCAACCGCCCGTGGGTGAAAGTCCGTCAGGCCATTGAAGTCGAAGTCGGCATTGGCGTGAATCATGCGGCGCACGATGGGCCACTGCGCTGCGGTGTAGGCGTGCGAAGTCACCTCACGGTCAATCACGGCAAACGAGTCATGCTCTATGGCGCGGCCCGCCGCCGTGAGCTGCTCGGTCACGACGTTGCTTGTGACGCTGGCGCCGCTCATGGGTGGGCGTGCTCGTGGGGGTGGGCATGGCCGTGTGCCTGAGCCGCCGGGTGCATCTGGACGACGGCATGCACAGGATGGTGCGCGTGGTCATGGTCGTGTGGGTGGTCGTGTGGGTGATCGTGGTGGTGCGCCACCGCATCGTCGTGGTGGTGGCCGCCCATGCCGTTTTCAACCCCGAACTCGCGGTACTTGCAGCCGTCACATGGCATGCGTGAGGCGGGTGCACCACGCATCAGGTCGTTCACCCGTTCTTCCAGCAGCTCAAAAATCTCGCGCTCAAACCCAAAGTAGTCTGTCGAGGTAAAGCGGATGGTCGGGTACTGGGTACTCAGGTTGGCAACCTGTTTGGTGATGCGCTCCACCAGCGTGCCATTGAACAGGTAGTAAGGCAGCACCACCACCTGCGTCATGCCCAGCAGGCTTTGCCGTTGCACGGCTTTTTCAAGGCGCGGCCAGGTGATGCCGGTGAAGGCCAGGTCCACCAGTTCGTGGTCGGTTTCTTCCATCAGCCAGCGTGCCATCTTGGCCATCTCGCCGTTGGCCTGCCGGTCCGACGAGCCGCGTCCCAGCATCACCACGCCGGTGGTGGTGGGGTCGGGCATGTCGAGCGCCTGCATGGCCGTTTTCAGGCGGCGTTTGACGATGGCCAGGATGGGGTCGCACGCCGTGAGATGCGGCGCATACAAGAATTGCACCCCCGGAAACTTCAGCCGCGCACCGTCAATAGCCTGTGGAATGTCCATCTTGACGTGCCCGGCGGCATTCAGGATCAGCGGCACCACCATCACGCGTTGCGCACCTGTTGCGGCTAGGCGCAGGCCTTCGCTCAGGGTGATGTCAGAAAACTCGATGAAACAAATCTCGATGCGCCAGCCCGGCTGCCGCACGCGCCACTGCTGCGCAAAGGCTTCAATCTCGTCGTTGCCTGATTTTTCGCGCGAGCCGTGGCCCACCAGAAGAATGGTGTCTGCTGTCATGTTGTCTCCGGAAGGTCAGTAGGGGTATCGGTAGTCATATTCACGCTGGCACGCCTGAATTTGTGCGTAAAGCTGGCGTCGTACAACCTGGATTTGGCCAGCGTGGGCCAGTGCCGCGCGCCCAGCGTGGGGCTGGCAATGATCATGGACTGGCTGACGATTTTGGCGTCGCGGCACAGGCCCTGAATGGTGGCCACCGTGCCGCGCACAATTTTTTGCTCGCCTGGCCAACTGGCCTTGTGCACCACCACCACCGGTGCATCAGGCGACCAGCCTGCCGCTGTCAAGGCGGCTGTGACACGTCCCATCAGCGTGATGCTCAAGAAGATGCACAAGGTGCTGTGGTGCGCCGCCAAGACCTCCAGCGACTCACCCTCCGGCATCGGGGTGCGTCCTTCAACCCGCGTGAAAATCACGGTTTGGGTGACTTCCGGCAGCGTCAGGCTTTCCACCGCAGCCGCCGCAGACGCCATGGCGGACGACACGCCTGGAACCACCTCGATGGCAATTCCAGCCGCGTCAAGCGGTTGCACCAGTTCAATCAGCGCCCCATACAGACCGGGATCACCAGTTTGCAGGCGCACCACAGTCGCGCAGCGCCCGGCCTGCGCCATCAGCCAGGCCGACATCTGTTCCAGCGTCATGTCCTTGCTGTCCACAACCACGCAGCCCGCCGGGGCCCAGCGGGTTGCCGCCTCGCTGACCAGCGAACCGGCAAACAAAATGGCGCCAGCGCGCTCAATCAGCGCCCGGCCCTTCACCGTGATGAGTTCAGGGTCGCCCGGTCCGGCGCCGACAAACCAGACCTTGCCCGGCGCGGAAATATCGCGGTCAGGCTGCGGGGGAGAAGTGGGAGTTTGCATGGTGTGTTGGGGTTTGAAGTTTGCGGGTGACACGCTAGATTTTTGGCAAGGCCACCCACTGGCCGGCCAGTTGGTGCACGCGGATGCGGTGGTCAAACACCTGCTCCAGCGCATGGTGGGTCGCAACGTCAGCGCAGGCACCCTGGTGCGTCACGCGGCCCCTGTCCATCACGACCAGTTCGTCGGCCTGCAGCGCCAGCGAAATCTCGTGCAGCACGCTGACCACGGTCTTGCCGCTCGCCACCAGTTGGCGCACCATCAGCAGCCAGTCGGTCTGGTGCGGCGGGTCCAGGTTGGCCAGCGGTTCGTCCATCAGCAGCACCTGGGCCTCGACGGCCAGCGCCCTCGCCAGCAGCACACGCTGGCGTTCGCCGCCCGAGAGCTGGCCCAGGGCGCGACCCCGCCAGTCCCAGGCCTGGGTGGCGCGCAAGGCGCGCTCGACGGCGGCGTGGTCGGCGGCGCTGGGGGGGGCCAGCCAGGCCTGGTGCGGCAGGCGGCCCAGCATGGCGACGTCATACACCGTCAAGTCATCGGCAGAACTCTCGTTCTGGCCCAGCCAGGACATTTGCCTGGCACGTTCGCGGCCACGCAGTGCCGTGAGCGGCTGCCCCAGCAAGGTCACCGTGCCACCATGCACCAGCAAACCGGCCAACACCTTGAGCAGGGTCGATTTGCCCGCGCCATTGGGGCCGACAATGCTGGTCCAGCAGGCCACGGGCAAGGCCAGCGAAATGTCGTGCAACACCTCAACATTTCCAAGCCTGGCCCTTATATATCGGGCGTCAATAGCTATTGAATTAATAGCAATCGTCATAGTCCGCCGCCCCGCCCGCTCTGCCGGTGCATCAGCCACAGCAAATAGCTGCCACCCAGCACCGCCGTCAGCACGCCCACTGGCAGCTCCTGCGGCGCGATCACCCAGCGCGCCAGCACGTCGGCGGCCATCAGCAGCAGGCCGCCCATCAGCGCGCTGAGAACCACCAGACGTCCATGCGTGGTCTTGACGATGGAGCGCACCAGATGCGGCGCGGCCAGCCCGACGAAAGCGATCAGCCCGGTCTGCGCCACCGCCGCACCGGTCGCCAATGCCAGCACGGCCACCAGGGCGGCGCGCACGGCGGCAAGCGGCAAACCCAGGCTGGCGGCCGTCGCCGCGCCCAGGGCCAGGCCATCAAGCACACGGCCCAGGGCCCAGGCGATGGCCAGGGTCGGCAACAGCACCGCCGCCATCACGCCGCACGAAGTCCAGCCGACGAAGCCCGTGCTGCCCAGCAGAAAGGCCTGCATGGCCTGCAGGATGTCGGGTACGGCCAGCGTGACCAGGTCACGCGCCGCGCCCAGCACGACACCGACAATGACGCCGGCCAGCAGCAGCCGCAGGGTATGCAACACGCCGTTGGCCAGCGCCAGCGTGAGCAGCACCCCGCCCACCGCGCCCGCGAAGGCCGCGCCGGTCAGGCCCAGGCGTACCAGCCACTGTGTGGCAAACGGCGAGATACCGAACAAGGCCAACGCCAGCGCAACACCCAGCGCGGCACCCGAGGCACTGCCAAGCAGATAGGGATCGGCCAGCGGGTTGCGGAACAAGCCCTGGGCCACGGCGCCAGCCAGCCCGAGCAGGCCGCCGGCCAGCCAGGCACCCAGCGTGCGCGGCAGGCGGATGTCCCAGATGATTTGCCACGCCACCGGGTCATGGCGCGCCTGGATCACGCTGTCGAAACCGGTGCTACCGACGCCGGCGCCCAGAAGCAGCAGGCCGGCTGCCGCCAGCAGCAGGAAAAGGCCGAGCAAGAAACCCCGGCGATGAGCGGCGCTTGCCGGTGCCACAGTCCTCATCGAAGCTCCGCCCCGGCTTTGTCCGCGATGCACCTGGCCATGATGCGTGCGGCTTCGGCCATGCGCGGGCCGGGGCGCACCAGCACGTCCGACTCTTCGGGTGTGAACACGCACAGGCGCCCCTCGCGCAGGGCACGAATGCCGGCCCAGCCGGGACGCTGCGCCAGCCCCTGCGCGTTCAGTGCGCCAATCATGATCAGGTCAGGATTGGCCCGCACCACGTATTCCGGGTTGATCTTCGGGAAAGGCCCCAGCTCGGGCGTCATGATGTTCTTGACGCCCAGGCGCAGCATGGTCTCGCCAATAAAGGAAGTGGTGCCCGCGGCATACGGCCCGCGGCTGACTTCAAAGTACACCCGCAGGTTCTTCGCGGCGGGCGGTATTGACTGTGCGGCCGCTGACACCCCGGCGTCGATGTCGCGCCAGACGCGCTGCGCATCGGCCACCTCCAGCACCTGGCCGATCTTGCCCATGACACGCTGCACATCGGCAGCACTCTTGGGCTCCAGCGCCACCACCTTCAGGCCCAGTGCCTCCAGGCGCTGAACACCGCGCGACGACGTGGCCATCAGCACCACATCGGGCCGCAGTGCCACCACGGCCTCAATGTTGGGGTCAATCCCGCCACCGACCTGAGGCAGGCTTCGTACCACCGCCGGGTAGTTGGAGTAGCGGTCCACCCCCACCAGCCGTTTGCACTCACCCAGTTCGCAGACCGTTTCCGTCAACGATGGCAGCAGGCTGACGATGCGTTGCGGGGTTTGCGCCAGCGTAACCGTGACGCCGCGGTCGTCGGTGATTTGCAAGGCCTGTGCAGGCGACAGCGCGACCAGCAAAAGCCATCCCAAAGCCAGAATTCTTGTCATGCCTTGTCCTTCAATACCAGCGGCAGGCCGGCCGCCATCAGCGTGACGCGCTCGCAGGCCTTCGCCACCGCCTGGTTCAAGACTCCCAGCGCGTCCACAAAGGCCCGCGTCTCCCGGCCCAGCGGTATCACGCCCAGCCCGATCTCGTTTCCGACCAGCACCAGCGGGCCGGCCGACTCCTCAATTGCTATTAAAAACATAGCTGCTTGCGCCCGTGAATCATGGGCAAAAGCCACTTTTTGCTGTAATTCTTCGGCAGGCATCATCCAGTTGGTCAACCACAGGGTCAGACAGTCCACCAGCACCAGCGTGTGGGGCTGGCTGTGCCTGGTCAGGGCCTGGGCCAGCTCAAGTGGTTCTTCGACCGTGTGCATACCGGGGACTCTTTCAGCGCGGTCTTGCTGGTGGCGGGCAATGCGTTCGCGCATCTCCTCGTCCCAGGGCTGGGCTGTGGCAATCAGCACGGCTTTGTGTTCTGGCGATTGCGCCAGCCAGGTCTGGGCCAACAGCTCGGCGCGGCGTGACTTGCCACTCTTCTGACCACCGAGAATCAGTTCGCTGCGGGCTACTGGCAAAGTCGTCATGCCATGTCCTCCGCGCTGCCGGGGGGCAGCGCAGCACACGCAGTAGCAGGTGTGAGGGCATATTTTTCACCCCATGCCATGATGATTCGGTGTATTTGCTCCACGCCGTCAGTCAGCGCAGCCGGACCGGGCTGCAGAATCTCGGCGGACTTGATTTCAAAAAGCTGGTCGTTTTTAACGGCGTTGACCGCTTGCCAGCCGGCTCTGGCCCGCACATGCGCAGGCCTGAATTTGCGGCCGCACCAGGAGCCCAAAACAATGTCCGGATTGCGCCGCACGATCTCCAGGCCATCGGCAATGATGCGGCCCTTGCCCATGGGCTGCCGGGCCAACTCGGGAAAGCAGTCGTCGCCACCAGCGATACCGATCACCTCGGACACCCAGGCAATGGCGCTGATGTGCGGGTCGTACCACTCCTCAAAAAACACACGCGGACGGCGCTTGAGGGCGGCGGCGGCCTGCTCAATTTCAAGCAGCCTGTTTTGTATGCCCTGCATCAGCGCCAGGCCACGCGCCTCCTGGCCCACCATGGCGGCCAACTGGTACATCATGGAAAAAATCTCGGCCACGCTGCGCTGGTTGAAGATGGTGACCTGAATGCCTTTTTTCACCAGCTGCGAGGCAATGTCGGCCTGCAGGTCTGAAAAACCAATCACGCAGTCAGGCTGAATTTCCACAATCTTGTCGATTTTGGCGTTCAGGAAAGCACTGACTTTGGGCTTTTCTTCGCGGGCGCGCGGTGGACGCACGGTGTAGCCCGAGATACCCACAATGCGGCGTTCTTCACCCAGCAGGTACAGCCATTCGGTCGGCTCTTCGGTCAGGCAGACGATGCGCTGGGGGCCGTAAGACGAGGTGCACTGGTTGCTGGCCAGCATGCGCCAGTCGTGTGTTTTTTCAGTCATGCCGGCCCTTCAAAAAAAGCTGCGCTGCTGCCGCCGGGTTGGACGCAAACCAGGCATGGAAATAACTGGCCTTGACCGAGCCCACTTCATACAGCGCCTCACCCTCCCCGCGCAGCTTGCGCCCCGGTGCCGCCTGGGTGCGCGCGACAGCCGGCAAGGCTGTGGCGCAGGTCGAGTAATGAAAAGCATGGCCACGCAATACCCCGCCATCGACTTGCAGTTGCTGTGGCCCGAGCGCAGCCAGGCGTTTTTGCAGCGTCACGCTGCCGGACAGCACGCCCCACATCGGGTAGCTGGCGCCCTCTGCGGTGGTGAGCTGATCAAACAGCGCCATCATGCCACCGCATTCGGCCCAGACCGGTTTACCGGCCTGCACATGGCTGGCAATGCTGGTTTTCATGGCGCTGTTGAACGCCAAGGTTTGCGCATGCAGTTCGGGATAGCCGCCGGGGAGCCACAGGGCATCGCAGGCCGGCAAGGCACTGTCTGCCAAGGGTGAAAAATAAACCAGCCGCGCACCCAGCGCCTGAAGGCAGTCCAGGTTGGCCGCATAGACAAAGCAAAAGGCCGCGTCGCTCGCCACCGCAATGGTCTGGCCCTGCAGCGCACCAGCCGGGAAACGCTGCTGCGCTGGATCCGGGGCGTCAAACGTCACCGCCCAGGCCTGTAAGTCCTGAAGCGTCATCTGGCCGAGCCGCGTTCCGGCCAGCGCATCGGCTGCGGCATCCAGCCGCTGCACAGCATCGCCCAATTCGTTTGCCATGACCAGGCCCAGATGCCGTTCCGGCAAGGTAAACGCTTCGCTTCGCATCAGCGCACCCTGCCACTGCGCCGCGTCGCGCAAACCGCCCTCCAGCATGTCTGCGTGACCGGGTGAGGCTACGCGGTTGGCCAGCACGCCCGCAAAACGCAGACCCTCGCGGTAATGCTGCAAGCCCCAGGCCAGCGCCCCAAAGGTGCCCGCCATGGCGCTGGCATCTATCACTGCCAGTACCGGCAACCCGAAACGCTGCGCCAGATCAGCCGCGCTGGGTTCCCCATCGAAAAGGCCCATCACGCCTTCCACAATGATGAGGTCAGCGTCTTGCGCTGCAGCGTGCAGGCGCTGACCACAGTCGGCTTCGCCGGTCATCCACAAATCAAGCTGGTGCACCGGCGCGCCGCTGGCCAGCGCAAGCCAGTATGGGTCCAGAAAATCGGGCCCACACTTGAACACCCGCACCCGCCTTCCCTGCCGCGCATGCAGCCGCGCCAACGCACATGCCAGCGTGGTCTTGCCCTGGCCTGAAGCAGGGGCAGCGACCAGAATGGCTGGACAGGCAGCGCCAGAGGTAAAAACAGGTGTGGACATGGTCAAACAGTTTGCAAAATTCGGCCCATTAGATTGACCACAGCATGGACACGAACATATTGCGGCCGGGCACCGAAAAGCCATTGGCCAGCATGTACTGCGTGTCTGTCAGGTTGTTGACACGGGCCAGCAGTGACAGGTTTTTCTGCATACGCCAGTCGACGCCTGCATTGGCAACGCTGTAGCCAGGCAGTGTGACGCGGCCCGTACCGACCACCTTGGCATCTTCGCGATCGCCCGAGAGCCGTAGTTCGCCAAACACGCTGACATCGCCCAGGCGGTGGCTCATGCGGGCGTTCAGCAGGTGACGGGCGACCCGAACCAGACGCAGATCGTTGGAGGCGGCAAGCGACGAGAACGAGCGTGGGTCGGCGTAGTCATAAGACAGCGAGTAGCTGGTGGCGCCCACCTGAACATCAGCGCTGACTGTGACGCCGCGCAGCACGGCCAGCGAACTTTGCACATTGGTGGACGGAATGACAAAACCGTTGATGTTGTTGTGGTACACGACAGCGCCCATGGTCAGGCTGTCCTGCTGGTAACGCAAGCCGGCTTCTCTGGCCCGGTTTTTCTGGGGTGTCAAAGCAGTGTTCCCAAAGCCCGGGAAATACAGCTGGTTAAAGCTGGGCGCCTGAAAACTTGTCCCCGCACTGGCCACTGCGCGCAGGCTGTCGGTCAGGCGGTAGCCACCCGACAGCGCCCAATTGTTGAAGTTGCCAAACTGCGAGTTGCTGTCGTTGCGAACGACAGACAGGGCATTCCAGCGATCGCGGTTCAAGGCGTAAGACACCATCGTGCTGCGCACATCGCGTTCCCGGACGGTATAACTGGTCGAACTGTCCACGGCCTCCGACCGCTTTTCGAGCAGCAAGGACAGCACATCCCGGTTCAGGGTGTAGTCGTTTTGCCAGCTGAACTGTTCTCTTCGGGTATTGAACCTGTTGCTGCCGCCAAAAGCACCGCTGGCGATACGGTAGTACTCATTGACCGAATCGTCATCGCTTGTTCCAGCCGTGAACGTCGATTTCCACTGCGGCTGCCATTGGGCGTCCCACTTCACGACAGCGTGTTTGAGTGCCGGCTTGGCTCTGGCGTCAGTCGTCAGTTTGGTCAGCGCCAGTGGATTGGGGGAAGGAAGGCCGTCAAACTGGTACTCGGTGTCACTGTGCAAAAGACTCAGCGTCACGGCATGGTCGGGATGGAGCCTGGCAGTGAGTTTGGCGTCGACACTGGTAGAGGTGAAGCCATCGAGATCCGGGTTAAAACTGCTTGAGGCCGGATTGGAGATGACACTGATGCCGCTGGCTTTTTCGCGCGACACCCCCAGGCTGTAGCCCAGGGAACCGGCACCGCCACTGAGCGACGCACCGGCTTGCCGCTGGCCGTCGGAGCCAAAGCCCAGGTTGGCTGTGACCGCCAGATGGTCCGTGGGTGCGCGGGTAAAAATCTGGATCACGCCGCCCACAGCATCGGGGCCATAGAGCGCTGACGCGGCACCACGCAGGATTTCGACACGCTCGATGCGTGACAGCGGCATATTTTCAAACGAAGCCGCACCCGAGGTGGCCGAGCCCACCCGAACGCCATCGATCAACACAATGGTCTGGGCACCCGAGGCACCGCGCAGAAAAACACCGGTGCCAGAGCGGTAACTTCCGCTGGCCACCATTTGAATCCCGGGCTGCTGGGCCAGCAAGTCACGCAGCGATAACTGTCCCGCACGGTCCAGAGTTTGCCGGTCAATCACGGACACATCCGCAATGACATCGGTAATGGGCGTCGCCACACGGCTTGCCGTAACGACGACCTCGCCAAGCGAACTGGAGGCCTCGACCTGCGCAAACACGCAAGCAGCAGCCGACAGCGCCAAAGCGAACACCGCTGACCGCACACGGGAGCGAAAAAATCTCATCGGATGAACTACCCACAAAAGGCCCGCACCGGCTTCCCCGCCAGTGCATGGACGTTACGAATACACCAGCCCAAAAAGGACGTGCGTATTCACCTCGTTGGCCGGTATCCGGGCTGACGGAACTGCTTTCATCGCCTTCCCAAACGCGTGTTCAAAACGCTCAGTGGCTAAAGATGAAAACTGAATGCCGTCTCGATGTTGAAATCGAGGAGTAGGCATTCGTCCGTTTACCGTTGCGGGGGCAGCGCAGGTTAGAAGTTGCAGCGCTGGCAAACCGGACTGACCGGCTGCTGGCTTTGACTCCCTCCTGCTTCCCGTTGAACTGCAGCATGTGAACCACGCTGCGAGCACCAACGCGCTGATTCTACGCGCCAAAGCGCCACGGTTTTCTGACGGCATGGAAGCAGCCAGTGCCTGGCAACACCGGCGCTGTGCAGAACTCCCCGATCATCGATAGTCTGTGACGCCTAGAACTTGACACGCAACGCCAGCGTGGCAGCACGCCCCGCCTCAGGGTAAATAGAGGTCGTGACGCCGCCTGCACAGCCAAAGGCCTGGGTATAAAACTTGTTGTCAAACAGGTTGGTAAACCCCAGCGAGACTTCCACGTTCTGCCACTGGTAGGCGTAGCGGGCATCTGCTGTCAGATAAGAAGGCATGGTGCACTGGTTGGCGAAGTCGGGATACTGCGAAGACACCCAGTTCACGCCACCGCTGACCAGATGCTTGGCCATGGGCGTCCAGTCTGCATGCACAGACGCGGAACGTTTCGGGGCCAGGGCAATGTCTTTGCCCGAAAATGGGCCCGACCTGAATTGGGACTTGCGCCATGCGGCATTGGCACGCAGACTCAGGTCAGCTGCGTAGGCATAACGTCCGTCCAGCTCGATGCCCGAGCGGCGGGTGGGGTCAAAGTTGATGTTGGCTCCATTGAAAAACGGGCTGTTCGGGCCAACGGCCTGGGGATCGAAGCCAATTTCGTTCGTCAATGTGCTGCGGTACAGCCTTGCTTCAAGTTTCAGGGGTCCGGCAGCATAACGCGAACCCAGCTCCACATCGGTGGACCGCTGCGGCTGCAGGGCCAGTCCTGGTGAGCTGTAAGTAAATTCGTCTGCGTTGGCCAGCCGGAAACTGCGGCCCACCCGCCCGTACACCGACACCTGCTCATTGAGCGGCTGGTTCAGGCCCAGTTCCCAGGCGTTCTGGCGGTCATCCAGGCCCACCGGACCTGCCGAACTGTCCTTGCTGATCTTCTCGGTACGGGCGCCCAGTGACACTACCGTGCCGGTAGAAGCCAGTGTCAGTTCATCGCGAAAATAGTAGGCCCGGGCTGTCTGCGTGGCTTTGGAGCCGAAAGTCCCCAGGACTTCACGCTCCCAGCTTCCATAGTCGCTGCCCAATACCAGCTTGTTGGCGAAACCAGCCTGTTTGGCGCTGTGTACAGCACGCAATCCGTAATTGGAGGCCTTGATGTCATAGTCGTAGTTGGAATTGCCGAAGCTGGAAACCGACAAACTGCGCAGTTTCTTATCGCGCTGTGCGGCATTCAAACCCACTTGCCAATCGCCCAGCAGCGCTTCAGCAAACAATCCGTCGCGCGCATTGCTGATGGAGGCTTTGTCGAGCGGGTGAGTGGTCTGGCGGGGGTTGGTTTGGTATTCCATGGCCGTTAGCGAACCTGGAAGCCCGGTGTCCAGCGTGTCCTGGGCGCGGCTTGCGCCAACGCGCAGCCACTCATTGCTCCATTGGGCAACACCGGATACGGCGCCGGTTTCAGCGCGAAAGTTATCGCGGTGGTTGTCAGCCTCGCGGTTCATGCCGTTCACGTCGAGCGAAAACCCGCCGGTGACCAATGTGGCGTTGGCTCGCCCCTCACGCAGACCGTAGCTGCCGGCCGCGCCGTACACCGAAGCCGAATTCTGGCGGGCTGCACCGCTTCCGGCCCTGGTGGTGACAATAATCACGCCGCCGGTGGCCCCCTCGCCGTACAGCACCGCACCGCTGCCGCGAATGACCTCAATTTGCGTCACAGACTCAATCGGAATACCCGCCAGACGGGTCCCGCCCAGATCGGCTTCTGAGATGCGGATACCGTCCACAATCACAACCTGGTTGCTGTCCGCCGTACTTCCAAAACCGCGGAGATCGAGCGTGTAGTCCCCGCCACCATAAAAATCCAGGCGTCCGACAACGCCCAGCAGCCGGATGATGGCGTCGTTGACAGTGACCGCGCCACTGCGCTGGATATCGGATTCGGTGATGACGCTGGTGCCAAAGGGTTGGGCATCGCGCGGGCCAGCCACGCGGCTGCCGGTGACCACCACCTCGCGTAATTCAGCGGCAGGCTGGGCTTGTGCCATGGCGACCGGGGCCGCAGGCAGTGTCAGGGCGAGCACGGCAAGGCGCACACCAGAAGTACGGAGTTTCGAAGAAAACATGAGTGTAACCATCAACAAAATGGCCCTCACCGGCTTCCCCGCCAGTGCATGGGCGTTACGACAATGCATGCCTTCTCAGGCTTGCGCTGTCACCTTGTTGGCCGGTATCCGGGCTGACGGAACTGCTTTCATCGCCTTCCCAAGCACGTGTTCAAAACGCTCAGTGGCAATTGATGAAAGCTGAAAAAAACATCTTGTACGCTTCAGGGGTGAAGTCGGATACAAGGGCTTCATTCGTCCGTTTTACCGTTGCGGGGGCAGCGCAGGCTGGGCTTCGCGGCGCGCGGAGATTCGGGCTAATCCGAGTCCGCACGGCTGAAACGCCCTCCTGCTTCCCGTTGAACTGCAGCGTGTGAACCACACTGCTGGCACCAACGGACAAGATTCTACGCGGCCGTATGGCGCAGTTGGCCGCAAACCCTACAATCAAAGTGCCATGGCGAACCCTAACCAAATCGACCAGATCACCGAACGTGTGGAGCGGCTTTTGCTGCGCTATGAGGAATTGCAGCGTACCAATACGCTGCTGGCTGAGCAGCTCGTTGAACTGACGCACGAACGCGACTCACTCAAATCACGGCTGGGTGCTGCCCGCGCGCGGGTGGATGCCCTGCTGGAGCGCCTCCCTGAAATCGGTAGCCAGGACATGGCAACACCGGCAGGAACTGAGCGATGAAGCAGCTGGAAGTACAAATCATGGGGCAAAGCTACTTGCTGGGCTGCCCGGAAAATGGCGATGCCCAGATGCTTGATGCGGTGAACCGTGTTGACATGGCCATGTGCAAAATACGCGATGCAGGCAAGATCAAGGCGCGAGACCGTATTGCAGTGCTGGCCGCACTGAACCTGGCGTTTGAACTCGCGGAACAAAGTCAAAGCGCTGTTCCGGCGCAGGCTGCAACGCCACTGACAAACCCGCTGAACCCCGCCAGCGCTTCGCCCGCCATCACCCCACAGGCCCACGGCAACGCAACTGACCCTCAGCTGGCCTTGCTGATGCAGCGTCTGGATGCAGCACTGGGCGGGGACGGCCGGTTGCTGTAACCCTGGCCACCACCACCCTGCCATGGTTTGCAGTACGGACTGCCAGCGCACATGGCTTTAAACACCTACAATTAATCTGTCTGCGATGCGCACTGGGCTTTATATTTCCTTGAACCAATGCTCCACGAGCACGGGCTTGGTAAATTGTCCGGCAGGTGTGATCGTCTCGCGTTAGACGAACCCGAAACCTGACTGCCCTCGCCCACCTGAACCCCGGTTCAGGATGACGGTCCAGTGGCAATCGCAGACACCTTTTTCTCTCTTGCGGGCCAAGCCCGGCCCACATGCCTCTTGAACCCCAACTCATCCTCGAACTTGCCCTGCTGGGCGCAGGTACCGGCTTTCTTGCGGGCCTGCTGGGCATAGGCGGCGGCATGCTGATGGTGCCGTTCATTACCTTCATCCTCACGTCCAAGGGCTATCCACAGGAATACACCGTGAAGATGGCTGTAGCCACCTCGCTGGCCACGATCTGCTTTACGTCACTGTCATCGGTCCGCGCGCATCACCGACGCGGTGCGGTGCTATGGCCAGTCGTTCGCCTGCTGACGCCGGGCATCCTGCTGGGCTCACTGGTCGGCGCGCAGGTGGCCGTGGCGCTGCCGGGCAAGACATTGGGGATCCTGTTCGCAATCTTCGTGGCGTTCTCCGCCACCCAGATGATCCTGGACCGCAAACCCAAACCCACCCGCACCCTGCCCGGACGCCTTCCAACCTTCGGCATGGGCTGGCTGATCGGCATGCTGTCTTCTCTGGTGGGGGCGGGCGGCGCCTTTGTCTCGGTGCCCTTCATGACCTGGTGTAACGTAAAAATACACGACGCTGTTGGCACGTCGGCCGCACTGGGTTTTCCAATCGCACTGGCGGGCACACTGGGCTACCTGTGGGCTGGCCAGAGCCTGCCACAGATGCCTCCCGGTTCGGCAGGCTACATCTACCTGCCAGCCCTGGTCATCGTCTCACTGGCCAGCATGAGCACGGCACCGCTAGGCGCACGCACGGCTCACGGCATGAACATCCGGCCGCTGAAAAAAGTGTTTGGGGCTGTTCTGTATGTCCTCGCAGCCTACTTTCTGCTGCGCTAAGGCGAACAAACGCCAAACGGATTACTCCTTCAGTCAACTCTTTTAACCGAGCACAAGCAACTCACGTCAGGTGCTTCGGACTGAAGCCGACGGTCTGCTCGATCAGCGCAGAACCGTCATTCAGCAAAAAACTTTTGAAGGCTTGCGCTACGGGTGGCAGACGCTTGTTTTTGCGGTGCACCACGTACCAGTGGAGCATCAGCGGAAAGCCCTGCACGTCAAGCAAAGTGAGGCTCCCCATTTGCAACTCGCGGCTGACCGTGTGGGCAGACAGAAAGCTCACGCCCATGCCGGCAATCACTGCCTGCTTGATGGTCTCGGTGCTCTTGATTTCCATCGCAATGTTGAGGTCGGCCAGGTGCCTGCCGAAACCTTCCTCCATGGAATTCCAGGTGTCTGATCCTTTTTCGCGCACCACAAACGGCTCGCGCGCCATGCGTGAGACAGGGATACGCTTTTTGGCAGCCAGCACATGGTCTGGCGGCGCCACGATAACGTAGGGATGCGGCGCAAAGGCCTCATTGACTGTATCCATGTCAAGCGGCGGGCGCACCATGATGGCCAGGTCGGTGAGGTTGTTGGTCAGCTGGTCCAGCAACTCTTCACGATTGTAGACACCGAAGTTCAGTGTCACCCCCGAGTGGCGCCGCGCAAACTCTACCAGCAGCCGCGGAAAAAAATAGTCGCCGGCACTGATCACCGCCACATTCAGCTTGCCGCCGGAGACACCCTTGAACTGCGTCATGGCCGCCTCGACTTCCTTGAACTGCTGGATGATCAACCTGCTGGAGTGCAGCATCTCCACCCCTGCGGGCGTGAGATGGATTTTTTTGCCGAGCTGTTCGAACAACGGAAGGCCGGCGTGGTCCGCCAATTTTTTGACTTGGGTGGACACCGCCGGCTGTGTCAGATGCAACTCTTCAGCGGCCCGCGAAAAACTCAGGTTGCGGGCCACAGCCTCAAACACCTTGAGCTGGCGCAAGGTTGCGTTTTTCATTCTGGACCGCCTTTATTCATAACCTTAAAAGAATTCATGGTATCAAAATAGTTATTGATCATTAATTCTTGATTTTTCTGTATTCGTCTAAGACCCAGCGCATTGCACACGCGAAAGGCGTCCTGCAACATCGCTAGCGCCACACATCGACCCATTCCACGGAAAAACGCGCCCAGCGGACAAGTCACCCCTCAAGATGGACGTTGAGGTGGGTACAAAGAAGGTCGCACTACCGATCACGACGGATGAGACCGAAGGTGTATTTCTGGCGTACCAAAGCATTGTTTGAACTGAGGGGTAAAGATCACCTCCTCAAAAGGGAGGGCGACGGATGCAACGCAGAATTCACACCCCAGTTCATTGGGGCCCACAATTCAGACGATCGCCAGAACAGTCTTTTTTTCCGTGCGCACAGTTACTGCTCCCGTGAACCCGGGCCATTCCTGAAGAATGGACTTGCCTCATCGAATGTTTTTGAGATGCAGGGTCAATGCATGGCGAAATACGGCTTCGGTCCATCTTCTTTATCGGTTGATCAGAAGTACTTAGCCCTGGCACTTCACAGCACCCAAGCGCTTGGCGCGTCGCGCCCCACACCTCCATGGGCAGGCGCTGCTTCATGTCTGGGCTGCACACTGCAATCAATCAGAAAATTGATGGTGTGTCGTGCGTTGGTCCAGGTGATTGACATACGGTAAAGCACCTTCACTCTCAGCCCACTGTATGACTGGTAACCAGACTTCATGTTTTTCAGTTTTTATATAACTTATTGTTAATGAATATTATTAGATACTTTAACTATCATTAATCATTTATCTCTTCTACATTCGTACCCAGACCTGTGTTCCAGGCAGCAGAGACTACTTTCTGCGGGTCACTCAACTCTAGGAGAATTACCATGTGCGATGCCCTGTTTAACCATGCAGCCAACGATCAAGCAACCGAAATCCATCGTCACGCCTACAACGCCGCCTTCGGCGAATTGGGCCTTAACTGGTATTGGGATGCAGACACCTATGTCCGCCTGCAGGCCCATGGTCGCGACGGTGTGCGGGAGTACCTGGAAACCGAACAGTCGCATCTGCTGCGCGCCTATGAGGCAGATTTTCTGGTCCACGCCATCGAAACCACAAAAACCCGGTGTCATCACAGCATGACCACAAGCCAGGCAGGCTCCGCCCGCTTCAACGGATCGATCGGCAAGTCGTTCAACCAGCAGGCGGCGTGAAAGCGACAGCATTCACGCGAAAAAATCGGTACCACCACAAATAATTGACGCCAATTTTTTCCAAATTTCAGAGGTGAATATGTCAAAGCATTGGGTGCGATTCAGAAATGACCATACGATTCATTTCGGATTGCTGGAGGGCGACCAGATCAGGGTTTTCAAAGGTGACATGTTCGCGGCTCCAGTCCCAACGGATAAGCTGCTGCAACTGACAGATGTCAAGTTGCTCATGCCGGTGCAGCCAACCAAGGTAATTGCACTATGGAACAACTTCAAGGCATTGGGCGACAAGCTGAAACTGCCGACACCCGCCGAGCCGTTATACCTGCTCAAATCACCAAACTCGTGGCTCAATCCGGGTGAAGTGATCAAAAACCCGGCTCAGGAGGGGAAGATCGTTTTTGAAGGCGAGTTGGGCATCGTGATTGGCAAGCCAGCAACCGAAGTTTCCGAGATTGATGCCATGGACCATGTATTCGGCTACACATGCGCCAACGACGTCACACATGCTGACACTCTGAACCGTGACGCAAGTTTTACGCAGTGGGTTCGTGCCAAGAGTTTCGACACGTTTTGCCCCTTCGGTCCGGCAGTCGCAACGGGTCTTGACCCGCATACACTGGTTGTCAAAACCACG
The DNA here is from genome assembly GCA_031409395.1 of Polaromonas sp. Classification (GTDB taxonomy): domain Bacteria; phylum Pseudomonadota; class Gammaproteobacteria; order Burkholderiales; family Burkholderiaceae_C; genus Polaromonas. The sequence continues at coordinate 27,674 of JANNXF010000027.1, forward strand.
CTGAACGGCAGCATTCGGCAAGAGTACTGCATCAGCGACATGCGTTTTTCAGTGGCTCAACTGGTCAACCGGATCTCATACGACATGAGTCTGCTGCCCGGGGACATTATTTTGTGCGGTACATCACTGGGTGTGGGCTCAATGAAGCCTGGAAGCGATATAGAGATTGAGATTGCCGGTATTGGCAAGCTTACGAATCGATTTGAATAACTTAATGGGATGAAGAGCGTGAAAATTGCAATTATCGGCGCTGGCGCCATTGGCGGCTATGTAGGCGTGAAACTGGCTCTGGCAGGCGAAGACGTGACTTTTATGGTGCGTGGCGCCAACCTCAGCGCGATACGTGAGAACGGTATGAAACTGATCATGCACGACGGTAGCGAGCACATGGCAACCAATGTGCGCGCCAGCAACGACTACGAAACCATCGGCCAGCAGGACATAGTAATTCTTGCAATGAAAGCCCATCAGCTTGAGGCGGTCGCTCACGATGTGCCCAAGCTGTTTGGCCCTGACACCGTCGTGGTGACCATGCAAAACGGAATTCCCTACTGGTACTTTCACAAGCACGGCGGCACATTACAAGGCTCCCAGGTATCCACAGTCGACCCAAGCGGCATCATTCTCAAAAACATTCCTGCACAGCGCCTGATTGGTTGCGTGGTGTACCCGGCGTCAGAGCTTGTTAAACCCGGCGTCGTGAAACATATTGAAGGCGACCGCTTTCCCGTCGGCGAGCTCGATGGAACGATCAGCGAGAGGGTTACGCGTGTATCTCAGTGTTTTGGCAATGCGGGCTTCAAGGCTCCGGTACTGGACAACATTCGTGCCGAAATATGGCTGAAGTTATGGGGCAATCTGACCTTCAACCCAATCAGCAGCCTCTCGCATTCCACCTTGGTCGATATTTGCCAGTTTCCGCTCACGCGTGAACTCGCCACCAACATGATGCTTGAAGCGCAAGCTGTAGCAGGAAAACTCGGTATCGAGTTTCGCGTGCCACTCGAGAAACGCATCGCCGGTGCCGAGAAGGTCGGCAAACACAAGACGTCCATGCTACAGGACGTTGAGGCCGGACGTGCACCAGAGATTGACGCACTGGTTGGCTCGGTAGTGGAACTCGGTCGCCTGACAAATACCCCTACACCGCATATCGATACGGTATATGCTCTGGTCAAACTGCTGGCCCGGACGATGGAAGAAGAGCGCGGACAGGTGCAGCTTAAGATGGCAGCCTGAGCGCTCACACGCCAAGCCCCAAGCGACCAGATCAAGCTGGCGCTTGGAGAAACAAATACATCAGGGTTTAGTAGCCAGGGATTTCCTCATTGCCACAACGGCCGCCTCGGACGGCGCGGAGAATTCGTACTTGCTGCCGAGATCCAGCGCCTTCAAAAGCAGCAGGTTACTCCCCTTCAAAGTGGCAAACTGGCTGGCAGCCTTCTTTGACATATCTGCCAAGACATTGGGGTGAAGATAGAGTCCATAACCCCAGCTGACATTGGTGGCAGGCACTATCACCAATTGCGCCATATGAATGCGCTCATCCGTGCCATGGTGACTTTTCATCGTCGCGGCCTGGGCAGAACCAAGCCGGGTAATCAAACCAGCCCACCGATCGGTTTGCCAATGGAAAGCAGCTTTGGTCGGCAGGTAGCTCTGCCCCAAACCTTGCTGCGGCAGCACTTCAACCAGCGTTCCACAAAAATCGTCAGCCCTGACGAGCGAGGTGGTGACGCCGCTTTTCATGCCAAAACAAGTGGTAGTTTTGAGCTTGGCGAGGACTTTCGCCTGCTGGTCTGCGGGGAGCTTGCTCAACTCGACTGGCTTGTCGTCCTTGAGCGTACCCACATCGGCGAGGATGAGCACCGCGGCCTGAATTGGTTCTGTATTGATGGCCACCGGTCGGTAGCTTGAGGACAGGCCCACCACCGGGTTTCCGTAGATCCAGCACGGCGGTACAGGCTTCCTGATAGCGGTCAGCACGTCCTCTGTTTCCTTGATGTTGAGAACAGGTGTCACCGACAGGCCGGTAGGGCGAATAAATTCAACGAGCTCCCTCAAGGCACTTTCAGCTTGAGCTGAACCCTCGCCACGAATGACCTGGGGATTGAGGTACAAACCGCCTTCGCAAGATTGCGCCTGTGCGGAAGAAATACAGGAAAGTAAACATGCCACCAGCAGCTGATTCTTCATGGGGATTTCGCTCATATAAAAACTTGATGAATCTCTCTCAACTCGCCATGGAGAGCGAACAAGACGGGCAGTCATCCTACTGCGGACATTTCAATTCAAGCTAGGGAATTACGCTAGCCGGTCACGGTAAGCCGCCCCCCGGACAAACCCTAGAGCGGATCGGGAATTGAGCAATCTTGATCCCCGTCAAGAGTTTTTTGCCCACTTGGTAAGACCATGGTGATGTGATACTTTCTGAACAAGGAATCACAAGAAATTCCAGCTCGAAAGTCTGAACTACCCAACACAGGAGACAAGAAGATGAAGACGCAATTTAGAACTTTCAAAAATCGATTGGCAGTGGCAGCAGCAGGTGCTGTCCTAGGAGCGCTGGTGACCACGACCCCGGCCTACGCGGCATGGGAGCCGACCAAGCCAGTCGAGTTCGTTGTGCCGGCAGGAACTGGTGGCGGTGCTGACCAGATGGCCCGCTTCATTCAGGGCATCGTCATCAAGTACAAGCTGATGAAGGAGCCACTGATCGTTGTCAACAAGTCCGGCGGTGCTGGTGCCGAGGGCTTTCTTGAAATCAAGGGTGCCAAGGCGGATCCGCACAAGATCGTCATCACACTGTCCAACCTGTTCACCACGCCACTGGCAACCGGCGTGCCATTCAACTGGCGAGACATGACACCCGTGTCGATGATGGCGCTGGACCAGTTCGTCCTGTGGGTTAACGCCGAGACACCCCACAAAACCGCCAAAGACTACCTTGTAGCAGTCAAGGCAGCCGGACCGAACAAGATGAAGATGGGGGGCACGGGATCAAAGCAGGAAGACCAGATTCTCACCGTAGGTATTGAGCGGGCCAGCGGCACCAAGTTCATCTACATCCCCTTTAAAGGGGGTGGTGAAGTTGCAGTTCAACTGGTTGGCAAGCACATCGATTCCACCGTGAACAACCCGATTGAAGCCGTCGCCCAATGGCGGGCGGGCCAACTGCGCGCCCTGTGTGTGTTCGACGAAAAGCGGATGCCCTACAAAACCAAAGTCACGGACACCCTTTCGTGGGCAGACGTCCCAACTTGCAAGGAATCAGGCTTGACGGCTGACTACGTGATGTTGCGCGGCATTTTCATGCCCTCTGGCGTAACAAAAGACCAGCTTGCGTTTTACGTCGACATGCTCAAGAAAGTCCGCGAAACCCCGGAATGGAAAGACTACATGGAAAAAGGTGCGTTCAACCAGACCACGATGTCCGGCGATGACTTCACCAAATGGCTTGGTACTGCTGAGAACATGCACCGGGAACTCATGAAGGAAGCAGGCTTTATCGCCAAATAAGGGCCATGCCCTGCACAAGGGCTTGACACGGCAGTACGGCGGCGTTGCCGCTGTACTGCCATTCAATAAAGTTCGCCCTGATCCAGGGCGACACAAAGCAGCAGGAGTTCCGAATGGAGCCAAACGAGCAATCCGGCATCGAACATCGCACGGGTGTCGCCACGAACGTCATTGAGGCCATCGTGGCCTTGTGTATCGTTATTTTGGGAATCGTCGTCATACAGGGCAGCCGCGCGCTGGGTTCAGGCTGGACCAGTGACGGGCCTGGCTCCGGCTACTTTCCCTTCTACATTGGTGTGATGCTTTGCATCTCGGGCATTGGCACCATTTACCAGGCTGTATTCAGCAAAAACCGTAATACCGAGGTATTTGTCGACAACGAGCAACTCAAGCGTGTTTTGTCTGTGCTGTTACCAGCATTGCTTTATGTGCTGGTGGTGCAGTTCATAGGACTGTATTTGGCCTCTGCCATATACATCGCCTTGTTCATGATCATTCTGGGTAAGTATTCCCCCATCAAGAGCGTGATTACAGCGCTGGCCGTGAATACCCTGTTTTTCTTCATGTTTGAGGTCTGGTTCAAGGTACCTCTCTTTAAGGGACAACTCGACCCTTTGCGTTTCCTCGGCTATTAAGCCGGCCCCGTCCACCTTAAGCCCCACTGAATTTAATGACCGGATACTGACATGGAAGAACTAAACGCGCTTTTTCACGGATTCAGCGTCATCCTGACGCCGATGAACATACTACTGATGTTCGTAGGAATTATCCTCGGCGTCCTGATCGGGGTATTACCTGGTCTGGGCGGCGCCAATGGCGTGGCCATTTTGTTACCCCTTACCTTTACGATGACGCCAACCTCGGCCATCATCATGTTGTCGTGCATTTACTGGGGAGCGTTGTTCGGCGGCGCCATCACGTCCATTCTGTTCAATATTCCAGGCGAACCCTGGTCTGTTGCCACCACCTTCGATGGTTATCCCATGGCGCAAAATGGCCAGGCTGGTGCAGCACTAACAACAGCTTTCACCTCATCTTTCATCGGCGCATTTATTGCCGTGGTGATGATCACGTTTATGGCGCCTCTGGTCGCCAAATTTGCGCTGAAATTCGGCCCACCTGAATTTTTTGCCGTGTACCTGCTAACTTTCTGTAGCTTCGTCGGCATGGGCAAAGGATCTCCGTTCAAGATTTTGGCCTCCATGGCCATCGGCTTTGCGCTAGCCGCTGTGGGCATGGACACCGTGACCGGACAACTGCGCCTGACATTTGGCATTCCCGACCTGATGCGCGGTTTCGACTTCCTGATCGGCGTGATCGGTCTGTTCGGGATTGGCGAAATTCTGTTGTCGATGGAAGAAGGCCTTGCCTTTTCAGGTAAGAGCGCGAAGATCAATTCCAAAGTCGTATTTGAAACCTGGAAAAAATTGCCACAGTACTGGATGACCTCCATCAGGAGCTCCCTGGTCGGCATCTGGATGGGTATCACGCCAGGTGGCGCCACTCCGGCTTCGTTCATGAGCTATGGTCTGGCCAAGAAAATGTCCAAAAATGGGGCTAAGTTCGGCACTGGTGAAATCGAGGGTGTGATCGCACCCGAAACTGCAGCGCACGCCGCTGGCACCAGCGCCCTGCTGCCTATGCTGGCTCTTGGCATTCCCGGCTCGCCAACGGCTGCCGTTTTGCTGGGTGGCCTGCTGATCTGGGGCCTGCAGCCAGGACCTCTGTTGTTTGTCGAGCAAAAAGACTTTGTTTGGGGTCTGATTGCCAGCATGTACCTGGGTAATCTGGTTGGACTGATTGTCGTATTGACAACCGTACCGCTGTTCGCGTCAATACTGCGCATTCCGTTTTCCATCATCGCGCCAGTGATCGTCGTGATTTGCGCCATTGGTGCTTACACCGTCCACAATGCCATGTTGGACATCTGGTTCATGATGCTGTTTGGCGTCATTGGCTACCTGTTCAAGAAGCTTGACTACCCGCTGGCACCACTGGTACTGGCGTTGGTACTGGGCGACAAAGCTGAGGATTCATTCCGGCAGGCGATGCTGGTTTCTCAAGGTGAGCTGTCCATCATGTGGGCCAACCCGCTTGTCGGCAGTATTACCACCCTCGCACTCATCCTGTTGTCATGGCCGTTGGTCGCACGCCTGCTGGCTAAAATACGCCCTCCCAAGCTGAAGGAATTTGCAGCAGAGCAACCCGTCGATTGACTGAGGAGAAAAACGATGCCAGTGATTGCCATGACTCAAGAGATGGGCTCCCTAGCCAAAGATGTTGCCTTGCAGCTTGCCCAGTCGTCTGGCCTGAACATCATGCGCCACGAGGTGCTGGAACATGTGGCTGGGAAAATGCATGTTCCCAGCAGCCTGGTCAGTCGGCTGCGTGAGGGCAAGGCTGGTCTGATCGAGCGTTTGACCGCCGATCAGGAGCGGATTGCCGTCTATACCGCGCAAGAGGTTTTCGCCCTGGCCGACAAAGGCAACGTAGTTTTGCGCGGTTGGGGCGCAACCTGCCTGCTGCGTCCTGTGCGGCATGTGGTGAGGGTCAGGGTGACCCGCCCATTAAAGCTGCGAGTGGAATGGCTTATGGGTCATCTGGAAACTGATGATGCAGCGTTTGCCGAGGCAGAGGTACGCCGAAGTGACGAAGCACATGCCGTCCGCATGCATGACCAGTTCGGCGTTACGTGGGGCGACCCACTCCTGTATGACCTGGTGCTCAATACAGACCGTATTTCGGTGAGCAGCTGTGTAGCGCAAATCCAGCAGTTGGCTGGACAACCTGAATTTCAGGAAACCGGGGCTTCGCGGGAGATGCTGGCTGATCTGGCGCTGAACGCGCGTATCCGCGCTGCGCTGAAAGACCATGACTCGACGCGCAATATCAATATCACCATCGAGTCGTCGGGAGGCAAGGTGGTGCTCACCGGTATCGTACTCAACGCACACGAAAGCAATGAAGCCGCCAGGGTCATTGGCGGAGTACCGGACATTCTCAGCGTCGACAATCAGTTGCGCTTGATGGCCAGTTCACGGCGTTTTGCCTCAGCCAAATACTGAAAGCAGCGCGCGCCAGCGTTTTCAGTTAACAGGCCGCTCTGCGCCTGGGGATAAATTCATGCTTAGGAGCGCCCGGGCCGCGCACAAGCAGCGCTCATATCTTGCCGCGTTGCTTCAACCGGCTCAACGTTTCCGCTGACAAATTCAGGTAAGACGCCAACTCCTTCTTCGGGATGCGGTCAAACAGCTCTGGATGCTTGCGCTGGAAGCGCTGGACACGTCCCGGTGCATCCAGCAGATGCAGCGTGATCGTATGCGCCATGATTTCACTCATCAAGCGCATGACGCAGTACTCGAAAGACTGCTTGATCTCGTGGTGCCGCTCAAGAAACGCCACCCACTCCGTCAGCGGCAGCTTCGCCACACGCACCTTGGTGACACAAACGGTGCTGTAAGGTGTGGGCGTACCCAAACGCCAGGCCGCGTAGCTGGTTTCCATGTCGCGTTCGTCGGCAAAGCGAAGAATCATCTCCTTGGCTTGATGGTTAGTCACCACCCGCTTCAAGATGCCGTCAAGAATGAAATATTGCTCCATGTCGTGCGCGCCCTGGTGCAGCAGCGACTCCCCTTTCAGGCAATCGACGATGCTCAGGTGCGACTCCAACTCCGCGCTCTGCTCTGCGGTCATTCCCTTTAGAACAATGTTCTGCCCCAACTGAACGCGAATGATATTTCTTTCGGAATGATTTTGTACTGACGACATGGATCCGTAAGGTTGGGAGGAAAGCAGGATTCATTGTTCGGGCGATGCGAAAACAACAAAAATTGACCTCGGTCAAGGGTGAAACCTGAATCGATTCTTATGATAACTCACGGTGCTAGAAGGCCTCCTGCACGCTAGCCAGGTCGCAACATTTTGCCAAGGTGTTGCCCAACTTTTATATCGAAGTCAAACGAAGAGACATTTCATAATGACAAACGACACTCAATCTGCAGATCAGACAGATGGCTTCCATTTGGTTATAGATGCCCTTAAACTCAATGGGATCACCAATATATATGGTCTGCCAGGCATTCCAGTCACAGACCTGACCCGCATGATGCAGGCCGAGGGCATGCGCGTGATTTCGTTTCGCCATGAGCAGAACGCTGGCAACGCCGCCGCCATTGCCGGCTTCATGACCGGAAAACCCGGTATTTGCCTGACGGTATCCGCCCCTGGTTTCCTGAATGGCCTGACCGCGCTGGCCAATGCCACCACCAACTGCTTCCCGATGATTCTGATCAGCGGATCCAGCGAGCGTGAGATCGTCGACCTGCAGCAGGGCGATTATGAAGAGATGGATCAGCTCGCGATCGCCAAGCCACTGTGCAAGGCGGCTTTTCGCGTGCTCAATGCCGAAGACATCGGCGTTGGCATCGCTCGCGCCATCCGCTCTGCCGTCTCTGGCCGTCCAGGCGGTGTATACCTTGACCTGCCTGCCAAGCTGTTCGGGCAAGCCATGGATGCCGCAGCTGGCAAGGCTTCGCTGATCAAAGTGATCGATCCCGCACCGCGCCAAATTCCCGCCCCAGACGCTGTCAAGCGTGCGCTGGACCTGCTCAAGAGTGCAAAAAAGCCCCTGATCCTGCTGGGCAAAGGGGCTGCCTATGCCCAAGCCGATGCGGACATTCGCACCTTGGTCGAAAAGACCGGCATTCCCTACCTGCCCATGTCCATGGCCAAAGGCCTGCTTCCTGATACGCACGAGCAGTCGGCCTCAGCTGCACGATCCTTCGTGTTGCCGGAAGCCGACGTGGTGGTACTGGTTGGGGCGCGCCTGAACTGGCTGCTTTCGCACGGCAAGGGCAAGACCTGGGGCGGCAAGGACCACAAGAACGCGGGTGGCCAGAAATTCATCCAGATCGACATCTCTCCCACCGAGGCTGACAGCAATGTGGCCATTCATGCCCCACTGGTCGGCGATATTGGTTCCTGCGTCTCTGCCCTGCTTGCAGGCATGGGTTCTAACTGGGCCAAGCCGCCAGTCGAATGGACCAGCGCGGTCGCCGAGCGCAAAAACAAGAACGTCGCCAAGATGGCGGAAACGCTTACGAAGAATCCGCCCGTGATGAACTACCACAGCTCGCTCAATGTGGTGCGCGACATCATCAAGGCCAACCCGGATGCCATCCTGGTCAACGAAGGCGCCAACGCACTGGACTTTACCCGTTCCATCGTCGACATGTACAAGCCGCGCAAGCGTCTGGATGTTGGTACCTGGGGTGTGATGGGTATCGGCATGGGGTTTGCTGTAGCCGCCGCCGTCGAGTCCGGCCAGCCAGTGATCGCCATTGAAGGTGACAGTGCCTTTGGTTTTTCCGGCATGGAAGTCGAAACCATTTGCCGCTACGACCTGCCTGTCTGCATCGTTGTCATGAACAACAACGGTGTTTATCGTGGCGACGAAGTCAATGTGACGGGTGGCAAGGATCCGTCGCCCCTGGTGTTTGTCAAGGGCGCACGCTATGAAAAACTGATGGAAGCGTTTGGTGGTGTCGGCGTGCTTGTCAATACACCGACCGAGTTGCGTGCAGCCATGGAAGAAGCCATCAAATCCGGCAAACCAACCTTGATTAATGCGGTCATCGACGAAGGTGCTGGCACCGAGAGCGGCCGCATCACCAGCCTGAACCCAACGAGCGCGGCAAAGAAGAAATGAAGTCAAGAAGCCAAGCAGACGCAATTTAGCGAGATTAGTAAGTAAGAGCAATCCATCAGGAGATATGAAAATGTCAAACAAACCCCTTAGCGGAATCAAGATCATCGACTTTACCCACGTTCAGGCGGGTCCGGCATGCACGCAATTGCTGGCCTGGTTCGGCGCCGACGTTATCAAAGTCGAGCGCCCTGGCGCCGGCGATGTGACGCGCAGCCAGCTGCGTGACATTCCCGATGTCGACGCGCTGTACTTCACCATGCTCAACAGCAACAAGCGTGGCCTGTCGCTGGACACCAAAAAGCCTGAAGGCAAGGCCATCCTGGAAAAGTTGATCAAGGAAAGCGATGTCCTGGTTGAAAACTTTGGTCCTGGTGCTCTGGACCGTATGGGCTTTACCTGGGAACGTATCCAGGAACTCAACCCCAAATTGATTCTGGCCTCGGTCAAAGGCTTCAGCGACGGTCACGAATACGAGGATTTGAAGGTTTACGAGAACGTGGCCCAATGCGCTGGTGGTTCGGCTTCGACCACCGGCTGGTGGAAAGGCGAAAACTCTCAACCTACCATTTCGGCTGCCGCTCTGGGTGACAGCAACACCGGCATGCACCTGGCCATCGGTATCCTGACGGCCTACATCGGTCGCCAGCAGACAGGCAAGGGTCAGAAAGTGGCCGTGGCCATGCAGGACGCCGTGCTCAACCTGTGCCGCGTGAAAATGCGTGACCAATTGCGTCTGGACAAACTGGGCTACCTGGAAGAGTACCCACAGTACCCGCACGAGAAGTTCGGCGATGTGGTGCCTCGCGGTGGCAACGCCGGCGGCGGTGGCCAACCTGGCTGGATCCTGAAGTGCAAGGGCTGGGAGACCGACCCCAACGCCTACATTTATTTCACCGTCCAAGGCCATGCCTGGGAGCCTATCTGTGACGCGCTGGGCAAACCCGAGTGGAAGACCGACCCGGCCTACACCACGGCCAAGGCCCGCCAGCCACACATCATGGACATCTTCGCCGTCATCGAAAACTGGCTGAAAGACAAGACCAAGTTCGAAGCAGTGAACATTCTGCGCAAGTTCGACATTCCGTGTGCACCTGTGTTTTCCATGAAGGAACTGCTGAACGACAAATCCCTGCGCGCGAGCGGCTCCATTGTTGAAGTACCGCACAAGGCTCGCGGCAGCTACTTTACCGTGGGCAGCCCGATCAAG
>JANNXF010000028.1:0-5957 GCA_031409395.1 Polaromonas sp.
CTCGGAGAAAATGAACCAGCTCATGCTCCAGCGGTAAGACAGGTCAATCTTGTGGCCGTACAGGCCGCCTTCGCTTTCAGCGATGGACTCACGGAACCACTGGAACAGGGTTCCCAGCCACCAGGCCATCCCGAAGGCCAGTGACCAGGCGCCCCAGCTCGCGCCATTGACCCATTGACTGGCGCCCAGAATGACGAAAAACAGGCCAAAGGCCGCCATCACCGGATGCCGGGAAGGGCTGGGCACAAAGTAATAAGGGGTTGCCCCATGTGTTGCTGATGACATCTCTCGACTCCTGTTCTCTCAAATTTCCGATAATTTTTTCTGACAGGCCTGCCTTGCGGGCCCATTTTTTTAATCCAGCCTGACGGCCATCGTCAGGGTGCCACCACCCATTTGGCCAGCAGCACCAGGCTCACCACAAAGACCACCACACCAACCAGCCCGACCACAATGATGTGAAGTGGACTCAGGTTCTTGACGTCTTCTTCGTACTCACCGCGCGACCGCAGACCGACAAAAGACCAGGCCACGGCTCTGGTTGTGCGCCAGATCGATTTTTGGCCAGGCTTTTTTTCCATGCTCATGCCCCGCTGCCACCGGCAGGCGCCGGAACCAGCACAGCCGCTTTCGATGAGGGCGGCGCAGCAGGTGTTTTGCCACCGACTTCAAAGAAGGTGTAGGACAGCGTGATGGTATGCACATCTTTCGACAGCTTGGGGTCAATCACAAAGGCCACTGGCCACTGCTTTTTCTCCCCGGGCGCCAAGGTGTACTGGCTAAAGCAAAAGCATTCGAGTTTGTTGAAATGGGCGGCCGCCTGCGCGGGCGCATAGCTGGGGATCGCCTGCGCCGACATGGTGCGGTTTTGTATGTTCTGGAATTCGTACATCACCGTGGTCAATTCGCCAGGATGCACTTGCAGCGAGCTTTGGGCTGGCTTGAAATGCCAAGGCCCACGCGCATTGGCATCGAATTCGACGGTGATGGTACGGGTCAGGTCCACTTGCGTGTTGGCCGGCATTTTAGACGTCGCCCCCGGAATCAGCCGGTCCGTCAGGGCCAGCACATTGATGCCCGTCATTTCACAAATGGTCTTGTAAATGGGGACCAGCGCATAGCCAAAGGCAAACATGCAGAGCACGATCACGCCCAGCTTTCCCACCATTTTGAAATTTTCGCGCCTGAGCCGGATCAAGGTTGTGCCTGTATGACGTGTATTGACAATGAAAACCGCCGAACGGGTGTGGCCCGCTCGAACGGATCAGGGAATGCCATGACCAAAAAAGATCATCTTGACCATGAAACCGCCGCCAAACACCAGGACAACAGACGCCAGTATCAGCGCCAGGCGCAGGTTGTTTTTCTTTTGCTCAGGTGTCATGGTGCAGTGCCCGTCAGGCTTAGCCAATCACGCGGGTTGCGGTCGCGTCCAGCTTGGGGGGGGTTTCAAAAGTATGGAAGGGTGCGGGCGAAGGAACTTCCCACTCCAGGCCTTCCGCACCGCGGCCACCTTCGTCAAGCCACGGGTTGGCCTTGGCAGCAACACCCTTGCCGCGCATCGACGGCAGCACGACAAACAGGAAGAAGTAGACCTGTGCAAAACCGAAGAAGAAGGCGCCCACCGTGGCAATTGCATTGAAGTCAGCGAACTGCATGGGGTAGTCGGCGTAACGGCGCGGCATGCCGGCCAGACCCAGAAAATGCATCGGAAAAAAGGTCACGTTGAAGGAAATCAGCGACCACCAGAAGTGAATCTGGCCGCGGGTTTCGCTGTACATCACGCCCGTCCATTTGGGCGACCAGTAGTAGTAGCCGGCGAACATGGCGTAAAGCGAGCCGGCCACCAGCACATAGTGGAAGTGGGCCACCACGTAGTAGGTGTCCTGCAGCTGGATGTCGATCGGTGCGACCGAAAGAATCACGCCTGACAGGCCGCCTATGGTGAACACGAAGATGAAGCCGACGGCAAACAGCATGGGGGTTTCGAACGTCATCGAACCCTTCCACATGGTGGCAATCCAGTTGAATACCTTCACGCCGGTGGGCACGGCGATCAGCATGGTGGAGTACATGAAAAACAGCTGGCCGGTCACCGGCATGCCGGTGGTGAACATGTGGTGGGCCCAGACCACAAAGCTCAGAATCGCAATCGAGCCGGTGGCGTAAACCATGGACGCATAGCCGAACAGGCGCTTGCGAGAGAAAGCCGGAATGATCTGGCTGATGATGCCGAAGGCCGGCAAGATCATGATGTAGACCTCGGGGTGGCCAAAGAACCAGAAAATATGCTGGAACATCACCGGGTCGCCACCGCCACCGGGGTTGAAGAAGCTGGTGCCAAAGTGGCGATCGGTCAGCGTCATGGTGATGGCACCGGCCAGCACAGGCATCACGGCGATCAACAGGTAGGCGGTGATCAGCCAGGTCCAGCAGAACATCGGCATCTTCATCAGCGTCATGCCGGGGGCGCGCATGTTCAAAATGGTGACGATGATGTTGATCGAGCCCATGATGGAGGAGGCGCCGAGAATGTGCAGCGCAAAAATACCGGCATCCATGGCCGGGCCCATCTGCAGCGACAGCGGGGCATACATCGTCCAGCCACCCGCCATGGCGCCACCAGGCAGCAGGAAAGAGGTGCCAAGCATCAGCGCCGCAGGAATCATCAGCCAGAAGCTGAAGTTGTTCATGCGGGCAAAGGCCATGTCAGCAGCACCAATCTGCAGCGGAATCATCCAGTTCGCAAAACCCACAAAGGCCGGCATGATGGCGCCGAACACCATGATCAGACCGTGCATGGTGGTGAGCTGGTTGAACAACTCGGGGTTCACCAGTTGCAAACCAGGCTGAAACAACTCGGCGCGCAGCAGCAGCGCCAGCACGCCGCCAAACATCAACATCGCAAAGCTGAACAACAGGTACAGCGTGCCAATGTCTTTGTGGTTGGTGGCGAACACCCAGCGACGCCAGCCCGCGGGGGCGTGGTCATGGTGATCGTCATGCGCATGGTCGTGATGGTCTAGAACGGCACTCATCTTGGATTCCTTTGGTCGCTTTTACCGGTAACTTTAGCTTTGCGGCCGACACCGGTCATGTCCGGAACGTCGGTCCTCAATCAATGTGGCGGGATGGCCGGGACTGCTTGCCGTTTACTTGCGCAAGGCCTGCACTTCAGCAGGCTGGACGATCTGACCGGTCTGGTTGGACCAGTTGTTTTTGGTGTAGCTGATCACGGCGGCAAGGTCGGTGTCGCTCAGGGACTTCCAGGCTGGCATGGCACCGCCCCCCTGACCGTTGAGCAAAATAGCGATCTGTTTGCCGTGGTTCGCATCAAGCACCACAGCAGCGCCGTCCAGCGACTTGATGGGGCCAGCGCCCTTGCCGCTGGCCTGGTGGCAGGCTGCACAGTTGGCCGCATAAACCTTTTCGCCGCGTGCTTTCAGGTCAACCAGTGTCCAGACCTTGGCAGGATCGTCTGCCTTGGCAGCCGCCTCCTTGGCCTTGACAGCCACCCAGGCTGAATAGTCCTCGGCCGACATCACTTTCACATGAATCGGCATGTAGGAGTGTTCCTTGCCGCAGATTTTTCCGCACTGGCCGTAGAAATCACCGATCTTTTCGGACTTGAACCAGGTGTCGCGGACAAACCCGGGAATCGCGTCCTGGTGAATACCCATGGAAGGGATGACAAACGCATGAATCACGTCGTTGGCCGTTGTGATGATGCGGATTTTCTTGTTGACCGGCACCACCAGCGGGTTGTCGACCTTGAGCAGGTAGTTGTCAATCGGCTCGCCCGGCTTGGGGCCGCCGCGGTTGGACAGTTCGCGGTGCGAGTAATCCAGTGTCGAGACAAAACCGATGCCTTCGCCCTCGCCCTTGAGGTAGTCATAGCCCCATTTCCACTGCTCGCCGGTGACTTTGATGGTCAGGTCAGCGCCCGTGGTGTCTTTTTGCGCCACCACCACCTTGGTGGCCGGCAGAGCCATGCCAATCACGATCAGGAAGGGCACCACCGTCCAGGCGATTTCAACCGCCGTGGACTCATGGAAATTGGCCGACTTGTGGCCGACGGATTTGCGGTGTTTCCAGATGGAATAGAACATCACGCCGAACACCGCCACAAAGATCACGACGCAAATACCCATCATGAACCAGTGCAGCCAGTCAATCTGGGCGGCGATTTTGGAGGCGGCAGGATGCAAATTGAGCTGATTGACGGCTGGGCCACCGGGCAGATCGTTCACGGCATGGGCTGCGGTGCTGAACCATGCGGCTGAGGATAGAAAAATAGCGCCTGCGCGCTGCATGCCAAGTCGTGTCATGTTGCTCATGGAGTTGCTTACGTTCATCGTGATCACTTTTTTCTGCCTCAATTGCCGACCAAATTAACCGCTGATTATAAAGTTAGCGCCGGGTCACCCCGGCGCCGCCGTGCGCACGCCCGTCTTTCAGGGACCGTCAGCAGGCCCGCAAGGCAAAACGGATCTCTCTGGCCAGTGCCGACCTGAGCTCGGGCCGCACATGCCGCCCCACCTGCACCGACAGTCCCTGCCCGGACACCTCAATCAACGATCCGTCGCCGTCCCTGGGCTCAACCCGAACCCACTCACGGTTAAATTCTGCACGCTGGGTGCGCCCTGCTGTCTCCAGCTCCACCACCAGCCGCCCGCCTTCCAGCACAATTTTTTCAGCGTCTGCCGCGTGGCGCGCATAAACCAGAAAAGCCACCCCCACTGCCAGCAACTCGGCTCCGGCAAACGGCACCACGAAGGTGACACCCAGCGACCAGAAAAAACCGGCAATGCCAAGCGACAACACGCACAAGGACACGTAAAACCAGGCCAATTGGGCTGGTTTGAGTGAACAGTGGCGCTTTAGAAGCCACAGCACGGTGCCCTGATTTTGGCTGCCCTGCACAGACAGGGTGGCAAAACGAAACGGTGGCGTTGGCTGCAGCACGTTGCAATGCCTGAAAAAGCTGTCGCCAATAGCAAACGCTGGCAACAGGTAACTTGGGAATATACCCAGAAGAATCGCCGAAAGTATAGCTGCTTTTCCCCGTGGAGCGCCTTCTCTGGCCGCGCTGAAACCCCTCTGCCGACCGGGCATTTCAGCCCGGTGCGCCCGCTGCCGCCCTGCTTGTATTCAACTGCCCTGCCGCTGCCCCTGCAGCATGCTGCGCATATCCGCCACCGACACCGCACTGAGCGCACTCACCTTGATTTTGGGCGCCACCTTGATGGCGTGGCCATAAATGACCTCGAAGGTGAGCGACAGCCGCCCGTCTGCGCCACGCAAACGCCGGGCCAGGGCTTGCTCCAGCCGGGCTTTCCAGGCCCGTCCGCGCAGCGCCGGAAAGCGCGCCGGGTGAAAATTGCGCCCCAGTTCGGCCAGTTCCTGCAACAGGCGCGCGGGGCTGTCATAGCTCAGGGTGATGCGTTCCATGTCCATCACGGGCTCGGCAAACCCGGTTTGCACCAGCATGTCGCCCCAGTCGTGCATGTCGGTCAGCTCATGGCCGGCAGGCGGCCAGCCCAGCTCGGCATAGACCTCGCGAACCTCTTTAGCGGTGTCAGGCCCGAGGCACGAGAACATCAAGAACCCGCCCACCCTGAGGGCCTGGTGCCACTGCGCCAGCAGGGCTTGCGGGTCGGCGGATTCGTGCAGCGCCATGTTGGCCCACAGCATGTCGACGCTGGCCGGCGCAGGGGCCTCAAAACGCGTGCTGGCGGCCCACAACCGCCGGGGGTTCCACCACGGTATTGCTATGATTTTTATAGCTTCTTGCGCCCGTTCTGTATGGGCTTCTGCCACAAAACACTCAGAGTTTTTGTAGCTGGCAGCCAATTTGGCATGGGCTTGCAAGCCGCCCCGCACGGCGCCCCAATGCGCCCAGGCCTGCGGCTGCAGCTTGATCCATTGCAGGCGCTCAAGCATGCGGCTGGCCACTT
>JANNXF010000029.1:0-8714 GCA_031409395.1 Polaromonas sp.
TACGGCACACACGCACCCGCCCGGCGCGCAACGCCTTCAATTACCCGACCTACTTTCTCATGCTGCCGATGCGCAGCCTGCACCAGCATCCTGGTGGCGTGCTGGCGCATAACCGGCGCAGCGCCCTGAGCTTTTATGACCGCGACCACGGCGACGGCAGCGACAACGCCCTGCCGTGGCTGGACGCGCTGTTGCAGCGCGAGGGCGTGCTGGACGCCACCGGCGAAGTCTGGCTGCACACCTACCCGCGCGTGCTGGGCTACAGCTTCAAGCCGGTAAGTTTCTGGTACTGCCACGCGGCCGACAACTCGCTGCGCGCCATCGTGGTCGAGGTCAACAACACCTTTGGCGAGCGCCACTGCTACCTGCTCGACGCGCCCCGCTACGGCCAGACGCTGCAGGCCGACAAGGTGTTTCATGTCTCGCCGTTTTGCACGCTGCAAGGGGGCTACCGCTTTCGCTTCATGCGCAGCCACCACGGCGGCGTGGACAAAACCGTGGCCCGCATTGACTACCACGACGACCCCGGACAAGACAGCGCCCTGCTGGAAACCAGCGTCAGCGGCACGCTGGAACCGCTGACGGCGGCCAGCCTGCGCAAGGCGCTGTGGCGCTACCCGGCCATGACGCTGGGCGTGATCGCCCGCATCCACTGGCAGGCCTTCAAGCTCTGGCGCAAGCATGTGCCCTTTGTGACCAAACCCCAGCCCCCTGAAATTTTTGTGACGCGATGAACACCCTCAACACCTCTTCAGCCCGCCCAGGTTTCGACATTCCGCACGACGCCCCCAGCGCCGCCCGCACCGCCCTGAAACTGCTGCTGCGCCTGAAGCACGGCACGCTCACGCTGCAATTGCCCGACGGCTCGCTGCAGCGCTTTGGCTCGGGCACGGCGCCCATGGCCAGCCTGCACCTGCACAACTGGAATGTCTGCGGCGCAGCCCTGCGCTCGGGCGACATCGGTTTTGCCGAAAGCTACATCGCCGGCGACTGGACCACACCGCACCTGACCGATTTGCTGCAGGTGCTGATCGTCAACCGCAAGGAAGTCGAGGACGTGATCTACGGCAGCTGGCTGGGGCGCCTGGCCTACCGCATCAAGCACCTGCTCAACCGCAACACCAAAACCAACAGCCAGAAAAACATCCATGCCCACTACGACCTGGGCAATGCGTTTTACGCGCTCTGGCTGGACGGGACCATGAACTACTCGTCGGCGATTTTTGAATCGCCCGACAGCTCCATGACCGAAGCACAAGACGCCAAGGTCAGGCGCGCCCTGGCGATGGCCGGGGTGCAGCGCGGCGACCGCGTGCTGGAAATCGGTTGCGGCTGGGGCGCTCTGGCCGAAATGGCCGCCACCGAGTTTGAGGCCTCTGTCGTCGGTGTGACGCTGAGCACCGAGCAGCTCGACTGGGCCAAGGCCCGCATGGTACGCGCCGGTATTGCCGACAAGACCGACCTGCGCCTGCAGGACTACCGCGACATTGGAAAAACCAGTCACGATGCGCCCTTTGATGCGGTCTGCTCGATTGAAATGGTGGAAGCGGTGGGCCGCGAATACTGGCCCGCGTATTTTCAGACGGTGGCGCGTCTGCTCAAACCCGGTGGCCGAGCCTGCATTCAAAGCATCGTGATTGCCGACGAGCTGTTTGAGCGTTACCTGGGTTCGACCGATTTCATCCAGCAGTACATCTTTCCCGGTGGCTGCCTGCCCTGCGTCAGCGAATTTCGCAAGCAGGCAGAGGCCGCCGGTTTTGAGGTGGTGGACGAGTTTTCGTTTGGCCAGGACTACGCGCGCACGCTCAAGCTGTGGCGCGACGACTTTCTGGCGCAGGAGTCACGGGTGCTTCAGCTCGGCTTTGACAAAAAGTTTGTCCGCATCTGGGAGTTTTACCTGGCTTACTGCGAAGCCGCCTTTGCACAGGCCAACACCAACGTGGTGCAGTTCACGCTGCAAAAGCGGTAAAAAACATGCGCCTGCACTGTCTGCTTGTGGCCGTGGCCGGTGCGCTGTGCGCAGCGGCCGCTTTGGCCCAACCGGCGCTGCCCGCAGAGGCCGCCGCCAGCGCCGCTGTGGCCAGCCCGCCGCGCACCGCAGACACCCGCCCTGAAGTCCGGCAGGCCTTGCCGCAAGCCCAGCTGATGGGCCGGGCGCGCCTGACGGTCTGGGGTTTTCAGGTCTACGACGCCACGCTGTGGGCGGCCGCCGACTTTCGCGCACCGGGCTATGCCAGCCAGGCGCTGGCCCTGGAGCTGGCCTACCTGCGTGACTTTGACGCCGCCGATATCGCCAAACGGTCGCTGCAGGAAATGCGGCGCAGCGCGGCCATCAGCGAGGCCCAGGCCACGGCCTGGACCCGCGACATGCTGCGCGTGATTCCCAACGTCAAAAAAGGTGACCGGATTGTCGGCGTACACCGGCCCGGCCAGGGGGCGGCGTTCTGGGTGAATGGCCAAGCCAGCGGTGAGATCAATGACGCCGAATTTGCCCGGCTGTTTTTTGGCATCTGGCTGTCGCCCAAGACCTCCGAGCCCCAAATGCGCGACCAGCTGCTGGCCGGGGCAGGCCCTTGACGGCCGCCGGGGCCACGGCCGTGCCAGCGGCCCAAGCACTCGATGCTTTTTCGGCCCGCAACGGCCTGGCTTACGGCCTGCTGGGTTTGCCGCTGGCCTTTGTGGCGCTGCCGCTGTATGTGATTTTGCCCAACCACTACGCCCGCGAGTTTGGTGTGCCGCTGGCCCTGCTGGGTGCCATCTTGCTGGGCGCACGGCTGTTTGACGCCCTGATAGACCCCTTGCTGGGCCGCTTGAGTGACCGCCTGTTTGCGCGCTCGGCCGGGGCGGTGCTGCGGCTGGGGCTGGCCGCCGCGCTGGTGCTGGCCGCCGGTTTTACGCTGCTGTTTTTTCCGCCGGCGCCTGCCCGGGGCTCGGTGGCCGCGCTGGCCGCCTGGGCCACCGCCATGCTGATGCTGACGTATGCCGCCTACAGCGCGCTCAGTGTGGCGCACCAGTCGTGGGGCGCCATGCTGGGCGGCAACGAAATGCAGCGCAGCCGCATCGTGGCCTGGCGCGAAGGCCTGGGGCTGGTCGGCGTGGTGCTGGCGTCAGTCACCCCGGTGGCGCTGGGCCTGCCGGCGACCACGGCGCTGTTCGGGCTGGCGCTGGTTGCTGGCTGGCTGGCCTGGACGCAGGCGGTGCAGCCGGTCAGCCGCAGCGCCCACAGCCCCACGGCTTCGTCATCGGCGCTCTGGCTGCCCCTGCGGCAAACCGCTTTTCGCCGCCTGCTGGCGGTCTTCATGCTCAATGGCATTGCCAGTGCGGTGCCGGCCACGCTGGTGCTGTTTTTCATTCAGGACCGGCTGCAGGCCCCGCAAAGCCTGGAGCCGCTGTTTCTGGGCAGCTACTTTCTGGCCGCCGCGGTGTCGATTCCGCTGTGGCTGGCCGTTGTCAAACGTCTGGGGCTGGCACGCACCTGGCTGCTGGGCATGCTGCTGAGCATTGCGGTGTTTGGCTGGGCGAGCCAGCTGGGCGCGGGCCAGACCACCGCCTTCCTGGCGGTCTGCGTGCTGTCGGGCCTGGCGTTGGGCACCGATCTGGCGCTGCCCGGCGCGCTGCTGGCCGGGGTGATTCAGGCCAGCGGGCAGTCAGGCCGGGCCGAGGGCGCTTTCTTTGGCTGGTGGAACTTTGCCACCAAGCTCAACCTGGCCCTGGCCGCCGGCCTGGCGCTGCCGCTGCTGGCGCTGTTTGGCTACGCCCCGGGCGTGCGCGACGCGCAGGCTTTGAGTGCGCTGGTCGTGGCCTACTGCGTGCTGCCCTGCGCGCTCAAGCTGGCGGCCGCCGCCGGCGTCTACTTTTTCATCATCAAACAACCCCAAGGTTTTGCCCCATGAAGCGCTTTCACTGCTTTCCCCGATGGCTGAAGGGCGCCCTGCCCCTGCTGCTGTCGTTGGCCCTGCTGGCGGGCTGCGCTGGCCCGCAGCTCGGCGACTACGCGGCCGAAAAACCCGTGCTCGACCTGCGCCAGTACTTCAATGGCACGCTGGACGCCTATGGCGTGTTTACCGACCGCTCAGGCAAGGTCGTCAAGCGCTTTACCGTGGTGATGACCGGCACCTGGAGCGGCCCGCCGGGCGCCGAAGTCGGCGTGCTGGACGAAGACTTCACTTACTCCGACGGCAGCAAGAGCCGCCGCGTCTGGACGCTCAAGCGCCTGCCTGATGGCCGCTACAGCGGCACCGCCGACGACGTGCTGGGCACGGCGGCAGGCGAAGAAAAAGGCAATGCGTTTCGCTGGGGCTACACGCTGCTGCTGCCGGTAGACGGCAAAACCATCGAGGTGCAGTTTGACGACTGGATGTACCTGATGGACAGCAAGGTCATGCTGAACAAGGCGCAAATGAGCAAGTTCGGCATCGCGCTGGGCGAGGTCACGCTGGCATTTGTGAAGCGCTGAACCTGCGAAACGCCAAAGCCGCCAAGCCCGCAGTCGCCTATTTCTTATGAAAAAAAGAGCCCTTGCCCAATCAACACGGGCGCAAGCAGCTCCTGTATTGATAGCAACCAAACCCCTCCAACCAGGTTCACCGCCATGTCTCTCAACCCTCCCCTGACCGACTGGAACGGCCAAACCGTGTGGCTGATCGGCGCCTCCAGCGGCATCGGCGAGGCCACCGCCCATGCGCTGCACAGCCAGGGCGCCAGGGTGTTTGTCTCGGCGCGCAGCGCCAGCGCGCTGGCCCGCTTTACCGACAGCCACCCCGGCACGACCGCGCTGCCGCTGGATGTCACCGACCGCCTGGCCGTCAACGCCGCCGCCCGGGCGATTGCCGCCAGCGGGCCGCTGGACCTGGTGGTGTATTGCGCGGGCTACTACAAGGCGCTGCACGCCACCGACTACGACCTGGCCGAAATGCTGCGCCACCAGGACGTGAACTACACCGGCGTGCTGTACCTGCTGGAAGCGGTGTTGCCGGGCTTGCTGGCGCGCAAATCAGGCCACATCAGCTTGATCAGCAGCGTGGCGGGTTACCGCGGCCTGCCCAAAAGCCTGGCCTACGGCCCGACCAAGGCGGCGCTCATCAACCTGGCCGAAACGCTGTACATGGACCTGAAAGACAGCGGCATTGGCGTCAGCCTGATTTGCCCCGGCTTTGTCGAAACCCCGCTGACGGCGCAAAACCAGTTCAGCATGCCGGCACTGATCTCGCCCGAAAAAGCGGCGGCCGAAATACTCGCCGGCTGGCGCAAGGGCCTGTTTGAAATCCACTTTCCCAAGCGCTTTACCCGCTGGGTCAAGGCCCTGCGCCTGATGCCGTATGCCGCCTATTTTGCGGCGGTGCGCAAGGTCACGGCCGCATGAAGCACGAGATCGGTTCCGCCCAGAACGCCGCCACGGCACGCGTGGTGGCCTTTTTTGAGGCCATGACGCCGGCCAGCCTGGACGCGCTGGCAACGGTTTACAGCGCCAACGTGTATTTCAAGGACCCGTTCAATGAGGTGCGTGGCATTGCCGGGGTGCGGCAGGTTTTCAGCCACATGTACCAGTCGCTGGACCGGCCGCGCTTTGTGGTGACCGACTGCATTGCCCAGGGCGACCAGTGCTTTCTGACCTGGAACTTCGAGTTTCATTTCAAAAATGGTGCACCGGCGACGCTGCAAACCGTGCGCGGCGGCTCGCACCTGAAGTTCAGCGCCGACGGCCTGGTGGACTTTCACCGCGACTACTGGGACGCGGCCGAGGAGCTGTATGAAAAGCTGCCGTGGCTGGGTGGGTTGATGCGCTGGCTGAAAAAGCGGGCCCGCCAATAAGGCGCCGGGTTTCTGGTGTCTGGCCGGCAAGCAGTTGCTATGATTTAAGGAGCTGCCTGCGCCCGTGTTGATTGGGCGAAAGGCCTATTTTCTTTAAAAATCTAGCTGGGATGGGTTTCCACGAAGCTGGGGCGCAGCATCAGTTTTTCCTGGAGTTTGGCCAGGTTGGCGTGGCTGTCGCGCCAGGCGACCTGCGGAAAGCGGAAGTCCAGGTAACCCAGCGCGCAACCCACCGCCACATCGGACAGGCTGAAGTGAATGCCGCTGCAAAAGGCTTTTTCGGCCAGGCCGGTGCTCATGGCCTTGAGGGTGTTGTCAATTTTGTCCATCTGCCGGGCAATCCAGGCGTCGCAGCGCTGCGCCGGGCTGCGGCCCGCCCAGGTGGCTTCCATGCGGGCCATCAGGGCGGCGTCCATCAGGCCGTCGGCCAGGGCTTCCCAGGTTTTGACCTCGGCGCGCTCGCGGCCCTGCACCGGAATCAGCTTGCCGACCGGCGACAGCGTGTCCAGGTATTCCACAATGACGCGCGAGTCAAACACGGCTTCGCCGCCCTCCATGACCAGGCAGGGCACTTTGCCCAGCGGGTTGGAAGCGTTGATCGTGGTGGTGGCGGCCCAGACGTCTTCCAGCACCAGCTGGTAGTCGAGCTTTTTTTCAGCCATCACGATGCGCACTTTGCGCACATAGGGGCTCGCGGCGGATCCGATGAGTTTCATGGTGGGTGTGAGATCGTGGTCCGTGGACTTTGCATTCTATCGATTCAGCCTGCGGTGGCGGCTGACAAGACCCAAAGATGTGCAACTCTGGGCATTTTTGTGGCGTATTTGGCGTCGGGTGCCCCAGACCGGCGTCAGGGGCGGGGCGGGCGACCGGCCTACAATTGGCCCATGAGCTTCTCCCCCATCAATGCCCTGTCTCCGCTGGACGGCCGCTACGCCGGCAAACTCAGCGCCCTGCGTCCCCTGGTGTCCGAACAGGGCTATATGCACCGCCGCGTTCAGGTTGAAATCGCCTGGTTTATCGCCCTGTCTGACGCCAAGTTCACTGAATTCAAGCCACTTAGCCCCGGAGCGCGTACTTACTTGCTGGGCCTGGTCAAAAATTTCTCCGAAGCCGACGCGGTGGCCATCAAGGAAATTGAAAAAACCACCAACCACGATGTCAAGGCGGTGGAATACTGGATCAAGTCCAAGTTTGAAGCCCGGCCAGAGCTGCAGGCCGCCAGCGAATTCGTGCACTTTGCCTGCACCAGCGAAGACATCAACAACACCAGCCATGCGCTGCAACTCAAAAGCAGCCGCGAACAGGTCTTGCTGCCGGCGCTGGACAAGGTGATTGCCCAGCTGCGCGAGATGGCACACCGCCATGCCGACGAGCCCATGCTGAGCCGCACCCATGGCCAGACCGCCAGCCCGACGACGGTGGGCAAGGAAATCGCCAATGTGGTGGTGCGCCTGGTCCATGCGCGCGAAAAGATTGCCAGCGTCAAGCTGATGGCCAAAATGAACGGCGCCGTGGGCAATTTCAACGCCCACCTGTCGGCCTGGCCCGAGTTTGACTGGGAAGCCTTCAGCCGCCATGTGATTGAAACGCCCGAGCCGCTGGGCCTGGGCCTGACGTTTCAACCCTACAGCATCCAGATCGAGCCGCACGACTACATGGCCGAGCTGTTTGATGCGGTGGCCCGCACCAACACGATTTTGATTGACTGGTCACGCGACGTCTGGGGCTATGTCAGCGTCGGCTACTTCAAGCAGCGCCTGAAAGCCGGTGAAATCGGCTCCAGCACCATGCCGCACAAGGTCAACCCGATTGACTTTGAGAACGCCGAGGGCAACCTGGGCCTGGCCAACGCACTGCTCAGGCATCTGAGCGAAAAACTGCCGATTTCCCGCTGGCAGCGCGACCTGACCGACAGCACCGTGCTGCGCAACATGGGCGTGGCGCTGGGTTACGCCGTGCTGGCCTACAACTCGCTGAGCGTGGGACTGAACAAGCTGGAGCTGAACCGCGAAGCCCTGCAGGACGACCTGAATGCCTCGTGGGAAGTGTTGGCCGAGCCGATCCAGACGGTGATGCGGCGCTATGGCGTGCAAGGCGCGTATGAAAAGCTCAAGTAAGTCACGCGCGGAAAAACCTTCAAGGCCGAAGACCTGCACGGCATTATCCGCTCGCTGGAGATTCCCGAAGCCGAAAAAGAGCGCCTGCTGGCCATGACACCGGCCAGCTATGTGGGCATGGCGGCCGAGTTGGCAAAGAGAGTTTGAGCCCCCACGTTCGCTCGCTTCGCGTAGCTCTCTGCCCCCCGAGGGGGCGCTGCGCCTGCGGTCTGGCAAAGCCAGTCCCGCGGCCCCTGCTGGAAGCAAGAGCCCCCACGTTCGCTCGCTTCGCGTAGCTCTCTGCCCCCCGAGGGGGCGCTGCGCCTGTGGCCCGGCGAAGCCGGTTCCACGGCCCCTGCTGAAATAAGACGAGCTCCGAGACTGGGTGGCTAGGTTCTGTTTAGGTTTGCCGGCATGTCGGTGCCGCACTGCCAGCACTGCTCAAACCCGCCTTCCACCGTTTCCCCGCAGGCGCAGAGCCAGCGTCGCTGCGGCCTGTTTTGCAGGCTGTGCAGCAGGGCGCTGGCGCGCGGTTCGTCGTCGTCATGCGTCAGCCAGACTTCGGGCTGGCACTGGTCAGGCGGCAATTCGCCAGCCAGCCCGCCCAGGTAGTAGCGCTGCACACTGGCTGCAATACCGGCCTGTTGCAAGGCGTCAGTCCACAGCGCCGCAATGGCGATATTGGGGGCGCGGGTCAGTCGGAGCATGCGGCCAGTGTACCCAGTCAGGGGGGCATTTGCTACTGAATCAATAGCTGCTTGCGCCCGTAGTGATTGGGCAAAGCACTGTTTTACTCCTTCCCCC
>JANNXF010000030.1:0-1971 GCA_031409395.1 Polaromonas sp.
CGAGATGAACTGCCTGCGCAAGCACCTGTCACGCATCAAGGGCGGGCGGCTGGCGGCGGCGTGCGCGCCTGCGCGCGTGGTCACGCTGACCATCAGCGACGTGCCGGGGGATGACCCGTCGGTGATTGCCAGCGGGCCCACTGTGCCTGACGCCAGCACCTGCGCCGACGCGCTGGCCATCCTTAAACGCTATGGCATCGAGGTGCCGGCAGCCGTGCGGGCGCAACTGGAGAGC
Source organism: Polaromonas sp. (assembly GCA_031409395.1). GTDB lineage: Bacteria > Pseudomonadota > Gammaproteobacteria > Burkholderiales > Burkholderiaceae_C > Polaromonas. The sequence goes on from JANNXF010000030.1 coordinate 236, forward strand.
GGCGCGCTGGAAACGCCCAAACCCGGCGACGCTGCTTTCACCGGCCATGCGGTTCACCTGATCGCCACGCCGCAGCAGTCACTCGAAGCGGCGGCGCAGGCGGCACGGGCCGCTGGCATCAATGCCTACATCCTGAGCGACGAGATGGAGGGCGAGTCGCGCGAAGTGGGCAAGGTACATGCAGCGCTGGCGCGCGCGGTGGCCAGAGGCACCGGGGCTTTTCAAAAGCCCTGCGTGATCCTGAGCGGTGGCGAAACCACGGTGACCATCAAAAAGCAGGCAGCAGGCGCGCCACGGGCTCGCGGTGGGCGTGCCGGTGAGTTCTGCATGGGCCTGGCGCTGGCCTTGCAAGGCCAGCCGGGGGTGTACGCGCTGGCCGCTGACACCGACGGTATTGACGGCGTTGAAGACAATGCCGGCGCCCATGTGGCCCCCGACACCGTGCCGCGCGCCCTGGCCGCCGGCATGAAGCTCGACGACCACCTGGACCGCAACGACGCCTATGGTTACTTTGAAGGGCTGGGTGATCTGGTCATCACCGGGCCGACGCACACCAACGTGAACGACTTCCGGGTGCTATTGATTTTGTAGCGGTCTGCGCCCGTGCTGATTGGGCAAAACGGCTTATTAGCTTAAGCTTTCAGTGGCTTGAGCCGTTTCAGCGGTTTCAGCCAGCTGCTTGTGCTCTTGCCGCGCCATGCTGTACGCCAGCGCGGCAAACCACAGCAGCGCCACCGCAGCCGCCAGCCACACCAGCAGTTGTCCCAGCAGGGCCTGGTCGTCCAGCAAATAGGCGTTGCAGACGCGTACCGGTGAGCTTTCGTACAGCGTGCCCACCACCGCCATCATGGGCAGCACCTGTCCCAAAAAGAAGCCCTGCACCAGCCAGCCCGCCGCCTGCCATGACAGGCGCAGCGCCGCACCGCCAACCAGCAGGGCCAGCACCTTGGCCGCTTCTGCCCAGGCGCTGACGAGGGCCAGGTCCAGCACGCGCGGAATCATCAGAATCGCCAGAATCAGGGCCGTGGCCAGCAAGCCGGTGATACCGTGCGCGTTCCAGCCGTTGCTTGTTGTGGCACGCTGCGGGCGGGCGGCCAGGCGGCCTGCCAGCAAAGCGCCGCACAGCATGAGCAGCGGGTACTGCACCAGCATGTGCAGCGTCATGCTGGCCTGCAGAAAATGCCGGGTGCCGGGCCACACCATCAGGGCCAGCAAGACCAGCGCCGCCGGTACGCCAAACCGGCCCAGGTGCTGTCCAAAATCTGCCAGGCGCCTCATGGCAAGCCCGTGCCTGCCAGGTGGCGGGCATAGTCCAGCGCCAGTTGCTGCTCGGCGTAGTCAAAGATGCGAACCAGCCGGCCTTGCGGGTCAACGACCAGCAGCGCCGCGTTGTGCTCAAAGTCCCCTTTGCCGTCGGGCACCACCACCACCTGAAAATCAGCCAGCAGCCGCGCCGTGTCGTGGGCGGTCTGAACGCGGGCAAAGCGCCACACGCCGGGGTCGGCGCCGAGCCGGGCGGCGTAGGGCGCCAGCACCTGCGGCGTGTCGTGCTGGCCGTCAAAGCTGATGGACACGAGCTTGACGCGCTGCGCGGCAGAGTCGCCCTGCTGGCGCGCCGACTGCAGGGTGGCCTGCATTTGCTGGTAGGTGCTGCCCAGCGCCAGGCACACCGACTGGCAGCGTGTATAGACAAAATCCAGCAGCGTGACAGACTGGCCGTCGGCCAGAAGCTGCGT
>JANNXF010000031.1:0-4805 GCA_031409395.1 Polaromonas sp.
CCTGCCTGTGCCACCACGGCATGCGCAGCCAGCAGGTGGCCAATTACCTGGCCCAGAACGGATTTACCCAGGTGGTCAATCTGCAGGGCGGCATTGATGCGTGGTCAAAACAACTTGATGCCGCAGTGCCCGTGTATTAAAAGACGCCCGAGCAATGTGTACTTTACGAAGACGCGCTTGACTGTTACCCTTTTGAACAAACCGGCCAACGTGCTGCGTTTTACCTGACCGATTCCATAAAAAATCTTGAGGACGCTTATGACCATGCCCAAAAAACTGACCCTGCGACCCGTGTCACCAGGCGTGCTGTCAGTGGCCATTGGCCTTGCTCTGGTGGCCGCAGCGCCTGTGGTTCGGGCGCAAAGCCTGATCGAACTGTACGAGTCTGCCCGCGCATTTGACGCCAGCTACCAGTCGGCCCGGCTGCAGTTCGACGCCAACCTCGCCCGGGCCGCACAGGCCAAGGCCGGCATTTTGCCCACGGCAGGTCTGGGCGCAGGCGTGTCACGCACCAGTTTTGACAACAACAACCCGGTCATTGACCGCAGCTTCAATACCCAGAACGGCACCCTGACTGCCTCGCAGCCCTTGTACCGGCCCGCCAACTGGGCCACCTACGAGCAGGGCATCAAACAGGTCGACCTGGCCAAGGCGCAGCTCGATGCCGCCGAGCAGGACCTGATTGTGCGCACCAGCCAGGCTTACTTTGATGTGCTGGCGGCGCAGGACACGCTGACCTTTGTGCAGGCGCAAAAGGCCGCTGTGGCCGAACAACTGGCCTCGGCCAAACGCACGTTTGAAGTCGGTACCTCCACCATCACCGACACCCGCGAGGCACAAGCCCGTTTTGACCTGGTCAGGGCGCAGGAAATTGCCGCTGAAAACGACGTGCGCGTCCGCAAGATCGCGCTGGACCAGCTGGTGGGCAAAATCGACGCCCAGCCCAATGGCCTGATTTTGCCGGTGGCGCTGCCCTCCGTGGTGCCCGCAGACCCCAACATCTGGGTGCAGCAATCGGAAGGGGTTCACCCCAGCATCCGCCAGGCGCAGAGCGGGCTTGATATTGCCGAGCTGGAGGTCAACAAGGCCGAAGCCGGCCACAAGCCCACACTGGACGTGACCGCCAGCTACAACACCACGCGCAACCCCTCGGGCACGGCAACATCGGCAAACACCGCGTCAACCCGCGCCAACACCGGCAATGTCGGGCTGCTGTTCAACCTGCCGCTGTTCGCCGGCTTTGCCACGCAAAACCGGGTCCGTGAAACGCTGTCGTTGAAAGACCGCGCCAGCAGCGACCTGGACGGCGCACGCCGCACCGTGGCGCAAAACACCCGCACTGCCTACTTCGGCGTGGTGTCGGGCCAGGGCCAGGTCAAGGCGCTGGAAGCCGCTGAAATCTCCAGCCAGAGCGCGCTCGACGCCAACAAGCTGGGCTACCAGGTTGGTGTGCGCATCGTCATTGACGTGCTGAACTCGCAAAGCCAGCTGTTCCAGACCAAACGCGACCTGGCACAGGCGCGCTACAACGTGCTGCTGGGTGGCTTGCGCCTGCGCCAGGCCAACGGCACCCTGACGGCCGAAGACCTGCAGCAGATCAATGCACTGCTGGTGAAATAAGCCCGCAGGCATGTCCCGGCGGCCTGCCGGAGCATGCCGCCATGCCATCACGCCGTTCGGGCCTTGCCCTGTAAAAAAGGCCGCACCGCCTCCAGGGTGCGCGCGCTGGCGCCCTGGTGGGCCGCGGCAAACGCCAGGCTGGCGGCCACCGCTGCCGCCTGCGCACCGGGCTGGTCCGTCAGGGCCAGCGCCCGCGTCACCGCTTCAGACATGTCGGCCGCCCGCGCTGCGGCACCGCTGGCTTCGGCGCGTTCGGCGGCTTCGGCAAAATTGAAGGTGTGCGGCCCCATCACCACCGGGCAGCCGCAGGCAGCGGCCTCAATCAGGTTCTGGCCGCCCATAGGCGCAAAGCTGCCGCCCAGCAGGGCCACATCAGCGAGCGCGTAGTACAGCGACATCTCACCGAGCGAATCGCCCAGCCAGAGGTCGGCGTTCAGGGCCTCGACGCTGCCCGCCGGGCCCTGAGCGGCGTCCAGCCAGCCCGAGCGGCGCGAGACCCGCCAACCGTGCCGGACCGCCAGCGCCTCGACTTCCAGAAAGCGCTGCGGGTGGCGCGGCACCAGCAGCACCCTGAAACGAGGCGGCAAGCGGGTTTGCAGCGCTCCGTCAGCAGCGGCAGTTGCTACTAAATCAATAGCTGCCTGCGCCCGTGATAATTGGGCAAAAGCACTTATTTGCTTGAGAAAATCGTCCTCTTCACCCTCGCGCGAGCTGGCAAACATCAGCACCGGTTGCGCCAGGGCGGCGCGCCAGGCCTTGCCCTGGGCGTGCAGGCGGGCGTCTGGCGTGGCGTCAAACTTGAGGTTGCCAAACACCCCGGCCACCGGCGCGCCCAGCTGGCGGAAGCGCTGGGCGTCGGCCCCGGTCTGTGCATACACCGCCGCCAACGCGCCATAGGCCGGCAGCGACAGCGGCGCCATGCGCAGCGCCTGCTGCAAGGATTTGCCGGACAAGCGGCCATTGACCAGCAGCACCGGCAGCGCGCGCGCGCGGGCCGCCGCCAGCGTGTTGGGCCAGATCTCGGTTTCCATCAGCAGCCCCAGGCGCGGCTTGAAGTGGCTGAAAAACCGCGCCACAGCGGCCGGGGTGTCCCACGGCTGCCAGACCTGCACATCACCCGGCTGCAGCAGCGCGGCCCCTTCGGCGCGACCGGTGGCGGTGCCGTGGGTGAGCAACATGCGCAGCCCCGGGTGCTGTGCCCGCAAGCCCTTGAGCAGCACGGCGGCGGTGCGGGTTTCACCCAGCGACACCGCGTGCAGCCAGACCAGTTCGGAGCGCGTTTCCGCTGGCTGGCTGTAGTGACCAAAGCGTTCTTGCACCGCTTCGCCATAGCCCGGCTCCTGGCGTGCCCGCCGCGCCAGCTTGCGGCGCAGCAGCGGCTGCGCCAGCGTCATCAGCAGCGAGTAAGTCCGCAGCGCCCAGCCGCTCATGGTGCGTTTTCCCTGCGCGTTGCTTCACCCTTTGTCTGACTCGCGGCAAGACAAGCCAGCCAGGCCTGCCACACTGCGTCGGTGCCGGGCGTGGGCACGGCAAACACGCTGACCTGCCGGGCGCCCCCAGCGCTCACCGGGTCTGGCCCGGTGCGCCAGGCGGTGTCAAAGTTGTAGATCTGCACATGCGGCAAATCAAGCGCCACCGCGATGTGGCTGACACCGCTGTCCACACCCACCACACCGGCGCAGTGCGCGAGTTCACCGGTCAGCGCATCGAGCGACAGCCGGGGCCACACCGTGGTCTGGTCGCGGTTCAGCGCCTGGGCGATGGCCTGGCTGGTCGCCAGCTCGCTGGCGCTGCCGTGGGGCAGGGCAACCCGGTAACCGGCCGCCTGCAGCCGCTGGCCCAGCGCCACCCAATGCGCCAGTGGCCATTGTTTGTCGGCGCGCGAGGTGCCGTGCACAAAAGCAACCGTGTCTGGCAAGGCCTTGCTTGCTATGTTTTCAGGAGCTGCTTGCGCCCGTAATGATTGGGCTTGAGGCACTTTTAGCCCATAGTCCGGGTGGGGCAGCAGCGGGTAGCCCAGCGCCTGCGCCGCCAGCAGGCGGGCGCGCGCCACCGCACCGGTACGGGGCGCGATGTGAATCGCCACATCGGCGACCCAGCGCGTCGGGGCCTCGTAACCCGAGCCGTCGGTCTGGTTGGCCAGCGCATAGCGTTGGCCGCCGGCCGCCAGACGCGCCAGGCGTGCCACCAGCGCCGATTTGGTGAGCCCCTGCAGGTCTATCACCGCGTCATAAGCGTCCTGCTGCAGTTGCACCCTGAAAGCGCGCCATTCGCTGCGCGTGGCGGCCGCCAGCGGCGACTTGCGCCAGCGCCGTATTTCGCACGGAATCACCCGGTGCACACCGGGGCAGCGCGCCAGCAGCGAGGCAAACGACTTTTCAACCACCCAGTCAATTTGCGCGCCCGGCAGCGCGGCGTGAATGTCTTGCACCACCGGCAAGGTGTGCACCACATCGCCCAGCGACGACAGTTTGACCATCAGAATTTTCATAACGCGATAGCCCGCAGGCCATCGCACTGGGTCGCTTCACCCGGAAAGCTGCGCAGCAGACGGTGTGAACGGCGTGGCGACTCCCTCTTCACCAGCAGGGGCCGCGGAGCTGGCTTTGCCAGGCCGCAGGCGCAGCGCTCCCTCGGGGGGCAGAGAAATACACGCAGTGACGAGCGTGGGGGCAGCATGTCTAGTGCGCTGCGGCCGCAAAGCGGGCATCGGGCTTGACACTGCGCAGCAGCGCCAGCATGTCAGCCTCAATGCGTTGCAGCGCCTGCGGGGTGTGGCCTTCAAAGCGCAGCACCAGCACCGGCGTGGTGTTGGAGGCGCGAATCAGGCCAAAGCCATCGGGCCAGTCCACGCGCACCCCGTCTATGGTTGAAACCACGGCCGGTGCCGCAAAGCTGACGCTGCTGATCAGCGCCGCCACCACCGCATGCGGCTCGCCCTCTTGGCAGGGCACGTTCAGCTCTGGCGTGCTGAAACTGCTTGGCAGGCTGTTGAGCAGCACGCCGGCATCGGGTACGCGGCTGACAATCTCCAGCAGGCGGGCACCGGCGTAGGTGCCGTCGTCAAAGCCGTACCAGCGCTCTTTGAAAAAGATATGGCCGCTCATCTCGCCACCGAGCGGTGAGTTGATTTCCTTCATCTTCGCCTTGATCAGCGAGTGGCCGGTTTTGTACATCAGCGGCAC
>JANNXF010000032.1:0-7052 GCA_031409395.1 Polaromonas sp.
CCGGTCGTCGCCGGCAAGAATGTCTTCGGTGCCATTGCCGTGGTGTACGTCAAAATCAACAATCGCCACGCGCTTGAGGCCATGGCGCTCCAGTGCGTAACGCGCCGCAATCGCCACGTTGTTGAAAATGCAAAAGCCCATGGCTTTGCTGTGGCAGGCATGGTGGCCGGGCGGGCGCACCGCGCAAAAGGCGTTTTCCATCTCGCCCGCCATGACGCTGTCGGTGGCGGCAAGCACCGCACCCGAGGCCCGTAACACGGCGTTCCAGGTGTGGACGTTCATCAGGGTGTCCGGGTCAATCTGGGCGTATCGGGGCCCGCCCGCATTGATGTCGTCGGCGAGCTGGTCGCCCAGCCCCCGAATGGCCGCGACCAGCATGCGGTCGTGCGCCAGTTCGATGTCGGTGATGGCCGCCAGCGGCGCTTCGCGGCGGTCCAGCGCGTCTCCGACGCCGCTGGTCAACAGCCGGTCTTCAATGGCGTCAAGGCGCTCGGGACACTCGGGGTGCCCGGGGCCCATTTCGTGCTTCCAGCAGTCTTTATGGGTGAAATAACCAGTCGCGTTCATCGAGTGAAATTTTTACGGTAAGGTTAATGCCATGAACGTCAAAGAAAAACTTCAAACGCTCCTCGATCAGCTTAACACGATCATTGTCGGCAAGCCTGTGCAGGTGCGCGACTGCGTAGCCTGCCTGCTGGCAGGCGGCCACCTGCTGATTGAAGACGTACCCGGTGTCGGCAAAACCACGCTGGCCCATGCGCTGTCGCGCTCCTTCGGGCTGCAGTTTTCGCGCGTGCAGTTCACCGCCGACCTGATGCCCAGCGATTTGTCGGGCGTGTCGATTTACGAGCGGCAAAAGGAGAATTTTGTGTTCCATCCCGGGCCGGTGTTTGCCCAGGTGCTGCTGGCCGACGAGATCAACCGCGCCAGCCCCAAAACCCAGAGCGCCCTGCTCGAAGCCATGGAAGAAAAACAGGTGACGGTAGAAGGTGAAACCCGCCCCCTGCCCTTGCCCTTTTTTGTGATTGCCACGCAAAACCCCCACGACCAGCTGGGCACCTACGCCCTGCCCGAGTCGCAGCTCGACCGCTTTCACATGCGGATTTCGCTGGGCTACCCCGACCGCGCCGCCGAGCGTGAACTGCTCAAGGGCGGCGACCGTCGCGACATGGTGGACCAGTTGCGTGCGGTGCTGGCACCCCACGATTTGCTGGAGCTGCAGCAGCAGGTGATGCAGGTTCACGCCGCCGACCCGCTGCTGAACTACCTGCAAGACCTGATCGCCGCCACCCGCTCGGGCCGCTGGTTTTTGCAGGGCCTGAGCCCGCGCGCCGGCATCGCCATCATGCGGGCCGCCAAGGCCCAGGCGTTTTTGAACCACCGCGACTACGTGGCGCCCGACGACATTGCCGCGGTGCTGCCGCAAACCGCCGCGCACCGGCTGATTCCCGTCAGCGATGCCGGCCGTGGCGCTGTAGAGCAGGTGCGCGCCATGCTGGACGCCGTGGCGCTGCCCTGAACGGTGACCGACCCTTTTCTCCAGGTTTTCGTTCGATGACCATCCACCCCGGCCGGGCCGTGCAAAAGCGTTTCAGGCGCTGGTTTGAGTCACGCCTGCCGCTGACCGACAGCGTCACGCTGACCCAGCGCACGGTGTACATCCTGCCGACCCGTCCGGGGCTGATGCTGGGCATCACCCTGCTCGTACTGCTGGTCGCGTCCATCAACTACCAGCTCAACCTGGGCTACCTGCTGACGTTCTTGCTGGCCGGCAGCGCACTGGTGGGCATGCATGTCTGCCACGGCACGCTGCGCGGACTCGCTATGAATTTAATAGCTCCTGGCGCTCATTACGCGGGGGCTACAGCCACTTTTGAAGTACAACTGACGAACACCAGGCGCTCGGCGCGCCATGGTATCGGCATGAGCGTGCTCAACCCGACAGACGTCAACACCCCACAGGGTGGCGAACGCCACTGGGCCTGGACCGATGTGCCCGCCCAGGGCAGCAGCCTGGTACAGGTGGCCTTCACACCAGCGCGGCGCGGTCTGCACCGGCTGCCCACGCTGACCGCCGAAACCCGTTTTCCGCTGGGCACCTTCCGCGTCTGGACGGTCTGGCGGCCTGCCGCCCAGATTCTGGTTTACCCCGCGCCCGAACTGAACCCACCCCCTTTGCCGCCCGGCGAGCCGCTGTCAGGTGGCGCGGCTGCATCCCTGCGGACGCAAAGCACCGGCGAATTTGACGGTGTCCGGCCCTACCGCCGCGGCGACGCCATGAAGCTGGTGGTCTGGAAAAAGGCCGTGAATGCGATGACCGCCGACTGGCAAAGCAGCCGCGCCGACAGCGGTCTGGTGGTGCGCGACACCCAACAGGCCCAGCGCTACACGCTCTGGCTCGATGTCCTGCAGGCCGGTTCAGGCGGCACCGAACAGGCGCTGTCCCGGCTCTGCGCCTGGGTTTTGCACGCCGACAAGCTGGGCCTGGACTACGGCCTGCGCCTGCCCGGACTGCAGATCAAACCGGCCAGCGGTGAAGCGCATAAACGGCAATGCCTTGAGGCGCTGGCCGTATGCTGAGCCGCTTGCCCACCCGGGTCCAGTCGCCGCTGGCGGCCTTGCGCCATCTGCCGCGCGATGGCCGCGACACCCTGTTTTTGCTGCTGGTGATTGCCTGGGTGCTGCTGCCCCAAACCGGCAACCTTCCGCTGTGGTGCAGCGCGCTGGCCGCTGCGGTGCTGCTGTGGCGGGGTGTTCTGGCCGTGCAGGGGCGCGCCCTGCCGGGCAAATGGTGGCTGCTGGCCCTGCTGGCCCTGACCGTGGCCGCCACCTACGCCACCTACCGCACGCTGCTGGGCCGGGATGCCGGCGTCACCCTGCTGGTGGTGTTGATCACCCTTAAAACACTGGAACTGCGCGCCCGGCGCGATGCCTTTGTGGTGTTTTTTCTCGGCTTTTTCTGCATGCTGAGCAATTTTTTCTACTCGCAGTCTTTGCTGACGGCCCTGAGCATGGTGCTGGGCCTGCTGGGCCTGCTGACGGTATTGGTCAACGCGCACATGCCAGTGGGCAAGCCACCACTGGCGCAGGCCGCCAGAACCGCCGGCTGGATGACCCTGCTGGGCGCGCCCATCATGGTGGTGCTGTTTGTGCTGTTTCCGCGTGTGGCCCCGCTGTGGGGGGTGCCTGGGGACGCCATGGCCGGCCGCAGCGGGCTCAGTTCCAGCATGCAGGTAGGCACCATTGCCAAGCTGGCGCTGAACGACAGCATTGCCATGCGCATCCGGTTTGAAGGCAATCCGCCGCCACAACGCGAGCTGTATTTTCGGGGGCCGGTGCTGTCCAGCTTTGATGGCCGGGAGTGGCAGGCGTCCAGTACCGGCTTGTCATCGCGCTACGGCGTGACGGCAAACCTTGGCGTGGCCGGCCCACCCGTCAACTACGAAGTCACGCTGGAACCAACCAGCCGGAACTGGCTGTTTGTGCTGGAAGCAGCGGCACAGGCCCCGGTGTTGCCAGGCTACCAGGCCAGCATGCAACCCGACCTGCAGTGGCTGGTGAACCGGCCCCTGACGGAACTGGTGCGCTACCAGGCGCAGAGCTACACCCTGTTCAGGCACGGGCCGCTGCAAGGCGTTGCCGGTTTGCAGGAGTTCATCGAACTGCCAGCAGGTACCAACCCGCGCACACTGGCGCTGGGCCGCCAGCTGCTGAGCGACCCACGCCTGGCAGGCGCCCCGCCCCAGGACCGCACCGCCCTGCTGGTGCAGGCCGTGCTGCAGCGCCTGCGTACCGGCGGCTATGTCTACACCCTGGAACCCGGCCTTTTTGGCCAGGACACCGCCGACGAATTCTGGTTTGACCGCAGGGAAGGTTTTTGCGAACACATTGCCTCGGCCTTTGTGGTGCTGATGCGCGGCATGGGGATTCCGGCCCGCATCGTGACCGGCTACCAGGGTGGTGAGCCCAATAGTGTTGACGGGTTTTGGGTGGTCCGGCAAAGCGACGCCCACGCCTGGGCCGAAGTCTGGCAGGCCGGGCAGGGGTGGCTGCGGGTTGACCCGACCTCGGCCGTGGCCCCCGGGCGTACCGGTGCCTCGCAGCGGCTGGCGGCACCGCAAGGCGTGGTGACCCAGGCGCTGGGCAACTTCAGCCCCACGCTGGCGGTCCAGCTGCGCGCCGCCTGGGAGGCCGTCAACAACGCCTGGAACCAGCGGATTCTCAATTACACCCAGGGCAAGCAGCTCAACCTGCTCAAAAACATCGGTTTTGAATCGCCCAGCTGGCAGGATTTGAGCTACGTGCTGATTGGTGTTGTGGTGCTCGCCAGCCTGTTGGGCGCTGGCTGGACACTCTGGGAGCGTACCCAGCACGACCCCTGGCTGCGCCTGTTGGCCCGTGCGCGCAAACGCCTGGCCAAGGCGGGCATTGACAGCACCGACGCCACATCGGCCCGCCAGCTGGCGCTGCAGGTCAAAGCCAGGTACGGCCACCAGCTTGAGGCCCAGGCGCTGCATGACTGGCTGATGGCGCTGGAGTGGCAGCGCTATGCGCGGTCGCCAGCGGCAGCGCCCGGCCAGGCCAGGCGCACGCCAGCCTTGCAGTTGCTGAAACAACAATTCAACCGGCTTGTGTGGCCCGCCTAAAATTGCCGGATTGCCGAGCTCCCTTCATCGGCTTGAACGGGTTCAGCCAGCCCACATGGCCCCCGCATGGCCCCCGCATGGCCCCCACATGACACCTCACACACCCTCCTACCCGTCCCGCTTCGCACACCGGTTTGCTCTGTTTTTAATAGCGGGTCTCGCCGGTGCTGTATGGGCCGGCGACGCAAAACCCTTGAAGACCCTGGCGGCGGCCAAGGCAGCGCCTGCACAAGGCCCGCTCTACGCCACGCGCCCCGACGTCATGGCCTTTGCCGACGATCTGGCGAGCCGCCGCGACCTGGACCCGGCGTGGGTCAGGGACGTCATCGGCCAGGCCAGGTACAGCGCCACCGTGTCGCGGCTGATGCAGCCGCCGGCCAAGGCCTTTGTCAAAAACTGGCGGGTCTACCGCAGCCGCTTCATCGACCCTGTCCGCATTGAGGCCGGCGTGCGCTTCTGGCGCGCCCACCAGGCGAGCCTGGAACGCGCCGAACAGCAATACGGCGTGCCCGCTGAAATCATTGTCGGCATCATCGGTGTGGAAACCATTTACGGGCGTGACACCGGCAGTTTTCGGGTGATGGACGCACTGACCACGCTGGCCTTTGACTTTCCGGCCAGCCACCCCCGGGCGCCAGAGCGCAGCGAGTTTTTCAAGGGCGAGATCGAGCAGTTTTTAACGCTGCAAAGCCGGCGCAGCGCCAGCCCGGCAGACGCACTGGCCGTCAAGGGCAGCTTTGCCGGGGCCATGGGCCTGCCGCAGTTCATGCCCTCAAGCCTGGCCAAATTTGCGGTGGACTTCGACGGCGACGGCAGCATCGATTTGTGGAACAGCCCGGCCGACGTGATTGGTTCGGTGGCCAGCTACTTCAAGGCCTTCAACTGGCAGCCTGGCATGGCCACCCACTACCCGGTGCGTTTTGATGCCAGCCGCCTGCAAATGGACGCCCTGATGGCCCCCGACATCTTGCCCACCTTCGGCGTGGCGAGCTTTACCGACAAGGGCGCGGTACTGGAAGGCCCGGCCCTGCAGCACCCCGGCCCGCTGGCCCTGATAGAGCTGCTGAACGGCCCGGACGCGCCCAGCTATGTGGCCGGCACCGAGAATTTTTACGCCATCACCCGCTACAACTGGAGCAGCTACTACGCCATGGCGGTGATTGAGCTGGGGCGGGAAGTGAAGGCGCGGATGCAGCCCTAGCAACCGTCCACCACTTGCTACTGATTTCATAGCTGCCTGCGCCTGTTTTGATTGGGCTACAGCCTGAAATTGCTTGAATTTTCAGCAGGAAACAGGGTTCCAGGCGTCAAATCAAACGCTTGAGCAAACCCATGATCTGGTCAAAACGCTGGCCATACGGCGGGTAAAACAAGTCACCGCGCGCCCACCTGGACTGCACCAGCACCGGTTTTTGCTGCGTCAGGCGCAGAAAGCCGGCCTCACCGTGGTAGCTGCCCCAGCCGCTCTCACCCACGCCGCCAAACGGCAGGTTTTCGTGGGCAATGTGCATCAGCGTGTCGTTGACGGTCACGCCGCCGCTCACGGTGCGGGCCAGCACCGCATCACGCGAGGTCTTGTCGGTGCCAAACCAGTACAGCGCCAGGGGCCGTGGCCGGGCGTTGATGTGGTCAATCGCCTGGTCCAGCGAGTCATAGGCCAGCACCGGCAGGATGGGACCAAAGATTTCTTCCTGCAGCAATCGGGCGTTGGCAGGGGCGTCAAACACCAGTACCGGCGGCATTTGCCTTGAGCCTGCCACCGCGGCACCCACCCCCCCGGTATTGACGGTCTGCAGCGTCGCGCCCTGCCCTTGCGCTTCGGCCAGCAGCGCCTGCAGGCGCCCGTGGTGGCGCGGGCTGATGATGGCGGCGTAGTCGGGGTTGCCCTCAATCGTCGGGAACAATTGGGCCACGGCGCGGGCAAAAGCCGCACCGAAAGCCGCTTCGCTGCCCCGGGGCAGCAGCACGTAGTCAGGCGCAATGCAGGTCTGGCCGGCGTTGAGCAGCTTGCCGTGCGCAATCTTGATGGCCGCGCTGTCCATGTTGCACGACGCGTCAATGATGCAGGGCGACTTGCCGCCCAGCTCCAGCGTGGTGGGGGTCAGGTTGGCGGCGGCGGCTTCGGCCACCTTGCGGCCCACGGCGGTAGAGCCGGTAAAAAACAGATGGTCAAACGGCAGGCTGGAAAATTCAGCGGCAAATTGCGCGTCGTTGCTGCCGTCGCCCTGCACCACACACACCTCGTCGGGCGCAAATGCCTTGCCCAGCAGTTCGGCCAGCAGGGCCGAGGTGCGCGGCGTCAGTTCGCTGGGCTTGAGCATGACGCGGTTGCCCGCCGCCAGCGCGGTGATCACCGGCCCCAGCGACAGCTGCACCGGGTAGTTCCACGGCGACACCACGCCCACC
>JANNXF010000033.1:0-22275 GCA_031409395.1 Polaromonas sp.
TGCCAGGCCAGCAACGTCGATGATGAGGGGGGCGTGCAGGGAAACGGGAGAGGTCATGGTTCTGGGGGGCGGGTTTCGCCGGAAATAAGGGGATTGGCAGAAACAGGGGAATTGGTGGCTGCGTGTTCCACCACCACAAAGCTGGCGGCGTAGTCGGTTTCATCGCTCACGCTGACATGGGCGCTGAGCTGGCGCGCCTCGAACCAGGTCTTCAACGCGCCATGCAGCACGATTTGCGGCTTGCCGCTGGCGGCCTGGGTGATTTCGCAGTGCCGCCAGGTCATGGGCATGCGCATGCCCAGGCCGATGGCCTTGCTAAAGGCCTCTTTGGCTGAAAAGCGCGTGGCCAGGTAGCTGACGCCACGGTCTGGCCAGCGGGCGCTGCGCGCTTTCCAGGTCGCGAGCTCGCCGTCGCTCAGGATTTTTCGGGCAAACCGCTCACCGTGGCGCCCCAGGCTGGCGCGAATGCGGCGCACGTCGCAAATATCGGTTCCGATGCCAAAAATCATCAGGCCGCTGCCAACGGCACAAACGCGTCGTCAATGCAGCGCAGATAGTCTTTCACCGTGGCGACGTAGCCCAGTTCGAGCGCATCGGCGATCAGGGCGTGACCAATCGACACCTCAAGCACGCCAGGCACGGCGCGCAAAAAACCGGTGAGGTTGTCGCGATTCAGGTCGTGGCCGGCATTGATGCCCAAATCGATGGCGGCCGCCGCTTGTGCGGCCAGAAAAAAGCGGCTCAGCGCCTCTTTCTTCTGCTTGCTCTCAGAGGCCCGGGCATAGGTTTCGGTATAAAACTCCACGCGGTCTGCGCCCACGGCTTTGGCGGCCGCCATGGCCGAGGGCACCGGGTCCATGAAAAGGCTGACGCGCACGCCGCGCGCATGCACCTGCTCAATCAGGGGCTTCAGGCGTGCCGCATCGGCGGGAAAGCTCCAGCCGTGGTCGCTGGTGAACTGGTCCTGGCTGTCGGGCACAAAGGTGCACTGGTGCAGTGGCAGGCCGCGTGCCGTCAGGTCATGCATGAACTGCATGAGGTTGTGAAAGGGGTTGCCTTCGATATTGAACTCGCGGTCTGGCCAGTCCTTCATCAGTGCGGCAATCTCGTACACATCGTCGGGCCGAATATGCCGCTCGTCGGGCCGTGGGTGCACGGTGATGCCGCGCGCACCGGCCTGCAGGCACAGCTCGGCCGCTCGCAGCACGCTCGGAATGTCCAGCAGACGGGTGTTGCGCAGCAGCGCAACCTTGTTGATGTTGACCGACAGGGCAGTCTTGCGAATACCGGGAGCGGCCGGGGCGGCGGTGGTTGAGGAGAACTTCATGGCATTACCAACGGTTAAAAGGCTTGCAGGTCCATCATCATCTGGCGGGTTTTAAGCACCTTCACGCCACAATGGTAGTGCAGCAGGGCCCGCAACTGGTGTTTAAGTTCATTCAGGCCCGGGATACAGGCGCGAACCGTGTCCGAAAACAGCGCGTCATCGCCCAGCGCCTGCTGCAGTGCCTGCCACTGCTCGCCAGGCAAGCTGGTACGGTCGTCATCATGGGCCTGCCGCAGACCGGCCTCGGCCACCAGCACGTAGCGGGTGTCGGGCGCCAGCGGCGCCAATGTCGCCGTTTCGATATCCAGCATCGGCAGCAGGCCAATGTCACGCAGCAAGCGCAGTTCAAAGGCGCGCAGGGCAATCTGCAGCGTGTCCAGGCTCTGGCTGGCCAAAAGCTGCACGGTGGCGGCGTAGGCGTCAAACAGGACGGCGTGCGGGTCGTCCCTGGCCAGCAGGCGCATCAGCAGTTCATTGAGGTAGTAGCCCGACAGCAGCGCATCCCCGGTCGGCATGACATGGCCGCCCTGCCACTCGGCGCTTTTGAGGTTGCGAATCTCGGCATCGCCCCCAAAAGCCAGGTGCAGCGGCTGCAGTGGCAGCAAAATCGGCCGAAAACTGGAACTGGGCTTTTTGGCTCCGCGCGCCACCAGCGCCACCCGGCCGTAATGGCGGGTAAACACCTCCAGAATCAGGCTCGACTCGCTCCAGTCGTAGCGGTGCAGCACATAGGCGGGCTCGTCAGTGATGCGTTTGGTGACCACGGTGTTTCGTTCCAATCACGCGATTCAATGGACCGAAGGCAGGACTTCCAGACGCAGAGTACGCAAAGATTTCGCAGAAGGCGCAAAAAGAAAAAGTAAAACCTGTCTTGCTTCTGCGTTGTTTGCGGGACCTTTGTGCCTTCTGCGTCCGGAAGTCCGCACTCACTCGTAGCCGAACGTTTTGACGCGCGCCTCATCGTCGGCCCAACCCGATCTCACTTTTACCCAGATTTCGAGAAACACCTTGCCACCGGTCAGCGTCTCCAGCTCATGGCGGGCTTCGGTGCCAATGCGCTTGAGCTTTTCACCCTTTTCACCAATGATCATGCCCTTGTGGCCGTCACGCTCGACCACGATGGTGGCGGCAATCTTGCGCAAATTGCCTTCTTCCGCATACTGGTCAATGATCACGGTCGAGGTATAGGGCAACTCGTCACCGGTCAGTCGGAACAGTTTCTCCCGAATGATCTCGGCCGCCATGAAGCGGTCGCTGCGGTCTGTCAGTTCGTCGGCGCCATACATCCAGGGCTGCAGCGGCAGGTATTTTTCGCAAATACCGAACAGACGCTCAATGTCTTTGGCGTTGTTGGCCGACATGGGGACAAACTCGGCAAAGTTGTGGCGCGCCTGCATCTCCTTGAGCCAGGGGGCAATGTCGGCACGGCGGTGAATCAGGTCAAACTTGTTGGCCAGCAAAATCGCCGGTGTCTTTTCGGGCAGCAGGGACAGCACTTTGGCGTCGGCCTGGTTGAACTGGCCCGCTTCCACCACAAACACAATCAGGTCCACGTCGTTAACCGCACCGACCACGGTACGGTTCAGCGAGCGGTTCAGGGCATTGCCGTGGCGGGTCTGAAAGCCGGGCGTATCGACAAACACATACTGCGTCGCGCCCACCGTGCGCATGCCGGTGATGCGGTGGCGCGTGGTTTGCGCCTTGCGCGAGGTGATGCTGATTTTTTGGCCCACCAGCGCATTGAGCAGGGTCGATTTGCCCACGTTGGGTTTGCCCACGATGGCGATCAATCCACAACGCTGCTCGTCGGCTGGCACGCTGTTGACGGGTGCAGCGCTTTCATCGGCAGGCCTGGCCGCACCGCGCGACAGCGATGCCTGGGCCAGCATGGCACCAATGGCGTCATGGCCTTCCGGTTCAATGGGGCCAGGCGCTGGCGGGCTCACAGCCGTCTTGACCGCAGCCTTTTTCGGCACTTTCGGAGGCACTTTCAACGGCGCTTCAGGCAGTGCGCCAGAAGGTGTTTTAGACGGCGTTTTGGCGGCCTTGCCGGTTTCTTTTCTACCTGTGCTCATAATTTTCTGAATAGTGGTGGGCGACTGTTGGGTAACGCCGGATCAGGTGTCGAGTGTTTTGACAAACACCAGCATGGCCGAAGCGGCCGCCTGCTCACCGGCGCGCCGTGAACCGCCAATACCGCGCTCCGCGCGGCCATACTCGGCAATTTCGCATTCAACATCAAAGGTCTGCTTGTGCGCTGCGCCCATGGTGCCCACCACCCGGTAAATGGGCAGGTTCATTTTGCGCCCCTGCAACCACTCCTGCAATTGCGTTTTCGGGTCTTTGCCGATGGCCTGCATCTGGGGGTTGATTTCAACGTCCTTGAAGAGACGGCGCACCAGCTGGTCTGCGGCCTGAAAACCGGCATCCAGGTAGACAGCGCCTATCACGGCTTCCAGGGCATCGGCCAGAATGGAGGGGCGCTTCTGGCCGCCTGAACGGGCTTCGCCTTCGCCCAGCTTTAGCAAGGCGGGCAGCCCCAACACGACCGCCAGCTGATGCAGGGTGTCCTGCTTGACGAGGTTGGCGCGCACCCGCGACAAATCCCCTTCCGGTAGCTCGCTAAGCTGCTCATACAGCAACCCGGCCACCGCCAGATTCAATACCGAGTCACCGAGAAACTCGATGCGTTCGTTGTGGTCCGAAGAAAAACTGCGGTGCGTCAGTGCCTGCGCAAGCAGACCGGGATTGGAAAACTCATGCTGCAAGCGCTTTTGCAGTGCCAGCAGATCTGGGCTTGGGGTACCGCTGGCTCGCACTTACTTGGATCGGCCGTTGTACTTGAGCAGCAGGTAGGCAGGGCCGGCCATGTGGATTTCGCGGGTGTAGGCAAAGGCAACGACGGTTTTACCGTTCTCCTTGCTGATTTCCAGGTCTTTCCCGGTAATGGACTTGATGTCGTCCACCGAAGCCGCCTTGTCGAAAAGGGAGCGCACTTCAGCCACCGTAGCGCCATCAGCGGCTTTGTTGGCGGCTTTGGTAATGGCCTGAAATTCAATCACTGTGGGCACGGCCTGGGCCAGCAGGACACCGGCGCACGCAATCACGCCGCCCACAAACAGGAGGCCAATCAAGGAAATGCCACGTTGCTGAAATTTCATTTTTTTCTCCTGCTCTGTCCAGAAAGTGCGTTGACCGCCAGAAGGCGGATGCTGCAGCCCCGCGCCGGTGCCGAAATTAATCGAAAGAACCAATACGCTTGAGGTTACCGAAGTTCATCCAGACAAAGAAGGCTTTGCCCACGATGTTCTTTTCGGGCACAAAACCCCAATAACGGGAGTCCAGTGAATTGTCCCGATTGTCGCCCATCATGAAATAGTGCCCTTCGGGGACCTTGCAAACAAGGCCCTGACTACTGTAACGGCAATTTTGCTTGAACTGGAAGTCATCCGCCCCCGGAATGAAGGCGGGCCGGTCGTCATCGTTGAGTATGCGGTAGGTGCGGTTGGTATTGGTTTCTTCAAACTGCTTGGAATAACGCAGCGCATCCGGGTCGAAAAAATCAGGCAGTGCGGTTTTCGGCAGGGGCTTGCCATTGATGGTCAGCTGCTTGTTCAGGTAGGACACCTCGTCACCAGGCACACCCACCACCCGCTTGATGTAGTCAAGACTTGGCTTGGGTGGATAGCGAAACACCATGACGTCGCCACGCTGTGGGCTGTGGTTGTTCAGCAGCTTGGTGTTGGTGACGGGCAGGCGTACGCCATAGTGAAACTTGTTCACCAGAATCAGGTCGTTGACCATCAGCGTCGGAATCATGGAACCCGACGGAATTTTGAAGGGTTCGAACAGGAACGACCGCAGCAAAAAAACCACGACGATGACCGGAAACAGACCGGCGGTCCAGTCCAGCCACCAGGGCTGCATGATGAGCCGGCTTTTGGCGTCATGGGTGTTGTCGTCGACCTGGCTGATGCCCATTTTGGCGAGCTCGGCCACGCGCGATGAGGTGCTTGCTTCCAGTGTGGCCACCGCTTCGCGCCGCTGCGGCAAAAAGTAAAACCGCTCTGCCAGCCAGTAAATACCGGTCACCACGGTGGCAAGAAACAGCAGCAGCGAGAAATTGCCTTCCACCGCACCAAAATACCAGGCAGCGCCATAACCGACGAACGCTGCAAGCACGATGGCAGTGATTGAACCCATGGCCCGGGTTGTTGTGTGGGGCATCAGTCTTCCACCTGCAAGATAGCCAGGAAGGCTTCTTGTGGCACCTCCACCGAACCGATTTGTTTCATGCGTTTTTTACCCGCTTTTTGTTTTTCAAGAAGTTTGCGCTTGCGTGAAATATCGCCGCCGTAGCACTTGGCGATCACGTTCTTGCGCAGCGCTTTAATTGTCTCACGCGCAATAATGTTGGCGCCAATGGCGGCCTGAATGGCGACATCGAATTGCTGGCGCGAAATGATTTCGCGCATTTTGGCCACCACGGCCCGACCACGGTAGGCCGATTGGCTGCGGTGAACAATGATGGAAAGCGCGTCCACTTTTTCACCGTTCAGCAAAATATCAACCTTCACCACGTCGGAGGCACGGAATTCCTTGAACTCGTAGTCCATGGATGCATAGCCGCGCGACACGGATTTGAGCTTGTCAAAGAAGTCCAGCACGATCTCGCCCAGGGGCATTTCATAGGTCAGCATGACCTGCTTGCCGTGGTAGGCCATGTTCAGCTGTACGCCGCGTTTCTGGTTGGCCAGCGTCATGACGGCACCCACATAGTCTTGCGGCATATACAGATGCACCGTGACGATGGGTTCGCGAATCTCGTTGACGCGTCCGGCATCCGGAATTTTTGACGGATTCTCAACCTTGATGACTTCGCCATCGGCCTGAAGCACCTCGTACACCACGCTCGGTGCGGTCGTGATCAGGTCCTGGTCAAACTCACGCTCCAGCCGCTCCTGCACAATTTCCATGTGCAGCAGACCCAGAAAGCCGCACCTGAAGCCAAAGCCAAGGGCCTCGCTGACTTCAGGCTCGTAATGCAGGGATGCATCGTTGAGCTTGAGCTTTTCAAGCGCGTCGCGCAGGGATTCGTACTCACTGGCTTCAGATGGGTACAAACCCGCAAACACCGCTGGCTGAATTTCCTTGAAACCTGGCAGGGCTTGCGTGGCAGTAAATGCAGCACCGCCGCTACCGGCCTTGATCAGGGTGATGGTGTCTCCGACGCGGGCGGCCTGGAGCTCCTTGATACCCGCGATCACAAAGCCCACCTCGCCCGCTTCGAGCGACTGGCGCGGCTCAGTGTGCGGGGTGAAGACGCCCAGCTGCTCCGCGTTATAGGTCGCTTCGCTGGCCATCAGCTTGATGCGGTCGCCTTTGGCGAGCCGGCCATCCACAACGCGCACCAGCATCACCACGCCCACATAGGCGTCGTACCAGCTGTCGATGATCATGGCGCGCAGTGCGCCCGCCAGGTTGCCTTTCGGGGGGGGAATCCTGGCCACCACCGCTTCGAGAATTTCGTCGATACCCATGCCGGTTTTGGCGCTGCACGGAATCGCGTCGGTCGCGTCAATGCCAATCACTTCTTCGATTTCCTGCTTGGCGTTGTCGGGGTCGGCCTGCGGCAAATCCATCTTGTTCAGTACGGGAACGACTTCCACGCCGAGCTCAAGCGCGGTGTAGCAGTTGGCCACGGTCTGGGCTTCCACGCCCTGGCTCGCATCGACCACCAGCAGAGCACCTTCACAGGCAGACAGTGAACGACTCACTTCATAGGAGAAGTCAACATGACCTGGCGTATCGATCAGATTGAGGTTGTAGACCTGACCATCAAGTGCCTTGTATTTCAGCGCAGCGGTCTGCGCCTTGATGGTTATCCCACGCTCTTTTTCAATGTCCATCGAATCGAGAACCTGCGCACTCATCTCGCGATCCTGCAAGCCACCACATCGCTGGATGATGCGATCTGCGAGAGTGGATTTGCCGTGATCAATGTGCGCAATGATCGAGAAATTTCTGATGTGATTCATCAACGAAAACGCCTAAGTGCTTGTTTGTATTGCGAAGAGATGGAATGCGATTCGCAATGAACCATAAAAAAGGGCGCGTCGAGTAATGACGCGCCCTGAACCAACAATCTATGGCAACTGCGATAGTTGGAACTTCATTGTAGGCAAAAAGCCCGTGCCGAACAGCCCCAAAACGGCCATGTCTTTGTCGTTGCAAGCTAGCAACAGGAATCTTATGCACAACTTGTTCACAATTTTACACTGTTTGGCTATGGACAACTTGTGGGTGAACTGTGGATCAAAGGTGGATAGCTTCAATTGAACGTAAATCCTGCAACTCCGTCACCTCTATATGCCAAAAAAGCAAACAATGAGTTCTTAATTATAACCAAATCTATCAGGATGCTCTTTCATTTGTGAGCATTCACTAACAAATAATCAATCAAAAAACCATCAAAATATATTTGATGGGGGCTCAAAAAGCACGCGCCCCGGTCTAAAAAACCCCCAAACCGACGAGGGGTATGGAGGTTTTCAGGGCTTACCGGAGGACAGCAGAACACCCGGTCACGCCCGGGAATTGGAGCCGCGTGCCGCGCACACCCTTTAACGTGCAGGTCGTATCAGGGCGTATTGCGCCCACTCACCACGACGGAACAGCACATTGATCGCCTTGGATTTGTCGATCTTCGCCAACGCAGCATCGAACTCCTTGACGCTCGCGATCTCGGCATTGGCAATCTGGACAATTACATCACCCTCACGCAGTCCGGCCCGGCCCGCCACGCCGTCCACAGAGTCAACCTTGACGCCACCTTTGATCTTGAGCTCTTTCTTCTGGGCATCGGTCAAATCACTCAACACGAGACCAATCGACTGCGCAGGACCTGCCACTGGCGGCTTGGGCTCAGGGGCGGACGCCTTGCGCGCGGTTTTCTCAGGCTCGACCTCGGCGATGGTGACTGACAGATCCTTGGCCACACCCCGCCTGAACACGGTGACTACCGCCTTGGTGCCGGGTTTCACGTTACCGACCATACGCGGCAGGTCACTGGATTTTTCGATGGGCTTGCCATCAAACCTGATGATGATGTCACCGGCTTCGATGCCCGCCTTTTCTGCTGGTGCGCCGCTTTCAACCCCTCTGACCAGCGCGCCCTGCGGCTTGCCCAGGCCAATGGACTCGGCAATTTCCTTGCTGACCTGGTCAATCTGAACGCCAATACGCCCGCGCGTCACCTTGCCACTGTTGCGCAGCTGGTCTGACACACGCACCGCTTCATCAATAGGGATGGCAAACGAAATGCCCTGGAAGCCGCCGGAACGGGAATAGATCTGGCTGTTGATACCAACAACCTCGCCACGCATATTGATCAGTGGGCCACCGGAGTTGCCAGGGTTGATCGCCACGTCGGTCTGGATGAAAGGCAGATAGTCGCCCGTGTCGCGCTGTTTGGCGCTGACAATGCCGGCCGTCACGGTGTTTTCCAGGCCAAACGGCGAACCGATGGCCATCACCCACTCCCCAACTTTCAGGCGGTTGATGTCGCCAATTTTGACGGCAGGCAATCCGCTGGCTTCAATTTTTACCACCGCGACATCGCTGCGCTTGTCGGTGCCAATGATTTTGGCCTTGAACTCGCGCTTGTCCGGAAGGGTCACGATCACCTCATCCGCACCCTCCACGACATGGGCGTTGGTCATGACATAGCCGTCCGCTGTCAAGATGAAACCCGACCCCACGCCACGGGGCTGCTCTTCGTCAGGCTGTGAGGGTTGGCCACGGTCTGGCCGTGGAGTACGGGGCAGGTTGGGGGGTACGGGAATGCCAAAACGCTTGAAAAATTCCAGCATTTGTTCGTCGGCACCGCTGGTGCTGGCGGCTTTGACTTTTTCCAGCGTGCGAATATTGACCACAGACGGCCCCACCTGCTCCACCAGGTCCGTGAAATCAGGCAGCGTGCGGCTCTGCGCCAGAACGGGTTGGACAGGCAGCATGGCACTGCCGGCAATGAGCGCCAGCATGCCTGCCGCAAGGTAGGAGCGCAGTGGTTTCGGTTTCAATTCAAACATCATCAGCCTTGTCATCAATAGAGGGGCAGGCAGGCCTTGCAGCGGCCCGGGAAATCAGAAATGGACACGGTTTTACAGCAGGCCATTTTCGTCTTCTGACTGGCACACCGCGCAGACACCGGGTTCACTTTTTACGCTCCAGTCCGCTGGCAAAGAGCCGCAGCGTCGACATGGGAACCTCGCCCATGACCGTCAGCCAATAGGCATCGAGTTGCTTCGTCATCGTCTGGGTGGCCCCCATCGACAGGCTGGAGGTCTTGTCGTGCCGTTGCCGGTCAAAGGGTTCCAGAAAAATCGACACCGAGGCCAGACCGTCAGAGAACATCCATTGCAAGGGCTCCTCGCCGGCTTCCACGCCAGGCCGCTTGTAGCAGCTCACGGGCTTGAAGCCCGCCACTGGCGCCTTCAGTACCCAGCCTTCGGCGCTGGCGGTAGTTTTCACCAGTACGGGTTTCTCAACACGGTAGCCCTCTACCTTGCCCATCATCTGGAGAAGTTTCTCCATTTTGACGGGCGCATCCAGTTGCAGTTCCGAAAAAGCGGCCTGTTCAAGCACCTTGCCGTCGATGTCCAGTGTTTGCAGTTTGACCACCAGCCCTTTTTTCTGCTCGGTCCAGACCCGGTAGCCGAACCGCATGGTGTCTTTGGGTACCAGCACAACGACGTCGGCTTCAACACCGGCCACGCGCTCAACGCCCTCCTGGCGCACCTTGTAAAAATCGCTGATACGGCTGTCGGCAGACTGCTGCAAGCCAGGGAACAGGCCCAGCGACTCCCGCTTCTCGCTGCGAACCACTTTGTGGTCCGGCATGAAGGTAAGAACCTGATCGTTGTGCCGAAAGATCGAACGCGGCGCGCCGGTCAATGTTTCAACCCGCTCCATCTGCTGGTTGCCTTCGCAGACATGCCATATCTTGGCGCTGGACATGCCAGCGCCCGAAGAGACCACGAAAGTTCCGATGTAGGCACGGTTTTTGGAGGCCTCATGCATTCTCATCAACCAGTCGTTGATGCCTCTGGACTCCAGGGTAGCGGCAGTCTGCGCAGGAACCGGAACGGATGAATGACCCTGGGCCGCTACATAATTCATAGCTAGCAGCGCCCATGATGAAAGGGCAAGAAGCCTGAATTGCTTGAAACTCATGTGCTTTGAAAGAATATTCTGCAACGCAAGCCTTCCTCAGCGGTTCGCACCCGGAGGTGTCTCAAAGGTCGCATTTCGCAGAAAGCCAGAAGGCTCCTGCAGGGCCGACGTTCCCCCGAGTTGCCGGTGCGCCGCCAACAGTTCTTCCAGCCTGGCGTCGCGCACCACAGGTCCCTGGGGTGAGGCAACCACCACTTGCTGTGCACCCGGCCCGCGGGCAAGCTGCGGCGCAAAAGCGGGGGGCAAAAAGCCCGATGTGTTCCAGGCGATCGCGGAAACTGCGGCCAGGGACGCAAAGCCAGCCACCAGCTTCCAGCGAAAATTGCCATCATTGGACGCCGGACCGCGGTGATGAACCACCTGGCCCGCAGATGTTTTTGGATCAGGCGCAAGAAAAACGACGTCACCCGCCGGGCGCTCCTGTTTCAGTGGCGGCTCCTGCGCCAAGCGCTGGTTGAGCCGGTCGGCAAAAGCCATGGCCCCGCCCTGCACGTCAATGGCAGACACGGCCACAGGTGCACGCAGCGCTTCACCAATCAGGTGGTAGGTGTTCCAGCGGGTCAGCGCAGACGGGTCAAGCTCGCAGGCCTGGAGAGCGGCCGCAACATCGTCGCCGCCCAGTTGGCCATCGACCAGGGCAGACATCAGTTCGCGGGTTTGCATTGACGGTTTCATGGTATTCATTGGCAGTCATGCTGCCGGTTTAAAACGCAAAAAATCTGATCTGACGCACGGACGGTTGGCCCGAGCGTCAGCCCCGCAAGCACGCTGCTCACCAGCGCTTGCCTGACTGGTTTTCCAGCAAAGGCTTGATCTTTTCCGAAATAGCCTCTCTCGCCCTGAAAATCCGGGACCGCACCGTACCAATCGGGCAGCTCATGGCTTCAGATATCTCTTCGTAGCTCAGGCCCTCTATTTCACGCAAAGTAATGGCCTGGCGGAGCTCTTCGGGCAGCGCGTCCATGGCGGCATTGATGATCTCCGCTATTTCCTTGCTGGCCAGCACGGCATCAGGCGTTTCGGAACTTGTTAGTTCGTTTTCCAGCGGGGAAGTTTCATCGCTTTCATCGTTTTGACCGGATTTGAAGGAATTCTCCGAGACCGTGGGGTCGCGCTTGAGGTCCATCAAGGCCTTTTTGGCGGTATTGACCGCGATGCGGTACAGCCAGGTGTAGAACTGGGCCTCACCCCTGAACTGCGCGAGCGCCCGGTAAGCCCGGATGAAAGTCTCCTGGGCAATGTCTTCCACCAGATCCACGTCGCGAACCATGCGCCCAATCAGGCGCTGGATACGTCGCTGGTATTTGATGACCAGCAGTTCGAACGCTTTTTGATCCCCCGCGACGGTGCGCGCCACCAGCACAGCATCACTGTCGGATGGTTTTTCGGAAGGAGGCACGTGTGCGTCGCTGCTCATGGGGTGGTACGTGCAACATCTACAGCATGCATAGAGTCCGATACTGCCACAGCCGCAGGCGTTTCCGAGGACGGCAAGTCGGTGTGCTGCGAAGTGCTGTGCGATTTATGCGGTGAATAGACGGCGCGGCGCAAATCAAGCCAGCGCTCTGGCGAAGCCTTGCGCTCGGCCCATAACCACAATCTGGCACGCGCCGGGTTTTCGAGCCTGAGCAGCAGCACATGCTGAGCGTCCGCAATCACGGTCAGTTCATATTCAGCGGCACCTGTCTGGTAGCTCAGGCTTTCCCAGCACCATACCTTGCCGTCCCATCGCAACTGGCCAACAGGGGTGTTGCTCCAGGCGCTGTACGCCGCTGTCCCGGCCACCAGCACAGCGGCCAGGGCGACTGCCATGCGCCAATCGGGTTGGCGGGTCGCAGCGAACCACAGCACGCACACGAGCAACCCAAGCAGCCATATCCCCAGAAACAGCAAACCCTGAAAACGCGAACGCCCCAGCGGGTAGACAACCGGCGGGGCGTTGTGTAAGGTCAAGACAGGCAATAGTTGTGGAGCGTGCTTGAATGGACTCAGTCAAGCCGCGTTACACGCGCTTGAAAACCAGCGAGCCATTGGTGCCACCGAAGCCGAAGTTGTTTTTAACCGCCACGTTAATGTTGACGTCACGCGCGGTGTTGGCACAGTAATCAAGATCACATTCAGGATCCTGGTTAAAAATATTGATGGTGGGAGGAATTTTCTGGTGGTGCAGGGCCAATACCGTGAACACCGACTCGATACCACCCGCACCGCCCAGCAAATGGCCCGTCATGGATTTCGTCGAGCTGACGACCATATTTGCCGCATGGGCACCAAACGCAGCCTTGATGGCATTGGTTTCATTCAGGTCGCCCAGAGGGGTAGATGTACCGTGTGCGTTGAGGTAGCCCACCTCCTCTGCATTGACGCCGGCATTTTTCAGCGCCATGGCCATGGAGCGGCGTGGGCCGTCAATGTCGGGGGCCGTCATGTGAAACGCATCAGCACTCATGCCGAAACCCGAGACCTCGGCGTAAATCTTTGCACCGCGCGCCTTGGCGTGCTCGTATTCTTCGAGCACCATGACACCGCCGCCCTCGCCGAGTACAAACCCGTCACGGTCCTTGTCCCACGGACGTGACGCTGTTTTGGGGTCCTCATTACGGGTTGACAGTGCCCGGGCCGCTGCAAAGCCGCCAACCCCCAGGGGGGACACGGTTGCCTCGGCGCCGCCGGCAATCATGACGTCGCAGTCACCATACTCAATCATGCGGGCCGACAGGCCAATGGCATGAAGCCCGGTGGTACAAGCTGTCACAACGGCAATGCTGGGGCCCTTGAAACCATACTTGATGGAGACATGCCCGGAGATCATGTTGATGATCGAGGCGGGCACAAAAAACGGGGAGATCCGCCGTGGGCCACGATTGACCAACTCCGCATGCGTCTGCTCGATCAGCGGCAAACCGCCAATGCCCGAACCAATGTTGCAGCCGATACGCGTGGCCATTTCGTAGCCAAGCGCCTCGCCGGTAGGCAAACCGCTGTCAGCCACCGCCTGGCAGGCAGCGGCCAGACCCAGATGAATAAACCGGTCCATGTGCCGGGCTTCTTTTTCGGGAATGTAGTCCGCGATATTGAAGCCCTTGACCTCGCCCGCAAATTTGCAGGCAAAGTTGCTCGCATCAAATTGCGTGATCAGGTCAATGCCCGACTGACCGGCAAGCAGGTTGGCCCAGGAATCGGCCACGGTATTTCCCACGGGGCTGACACAGCCCAGACCAGTCACGACAACACGACGACGGCTCATTCAGTAATCCTGAGAAAAGATCTGAAAAGGCCTGAAAAAACCATGATTGGCTTTTCAGGCTTGGGAGAAGCAAAAAGGCAGCAGGCGCTGCGCGCGTCAGCTTCAGGCTTTTTGATGGGTATTCGCGTAATCAATCGCGTTTTGAACGGTGGTGATTTTCTCGGCGTCCTCGTCGGGAATCTCAATGCCAAACTCGTCTTCCAGGGCCATGACCAGTTCTACGGTGTCAAGGGAGTCAGCACCCAGATCGGCCACAAAGGCTTTTTCGCTGGTCACTTGACCTTCTTCCACGCCAAGTTGTTCGGCAATGATTTTCTTAACACGTGCTTCGATATCGCTCATAAATCCCTCTGAGGGTAGTAAATTAATCCGTGATTTTACCGCGTTAGAGTTGTTTCCCTAAGCACCGGGCCGGACGGATAAAAACCGGCGTCGATTTCCTGTGTTTTACCACTGTCAGCAGGCTGTTTTGATGACGCCGACAGTGCCAAGGCCCTGGGCCTTGCTACATGTACATGCCGCCGTTGACGTGAATTTCCTGACCGGTGATATAGGCAGCTTGGGGACTGGCGATAAACGCCACCGCATGGGCGATGTCTTGGGGCTTGCCCAGATGGCCCAGGGGAATTTGTCCCAACAGTGATTTTTGCTGCTCTTCGGGCAGGCTGGCGGTCATATCGGTCTCGATAAATCCGGGAGCGATGCAGTTGACCGTGATGTTACGGGAACCCAATTCGCGCGCCAGTGCCCGCGTCATGCCTGCGACGCCGGCCTTGGCCGCAGCGTAATTGGACTGCCCGGCATTGCCCGAAGCGCCCACCACCGAAGTAATGCTGATGATGCGGCCATAGCGCTGTTTCATCATGGTCCGCATCACCGCCCGGCTCATGCGAAACACGGCCTTCAGATTGGTGTCGAGTACTGCGTCCCAATCGTCGTCCTTGAGACGCATCGCCAGCATGTCTCGCGTGATGCCGGCGTTGTTCACCAACACCTGCAGGCCGCCATATTCTTTGACCATGCTGTCTATCAGTGCCTCGGCGGAGGCTGCATCGTTCACATTCAGGCATTTACCGCCACAGCCTGAAAATGCTGCAAGGGCATGGCTGATTTTTGCAGCCCCTTCGTCAGTGGTCGCAGTGCCAATCACCTTCAGGCCCTTTTGCGCCAGTTCAAGCGCGATGGCGGCGCCTATGCCGCGCGATGCCCCGGTGACCAGCGCAACCTGTCCTTCAAACTTGATGTCGCTCATGCCAGCATCTCCTTCGCCTCAGTCAGCGAGGCGGGATCAAACAAAGGTGCACCGGTCAGGTCGGGATCAATTCTCTTGACCATGCCAGCCAGCACCTTACCGGGTCCGCACTCCACAATGTGGCTCACACCCCGCAGCTTCATGGCGCGCACGCACTCCACCCAGCGCACGGGACCAAATGCCTGCGCATACAGCGCACCACGTATACGGTCAGCGTCCGTCTCGCAGGCCACCTCGATATTGTTGATGACAGGGATCTTGGGTGCCGCGAAATGCACCGACGCCAGTTTTTCCTTCAACGTGTCGGCTGCAGGTTTCATCAGGCTGGAATGGAAAGGGGCAGACACCGACAGGGGCAAGGCACGTTTCGCGCCATTGGCTTTGAGTACTTCGCAGGCTTTGTCGACCGCCGCCTTGCTGCCAGCGATCACCGTCTGCAAAGGGTCGTTGAAGTTGACGGCCTCCACCACCTCCGGGGTATTGAGCCCAAAAGTACGCACCGCTTCCGCGCAGCCTTCAATGACCCTGGCCGCGTCCATGCCCAGAATGGCGGCCATCGCACCGACACCCACTGGTACGGCGTCCTGCATGGCCTGCGCCCGAAAACGCACCAGAGGCGCCGCCTGCGACAGACTCAAGACCCCAGAGGCCACCAGCGCAGAATACTCGCCGAGTGAGTGGCCCGCCACCACGGAGGGCGCAACTCCTGTCTCGAACATCCATGCGCGGTAAGCGGCCACGCCTGCCACCAGCATGATGGGCTGGGTATTGGTCGTCAACGCCAGCGCCTCCTTTGGCCCCTCCTTGATGAGGCGCCCGATATCCTCGCCCAACGCGTCAGACGCCTCGGCCAGCGTTTGCATGACGACGGGATGGTCGCCCCAGGCGTCCAGCATGCCAACGGACTGCGAGCCCTGGCCAGGAAAAACAAAAGCGAACGGTTTCAACTAACTACTCCGGTTATCCACTTTTCAAAGTGATTCTGAAAAATACTGGTGACCATTTTAAGAACACGCAAGGCAAGCCGGGTTATTTTGCCGCCGCAGCTGCAGGACGACAAGTACGCGGCTGGCCGAATCGCGTCCGCAAGCGCCCCAGGCCCAATCTCGCGCACTGAAAAAGTGAGGCCATGGCGAGCCAGGGGTCTATCAGGTAGTCCCACAGGTTGGTCGACTCCAGCAAGCCTGCACACCATGCAAGCAAAGCCAGCCCCACCAGCAGTGGCAGCAGCCGGAGTCCCTTGTACCAGCACCCCAGCGAGAGCGCCAGCAAGGCGAACCACAGTCCCGGCGCACCGGGACTGGATGCCCAGCCTGTCCTGTAGGCATCCCAGTCACCCCAGCCCAGCGCGAGCGGGTATAAAAATACGGCTGCCACGGCCAGCGCACCATGCAATACCGCTCGCTCCTGCGTGTTGCCATCAGGCAACCCGAAAAGACGGCGGTACATGCCCAGACAGACCAGCGCGACCAAAGTGATGCTCAGGTCCGAACTGACACCCCTGACATACGCCACCAGCGGTAACTGCGCCGGGCCCAGGGGCCACCACAGCGCGACAAAAAACACCATCGTGACCCATTTCGCCAGCAGGCCTGGTCGCTGCTTGCCGCCCACTACACGCAAGCAACCAGCACTCAGCACCAGGCCAATGCCCAGCAAGGCCGCCAGATCAGTGAGGGGTGGCAACATGGTTTGAGGCTGCGGGCGCAGCAGGAAGAGGTTGTGAAGAATGCAGGGCTTGCAAGGGGTCTAGCTGGATGTGCTTGATGCGCGTACGGTGCCAGGTGTATAGCAGGTGAAGCGTGCCATCACCGCTCTGCAGCAAAAATGGGTAAGAAAATTCCTGTGCACAGGTTTCTGCACCACACAGCTGGCGTTGGGCGCTGACCACATAGGCTTGCGCCTGCATTTCGGTCGCCCCCTGGGCTCTGAGTTCCCTGGTCAGCAGACGCTGGTAATCACCGAGCAAGAGACGGGAGCCGGGTTGAGGCGACGCCTCCACCACCCAAAGTGGCACCCCCTCAAAGCTGCCGCCCGCCGTGGTCGCCAGCAATGCCAGTGTCTCGCGGTTTGTGGACGACGGGTTCAGGGCGATCCACTGCATGCCTGTCTGGCTTACCACGCCGGCCAGTGCCGAATCGGGGTTGGGCCAGCTGCTGGCCTGGACAGAAGACCAGTGCCGGCCTGCATCAGCCGTCCCGGAAGTCATGAGCGCGCGAGCGTTACCCGATCGCATGTAAATTTGCGCACGCTCTGGCGCAGCGACCAGTACGACGGGCTGCAAGCTGGTGTGGCTGGCTGGAATGCGGATTTTATCGACTACCTGCCCCTGCGAATTAATGCGCAGGATTTCAGAAAATTTCGTCAGGAACTCGTGGTAAACCGGCAAGCCGGTTTGCCCGCCCTGGTAGGCAAACGGTGCGCCCTTGACCAGCGTGCTGATGTTGAGAAAAGGTGAACTCACCAGCCGGCGTGGCTCACTCCAGGTGACACCCTCGTCGGTCGAACGCGCCCAGGTAATGGCGCTACCGGCCCAGCCACCCAGGGAAACATTGACCATCCACAGGCTGAGCGACCCATCGGGCGCACGGGCAATCACCGGGTTGCCCAGTTTCTTGACGTAGCGCCAGAGTCCCTGCTGGATTTGCTGTCGGTTAAAAAGTGTGCTTTCCCCGTTCCAGCCCGAGCCATTGATATCCAAAACGGCGGTCTGGATGGCCACATCGCCCGCGCCTTCGCGCGAGCCCGAAAACCAGACGGCCCGCAAACGACCATCCTTCAATTCAACGACGGACGGCGCATGCACGGCCTGCCCGGGCGATGCAGAGACAAAACGGGCATCAAACCGGAAGCGCCCGTCGGGCGACAAGGACGGCTTGCGCTGACCCGCTCTGGTGGCGACTTGTTCAGGGCTCTGAACGGCGCCCGTCTGCTGCGGCACCGGCGCAAAATTTTCGGCCGGCGGCGAACGCAAAATCTTCCAGCCAGCCCATACGAAGGCAATTGCCAACAACAGCGCCACCGCACGCTCGATGCGGCCCGGCACACCCGGGGGTTTGAGGTTCAAGCAGCCCCCTGTTGGTAAAAACCGGGTAGATGGACAGGCGCCGGCATCTCAGAAGTTGAGAAGCACCGCGCCCCAGGTAAAGCCGCCACCCACGCCTTCAAGCATCAGGGTATCGCCTTTTTTGACCTTGCCGCTGCGCACAGAGACATCCAAGGCCAGCGGAATGGACGCTGCAGAGGTATTGCCGTGTTCGTCAACCGTCACGATCAGTTTTTCGAGCGGCATCTTCAGCTTTTTGGCAGTGCTCTGCATGATGCGGATATTGGCCTGGTGCGGAATCAGCCAGTCGATATCGGCATCGGTCAGGCTGGCCTTGGCAAGCGCTGCGCGCGCCGCGCTTTCCAGCACCCCGACGGCCAGCTTGAAAACCGCCTGCCCATCCATTTTGAGAAGGGGGTCGCCCAGCACCTTGCCACCAGACACGGTACCGGGTACGCACAAAATACCCACATGCTTGCCATCGGCATGCAGATCGCTGGCGAGAATGCCGGGTGTGTCGGACGCCTCCAGCACCACCGCGCCCGCACCATCGCCAAACAGGACACAGGTGGTCCGGTCTGAAAAGTCCAGAATGCGTGAAAACACTTCTGCCCCTATCACCAGTGCCTTGGTGGCTGTTCCGGTTTTGATGAGGGCGTCGGCCACGGTCAGTGCGTACACAAATCCACTGCAAACCGCCTGCACATCAAAGGCCGGGCAGCCTGCAATGCCCAGCTTGTTCTGCAAAATACACGCCGTCGAAGGAAACACCATGTCGGGGGTGGACGTCGCGACGATGATCAGATCAATGTCCGAAGCCTGCAAGCCAGCTGCCTCAAGCGCTTTTTTGGCTGCCTCTACGCCAAGATCACTGCTGCACACATCAGGGGCAGCAAAGTGGCGTGCCCGTATGCCGGTGCGTTCCACAATCCATTCGTCGGAAGTCTCCACGCCCTGCGCAGCCAGTTCGGCCGCGAGTTGCGCGTTGGTCAATCGGCGCGGTGGCAAGTAACTACCGGTGCCGGTGATGCGTGAGTACCTGGTCATAACAATATGGGTTAGTGTGTCGGCGTAGAAACCGGCAAATCAACTGAACTGGAAGGCTCCACGAAGGGCACAACTGCCTCAGCAACTGCTACGGCCCCGGCTGGCACCGCCTGGGCTGCAGCCAACAAAGGTGCTGCATGGGCAATGCGCTCACGAACTCTTTCCAGCAAGTTGTTCCTGGCCGCATCATAGGCCCGATTCAGAGCTCGCTCAAAAGCAAAAGCATCTGCCGAACCATGGCTCTTGAAAACCAGACCCTGCAGGCCGAGCAGCGCAGCACCGTTGTAACGTCTATGATCAACACGGTTTTTAAATGCAGTTAACACCGGATAAGCCACGATGGCAGCAATTTTTGTGAAGATATTGCGTGAAAACTCTGCCTTGATGAAGCCACCAATCATGCTGGCCAAACCCTCGCTGGCCTTGAGCGCTACATTTCCGACAAAGCCATCGCACACCACAATGTCGGTGGTGCCTTTGAAAATATCATTGCCCTCGACATTTCCATAAAAATTAAGATCGCCAGAGTTGGCAGCTGATCGCAGCAATTCGCCGGCTTTTTTGATGATTTCACTGCCTTTTATGGCCTCTTCACCGATATTGAGCAAACCAACACTGGGAGCAGGATTGTCGGTAATAGCCGCGACCAGTGCCGAACCCATCACCGCAAACTGCAGAAGGTGGTCTTCCGTGCAGTCCACATTGGCGCCCAGGTCCAGTACCGTGGTGGCGCCGCCTGCGGCGTTGGGTAATTGCGTGGCGATGGCAGGCCGGTCTATGCCGTCCATGGTTTTCAGGACGTAGCGCGCAATCGCCATCAGGGCACCGGTATTACCGGCAGACACGGCCGCCTGGGCCGTTCCGTCCTTGACCTGGTTCATCGCCACGCGCATCGACGAGTTTTTCTTGCGGCGAAGGGCGATCTCTATTGGGTCGTCCATGGTGACCACTTCACTGGCACCGACGATCTGGCAGCGAGAGTGCGCTTGCAGCTGGGCGCAAAGCGGATGCGCAGCCAGCATTTCCGGCTGGCCGACCAAAACCACCGACGCATCGGGGTGACCGTTGAGAAAGGCCAGGCTGGCCGGCAAGGTGACGGCGGGGCCGACGTCCCCGCCCATGGCATCGACAGCAATCCTGATCATGAGAAGACCGGCACAGTCAGGAGTTGGAGTTTTGACAAAAGAAAAGCCCGCAGAATTATTGCGGGCTGTCAGGGGTGCAAACCAGCACTTGAAGCGTGAAATTACGCTTCGTTTTTGGTTTTCAGCACCTTGCGGCCGCGGTAAAAACCAGTAGGGCTGATATGGTGACGCAGATGGATTTCACCGGTGGTGGATTCCACGGCGATACCAGGTACGTTCAAGGCATTGTGCGAGCGGTGCATGCCGCGCTTGGAAGGTGACTTTTTGTTCTGTTGGACGGCCATAATCCGCTCCTGAGGGGGTAGAGGGTTGGTAAATTACGCACCAAATTTCCCAATTGGAATAGCGGGGCCGTATGGGGCCGTGTCACTATGTTGGTACGCGAAGCCTTTGATTATAGCCCGATACCGCAGGGATTTCACCAAACTCCGGTTTGTCGCCTCAGCCCGGCCCGGTGGCGACAACACCGCCAGCCCGCTCAATGGCGGTCAGACCGCCCTTATTTCTTCTTGAGCTGCGCCAAAAGTGCAAACGGATTCGGCTTGTCTTCGGCCTGCGGGCCCATGTCGGCCTCGCCAGCACTCAGCACAGGGGCCACCGGACAGGTTTCATGCATGGGAACCAGCGGCAGCGCCATCAGCAACTCGTCCTCCAGCACGGCGAGCAGGTCAAACTGTGGCGCCATCACCAGCAGGTCCTCCTCAGACTGGTCGTCTTCCGCCATGGCAATCTCTTCAGTGGCAACAAAGCGATACCACTGATCGACTTCCAGCGGCACCAGGACAGGGCTCATGCAGCGCTGGCAGGTCAGCGGAACTGCAGCACTGGCCGTCAGGTGCACCCATACCGCATCGTCTGCACCCTCGTGCGACCGCAACTCGCCGTCAGCCCGCCAATGCACAGCAGAATCGGGCTGCAGCCCAGGTGTTTCGTCTGCGAGGCGCTCCATATTTTGTAGCGGAATGGTCTCGATGAGCGGTACGCCATCCTGGGCGAAGGCCTGCATATTCAGGCTACGGGCTTGGAAAGTTCTGGACATGGGTGCAGTGTAAGAGAATCGGGGCATGACGCCTGCTGTATCCATCGCTCCCCCTCCCGCCTCCATGCCGCAAACCACCGCATCCGCCTGCCGCCCACTGATACTGGGCTCCACCTCGCGTTACCGGTGTGACTTGCTGCAACGCCTGCAAATCCCGTTTGAGGTGGTGGCGCCCGAGGTGGATGAAATACCCCTGCCCGGCGAAGCCCCGCGCCAACTGGCCGAACGCCTGGCACTGGCCAAAGCGCGGGCCGTTGCCCGCAGCCACCCCCAAGCGGTGGTGATTGGCTCTGACCAGGTCGCCGATCTGAATGGCTTGCCGCTGGGCAAACCCGGCACGCATGAACGGGCGGTGACGCAACTGCGCCAGATGCGGGGACAAACTGTGGTGTTTCAGACGGCTGTGGCTGTGGTCTGCCTGGACAGCGGTTTTGAGCAAAGCAGCCTGGCGCCCGTGAAGGTGCGGTTCCGGGCCTTGACCGACGCGGAAATTGAGAACTATTTGCGGGCCGAGCAACCCTATGACTGCGCCGGCAGCGCCAAAAGCGAAGGCCTGGGAATTGCCCTGCTGGAATCGATTGAAAGTGACGACCCCACCGCGCTGGTCGGACTGCCGCTGATTCGCACCTGCCAGATGATCCGGGCCGCAGGCATAGCCCTGCTGGCTGACGGCAGGATGAGCGTATGAGCCCCCTCGCCAAAGGCAAGCTCTACCTGGTCCCGGCGCCGCTTGATTTTGGCTGCGAGTCGCAGGCCCCGCTGCAAGATGTGATTCCCCTGGGCACCCTGCAGGTGGCCGCCCGCCTGCCCTGCTGGATTTGCGAGAACGCCAAAAGCACACGCGCCTATCTGAAGCGCGTCAATGACGTGCAGCCCCTGAGCCAGGCGCTGCAGTCGCTGCAAATTCAGGAGTTGCCGCGCGAAGTTCACAAAAAAGG
>JANNXF010000034.1:0-9413 GCA_031409395.1 Polaromonas sp.
TTGGGCAGCATGATCGCGACGCGCGCACCCGGCTCCAGGCCCAGGCTTTGCAGCCAGGCCCCTAGCGCAGACGACAACTCATCAAGCTGGGCGTAAGACATCCACTGGTCCATGCAGACCGAAAACGGCTTGGCGGCGTTCTTCTTGAACGAGTCCTCCAGCAACTGATTGAGCGAGCGGAACTGCTCCGGGTTGATATCGTGCGGAACCGTATCAGGGTAACTTTTCAGCCAATGCTTGTTCATACAAACTCCTTGGCTCCATTCTGTAAGCGTCCCCGCCAAATTCGTATGGGGCTTGTCCTAATGCAGCCCCATCAGGGCGCGCTGGCTGCCAGCAAATGGTCCAATTTGGTCGCGCAGGCGACAGCGTCGTCCTCAAACAGTGCGCGTATCCATTCCGATTCACGCTGCTGGATGATTTTTAAAAACTCGTCTGCGCCCCGCATGTCGGCAAACGCATCAAAACCAGCCTCGAGGAATTGCTGCAGTGCCGTCAGGCCAGCCGCTGCCGCCGGGCGGCGCATCATTTTGAGCAGTGAGCGCAAACCCGGTGTACGCGTCAGCCGGTTCAGCGCGTGCCCAAGCTGCAGGACCACCTCCAGCTGCTGGTGCCTGGCCCTTGCGTCTTCAACACGCCGCCAGCAGCGAATGTAGCGGGCACCCGCAGGGCTGTCCGGCGCTGCAAGCGTGTCAGCTAGCCATTGCCGCGCCATCTGGTCGTCAAGACTTTCGGTTAGTGCATGCACCTCGGCCAGCGCCGCTGCTGTATTCACCACCGCTTTCGGGAACAGCCGGGCAATGGTGTTGGCAATACGCGCGAACTGCTGGTCGCGCTCGGCATAGTCCTTGTCGCTGTAAAGTTC
This sequence comes from Polaromonas sp., assembly GCA_031409395.1. Taxonomy (GTDB): domain Bacteria; phylum Pseudomonadota; class Gammaproteobacteria; order Burkholderiales; family Burkholderiaceae_C; genus Polaromonas. The sequence goes on from JANNXF010000034.1 coordinate 866, forward strand.
GTGCAAAAAGAAAGTAGCCGCGGTCTGGTAGCGCGGGCTGTGCAACAGGTCGGCGTAGGTCGCCTGAAAGCGCTGCGCCTGAAAACGTTTGATGTGAACCCCTGCCTGCGCGACGGCAGGCTCGGCCCGATGTTGCTGCCTGAGCTGTGAAACAGCTTGCAGCGCATCATGAATAGTGTGTGCAGAGGCGTCCATACAAACCCTGAGTTTAGCCAGCTTAATCTAGAGATAGTGCTCTAGTGCCATCCCGGTGCGCATGAGAAACTGCACTGATGCAAAGAAGAACACTTCTCAAGCTGGGTGCCACGTCTGCCGCTGTGCTGATGGTGGTGGGCGGTGCTGCCGCGTTGCTACAGCCTGGCGTGCAAGACGGTGCGTTGTCGCCTGCAGGCCGTGAGGTGTTTGCGGCGGTGGGCAGTGCCGTGCTTGACAAGAGCCTGCCGGCTGAAGCGGGTGCCCGCCAGATAGCCCTCAATGGACTGCTCAGCCGGGTGGATGAACTGGTGCACGGGCTGCCGCCCCACGCGCAAAGCGAGCTGTCGCAGTTGCTCTCCCTGCTGGGCAGCGCCGCCGGACGGCGCACGCTGGCAGGTCTGGCGCAGCCCTGGGCCGAGGCCACGGTGGCGCAAATCCAGCAGGCATTGACCGACATGCGGTTTTCTTCGCTGGCCCTGCGCCAGCAGGCCTACTCGGCGCTGCATGACATCACGGCAGGCGCCTATTTTTCAGACGCCGCCACCTGGACCTTGCTGGGCTATCCTGGCCCCCTGAAAATCTGATCTCCAACGTGAAAGCACTGACAGCAGCATGAGTCAACTGAGGGACCCTATCCGCGAGGGTATTCAACGCGGCTGGAAAGTCTCGGGCGGCGCTTTCGGCCCATCCCCTGAAAAAATCGTCTGTGATGTCGCCATCATCGGCACCGGCGCGGGTGCTGGCATCACCGCAGAACTGCTGGCCAAGGCCGGCCTGCAGGTCGTGATGATTGAAGAGGGCCCGCTCAAAAGCAGCACCGACTTCAACCAGAAAGAGTCTGAAGCCTACCCGCAGCTCTACCAGGAAAGCGCAGCCCGCAAAACCGAAGACAAGGCGATTACCATTTTGCAGGGCCGCTGCGTCGGCGGCTCTACCACCGTCAACTGGACCAGCTCGTTTCGCACGCCCGCTGCCACGCTGCAATTTTGGCAAGAGAAATTTGCCTTGAACGGCTACAACGTGGATGCGCTGGCGCCTTACTTCACCCAGGCCGAGCAGCGTCTGAACATCCTGCCCTGGCTGACGCCGCCCAACGAGAACAACGACCTGCTGCGCCGCGGCGCCCTCAAGCTGGGCATTCCCGCCGCAGCCATTTTGCGCAACGTCAAGGGCTGCTGGAACCTCGGTTCCTGCGGCATGGGCTGCCCGACCAACGCCAAGCAGTCGATGCTGGTCACCACCATTCCGGCCGCGCTCGACAAGGGCGCGCAGTTGCTGACTGAAACCCGTGCCGAGAAATTCGAGCTGGCCAACGGCAAGGTCACCGCCCTGCTGTGCCGGGCCGTAGAGCCAAATGGTGCTCTTGCCCAATCATCACGGGCGCAGCCAGCTATAAAAATAATAGCAAAACACTATGTGCTGGCGGGTGGTGCCATCAACTCGCCGGCCGTGTTGTTGCGCTCGGGCGCGCCAGACCCGCACGGCCGCCTGGGCACACGCACCTTTTTGCACCCGGTCGTGATGTCGTCGGGCATTTTTGAGCAAAAGGTCGAGGCCTGGACGGGCGCGCCGCAAACCATTTACTCCGACCATTTTCTGGACACCCAGGCGATTGACGGCCCCATGGGTTACAAACTCGAAGCGCCGCCGCTGCACCCGGTGATTTTTGCCTCCACCGTGCCGGGCTTTGGCAAGGCGCAAGACGACCTGCTGCGGGCGTTTCCGCACAACCACACCCTGCTGGCGCTGCTGCGCGACGGTTTTCATGACGAAGCGCCGGGGGGCAAAGTCAAGCTGCGCGGCGATGGCTCGGCCGTGCTGGACTACCCCCTGACCGATTTCGTCATGGACGGCGGGCGTCGCGCCCTGCTGTCGATGGTGGAAATCCAGTTTGCGGCCGGCGCCACGCAGGTCATGCCGCTGCACGAAATGGCCAGGCCCTACACCGCCTGGACCGAAGCGCGCGATGCCGTCAACGCGCTGCCCATGAAACCCCTGCTGACCAAGGTGGTGAGTGCCCATGTGATGGGCGGCTGCGGTCTGGCGGGCACTGAAAAGCTCGGTGTGACGCGGCCCGACGGCGTGCATTGGCAACTGGAGAACCTGTCGATTCACGACGGCTCAATTTTCCCCACCAGCATTGGTGCGAATCCGCAGTTGTCGGTGTATGGCACGGTCAACCGGCTGGCGCAGGCACTGGCAAAAAAACTGACGGGGCAGGATGTGACGCTCGCCTGATTGGCCGGCCTTGTCCGCCGCGCGCCCCTGCTTATGCTGGCCCACCTGCAAAAACTCATCACCGCCCTGCTGCTGGCAGCGGCCGTCGGCTGGGGGCTTTATTTCCGCCACAGTGCGCCCCTGCTGGCCGTGGCCGGTGTGCTGTTCATCACGCTTGGCTACACGGCATTTCTGGCACTGGAATTCCTCGCGCTGCGCTTTGTCAACCAGCGCGATCCGGCGCCATTGCCCACCTGGAAAGAGCTGCTGGGCGCCTGGTGGGGCGAGACCCTGACCGCACCGCAGGTGTTTTGCTGGCGCCAGCCCTTTCGGGCCCGCGCCGTGCCTGACCAGCTGGCCCCGCCCGCCGGTCTGCAAGGCCGGCGCGGCGTGGTGTTTGTGCACGGGTTTTTTTGCAACCGGGGCTTGTGGAACCCCTGGCTGAAGCGCCTGCAAGGCCGCGGTCACGCCTTTGTGGCCGTCAATCTGGAACCCCTGTTCGGCTCCATCGACGACTACGCACCGCAGATTGAGGCGGCCGTGCAGCAGGTCACCCAGGCCACCGGCCTGCGCCCGCTGCTGGTCTGCCACAGCATGGGCGGTCTGGCGGTCAGGGCCTGGCTCAAGGCCATGAAAGCCGAAGCGCGGGTGCACCATGTTGTCACCATCGGCACACCGCACCGCGGCACCTGGCTGGCGCGTTTTGGCCATGGCCACAACGGCCGGCAAATGCGCCTGTTGTCAGACTGGCATGTGCAACTCGACCACGAGATGCCGCCAGAGCGGCATGGCCTGTTCACCTGCTGGTATTCCAATTGCGACAACATCGTATTTCCGACCTCGACGGCCACTCTGCCCGGCGCTGACAACCGGCTGGTGCGCGGTGCTGCCCATGTGCAACTGGCATTTTTGCCCCAGGTCATGAACCCCACGCTGGCGCTGCTGGATGTCTGACAAGCACGGCCGTCCGCCCCCCTAAAATCAGGCGGGCTGGGTTACTGTCTCGTCACAGGTCTTGGGGTGTTGTAAAAACGACAGGCAGCCCGTCAAATGGCAGGCTTTTGTGAGGTTTCTGACACTATGGGATTCCCGTTTCAGGGCCTGCGTCCAACAGCGCACCGGCCTGCCTTACAGTCGGGCGCGAGACTGTACGGCAGCGTGCGGCGCAGACCGCTCGGCGCTGGCCTTGCGTCAAATAAATTAAACAGAGTTAAACAGAGCGGGAGCTTGGTATGCCTTTGATCGTGGTGATTGATGATGACGCGGGCACCCGCATGCTGGTCAGTCAGGTTCTCAAAAAAGAAGGCTATCAGGTCACGGCCGCAGACGACGGCGCCAAAGGCCTGGCGCTCATCCGCGAACTCAAGCCCGACCTGGTGGTCAGCGACGTGCAGATGCCAGAGCTTGACGGCTTTGAGGTGCTGGACCGGGTGCGCAACGACGAGGCGCTGGCCACCACCCCGGTGATTTTGCTGACCTCTTTGCAAGAGCGTGCCCACATGCGCCAGGGCATGACCACTGGCGCCGACGACTACCTCACCAAGCCCTTTGCACCGCAAGAGCTGCGCGAAGCCGTCAGCGCACAGCTCAACAAGCGCAGCCGCGCAGACGCCATGCGGGCCCAGGTGGTCGACCAGGCGATGCAGGTGGCGCTGCAGGACCAGCGTCTGAAAATCACCGATCTCTACGAAATGCGCATGGCCAAGTCGCTGAGCGACCAGTGGCCAGACAGCAGCCAGGCCAAGGACACGGAAAAGTTTGCCAGTGCCACGGTGCTATTTGCCGACATCCGCGACTACGGGCTCTGGACAGAACGCCTTTCCAGCGCCGAACTGAGCGACGTGGTGCGCCAGCTCTACAGCAGCGTGGGCGACACCGTGTACCTGTTTGGCGCGCACTCCATGCAGTTTGTCGGCGACGGCATGCTGTGCGTGTTTGTCGATGCCAGCGACACCCAGTCTGTCAACCACGGCCTGCGTGCGGTTCGGGCGGCGCTGGGGCTGGCAGACGCCGCCAAGCGCATCGACAGCTACGTGCGCCAGCGCTTCAGTGAACGCGCGCTGCCGCGCTTTTGCCTGGGCGTGTCGCTGCACGCCGGCCCCGTGGCCTTTGCCAGCCTGGACGGCCTGATTGGCCGCACCGGCCAGACCGCCCCTGTGGGCGACACTGTGTCGGCCACCGTCAAGTTGCTGCAGGGCCAGCCCTCGCTGGACTGGACCATTGCCGCCAGCGTGCAGATGGCGCGCCTGGTCGCGGGCGCGGTGCGCACCGGGCGGCGCGCGCTGGTGCAGGTGCAGGGGCGCAAGCTGCCGATGGATGCCGTCGAAATTGTGGGGCTGGCCACATGACGCCCCGGTCCCCGGGTTGGGCCGCGCGGCTGCGGCAGCGCACCTGGTCTTTGCGCGCGGTACTGGTCACCAGCCTGCTGCTGTTTTCCCTGGTGCCTGCCGCCACTGTTGGCTGGTTTTTGTACCGCAGCAATTTGCAGAGCGTGCAGACGCTGTCTGAAAAAATTGTGGAGAACGCCGCACGGCGTGTGCAAACCAGCACCGAAGAACAGCTCGCGCAAGCCCATGTGCTGCTCAACGGCCTGATACACACCCAGCCCAAAGACTCGATCGTGATGCGCGCCCGCGAGCTGATCGAGCAACCGGCGCTGTTCGAGCAAACCGCCTTTGCACTGACCCGCGTCACGCCCGAAGTGCCCTATATGTTCATGGCCACCCACCGCGGTGAGTATTTCGGCGTGGAGGCGGCCCCCGCCAGCGCCAACAACCTGGTGCGCTTTGTCCAGCGCACGCAGGGGGAGGCCGGCCGGGACTTCTACCTCGCCGAGTTTCCGGGTGACCGAAGCCAGAAAGTTTTTGTCGGTGCTGACGTGTATGAGCCGCGCACCAAACCCTGGTACCAGACCGCCATGACGGCGCGAGGCCGCAGTTTCACAGCGGTAGAGGCCTCCAGCGAGCTCCGGCAGCTGACGCTGACGCTGGCACAACCCGTGTTTGGCAGCGACGGTGGCGCGCTGGGCGTGTTTGCCGTTGACCTGCACCTCAAACGCCTGGGCGAGTTGCTGCAAACCATGGTGTTCAGCGCCCGCAGCGCCGTGTTTGTGCTCGATGAAAAGGGCTTGCTGGTCGCCAGCTCGACCACCGACCCGCTGTTTACCGAACCCCAAAAAGGCCAGCTGCAGCGCCGCCGGCCCACCGAACTGCGCAGCGACGTGGTGCGGCGCGCTTACGACGAAGTTGCGCCCAGCCTGGGCCAGACGCTGGAGTCCAGTGTTCAGCGTGTGGCGTTTTTGCGCCGGGTTGACATGGGCAACGAGACGCTGATTGTCGTGCTCAAACCCTTTGGTGAAAACCTTGGCTTGCGCTGGAGCCTGGTGGTGGCCGCGCCCGAAAGTGACTTTTCGGCAGCCACGCAGGCCGCCTTGCGGCAAACCGTCATTGCGATGGTGATTGCGCTGGTGCTGGGCGCTGTTTTGTCGACCTGGCTGGCCTACCGCATGAGCCGCCGCTTCAAGCTGCTGGGCAGCGCCGCAGCGCAACTGGCGCTGGGCAAAGTACCGCAGGTGCAGGGCGATGCCCGTATCGCCGAGGTCCGGCAGCTGTCGCAGGCCCTGCACGACAGCGCCGAAGAAATTGTGCAGAACCGCGCCGCCATCGAAGCCCAGACCCTTGCCCTGCAAGACGCCAACGAGACGCTCGAAGCGCGTGTGGCCAGCCGTACCGCGGAACTCGCCGCTTCGCGCGAAGAGGCGCTGGGCGCCGTGCGGGCCAAGGCCGCGTTTCTGGCCACCATGAGCCACGAGATACGCACCCCGCTGAACGGCGTGGTTGGCATGACCACCTTGCTGGCCGACACCCCGCTGGACCCCGAGCAGCGCGACTATGTGCACACCATGCGCACCTCCAGCGACCAGCTGCTGGGCGTGATCAACGACATTCTTGATTTCTCCAAGATTGAATCGGGCAAGCTCGACCTTGAAGACGAGCCCCTGAGCCTGATGGCGACGATTGAAGAGGCCTGCGACATAGGCGCACCGCGCGCCCGTGAAAAAGGCCTGGAACTACTGGTGGACCTGGGCGACGAGCTGCCGGCCTGGGTGCGCGGCGACGTCACCCGTTTGCGCCAGGTGCTGCTGAACTTTGTCAACAACGCCGTGAAGTTCACAGACAAGGGCCTGGTGGTGGTGTCGGCGCACCTGATAGAGGACTTCACGCCCTCGCGTGGCGGCCTGGTGGAGTTTCGCGTCAAGGATTCCGGCATCGGCATTCCGCTGGACCGGCAATCCGCGCTGTTCCAGTCCTTCAGCCAGGTCGACGCCAGCACCACCCGCAAATACGGCGGCACCGGCCTGGGGCTGGCGATCTGCAAGCGCCTGGCCAACCTGATGGGCGGCGATGTCGGGCTGGAGTCAGCGCCCGGCGAAGGTTCGACCTTCTGGTTCACCGCGCGCATGGGCCATGCCGATGCGCCCGAGGTGTCGCAACTGGCGTCGCTGCAAATGGTCAGCCTGGCGGGCAAGCAGGCCGCCGTGGTGGACGACACCCCGCTGAACCTGCGCATTCTTGAAAAACAGCTCAAACGCTGGGGCATGCAGACCACGCTGTTCGAGCGCGCCGCCGACGCCCTGGACTGGCTGCAGAGCCACCCGGTGGACGTGGTGGTGACCGACATGCACATGCCCGAGATGGACGGCCAGACCTTCGCCCAGGTGCTGCGCGAACGCAGCCCGCAAACGCCGATTGTGCTGCTGACGTCTGGCACCATGCCCACCGGTGAGGAGGCCAAGGTGTTTGACGCCCGCATGCTCAAGCCCTACCGGCAGTCACAGCTGTTTGAGGCGATTGCCCGTGTGACATCAGCACCAGAAGCTATCAAAAAAATAGCAAAAGCCGAACCACAAATGGCCAGGAACCAGTTCATCCTGGTGGCCGACGACAACGCCGTCAACCTCAAAGTGGCCCTGGCCATGCTCGGCAAGCTCGGCTTTGAGGCCGCCACCTGCGTCAACGGCCGCGAAGCCGTCGAGCGCGTGGCCGAGTCACTGCGCCCCGGCAGCGGTGCCACCCCGCGTGAAGAGCCGCGCCCCTATGCCGCCATTTTGATGGACGCCAACATGCCGGTGATGGACGGCTATGCCGCTGCTCGCCAGATCATCGGCACCCACGGCGCGGCAGCACCCCCCATCATTGCCTTGACGGCCTCGGTGCTGGAAGAAGACCGTCAGCGCTGCATCGACGCCGGCATGGTCGGCTTTTTGCCCAAGCCGCTACGGATTGACGAGTTGCTCGAAGCCCTGTCCCGCTACGCCCGCAAGCCCGACAGCGACGACGCTACAAAAATAATAGCTGATGGCGCCCGCAGTGATTGGGGTGAACTGCTAAACCCCGATGAAGCGCCGCAGGTGCTGATGGACTGGAGCCGCCTCGAGCAGTTCAAGGAGTTTGACGACGACGACCGCACCATGACGCGCGAAGTCATTGCGCTGTTTGTCAGCGACGCCCCGCACCGCATTGAAGACATTCGCACCGCACTGGCCGCGTTTGACAGCACCGAACTCTCACGCGCTGCGCACGCCCTCAAGGGGGCAGCGTCCAACGTTGGCGCCGAGGCGCTGAACGACGCCTGCTTTGCGCTGGAGCAGTCCTGCCTGCAAGGGCAGTGGCCCGCAGACGCCGCCCATCAAGTCACGTTGCTGGCCGCACTGGCCGAGCAAACCCGCGCCGCGCTGGACGGATGGGCGACGGAGCAGGCCAAGTAGGAAGATGGATGAGATACGCCTTTTGCCCAATGAATACGGGCGCAAGCAGCTATTTAATCAGTAGCAACTCCGTCTGCGTTGATGTGGTGAGTCGCCCGCCGCGGCGACAGAGCGGAACCCCAAGCCAGACAAGGGCACGCTGCTTGAACCAACGCAAGGCTTCGACAGGCTCAGCCTGAGCGGGGAGCGGGAACAAAATTCGGAGGCGGGCGTTTTCGGGGTCAGAGCACAAATTCCCCGAGCCTTTGGTTCGCCCTGCGGGTGCTGCGCTGCGCTTCGCAGTGAAATTGCGATCTGACCCCCAAAACCATCGGCTCACTCATTCGGACCCCGAATCCGAACCCACCCCCTTCTGTCTGCGCCGAGGAG
>JANNXF010000035.1:0-2010 GCA_031409395.1 Polaromonas sp.
CCGCCCCGGCTGAAGTGCGTTGCATGGGTGGCGGGGAATATATCCAGTGTTTCTCCCTGGCTTTGGCCATAGGCCAGGTCCAGTGTGCAGGGCTGGGTGCTGCGTGCCTGCGCCGACGCCGCAGCCCAGTGCGCGAAATGCACCGCGTGTTCCGGCACCAGCGCCCGGTTGTTGTACATGCGGTCCAGCCAGGCGGGATCGGGGTGGCTCATGGTGGCTCCTGAAAATTGAATTGCACTTTTTTCTCACAACGGCTGCCATCTTGGCACAAGGGGCAACTTGCGGAGCAAGCCCGATGCACCAAGGGTAAACCCGCGATACGGCATCAACATACAGATGTATTCTGTATACAGAGTACAAACCATGACCCCGCAACTGCTCAAAATCGAATCTTCCCCCGACCTGGTTGACCAGGTCTACCGCAGCCTGCTGGACGCCATCAGCGAAGGCGCGCTGGCCCCGGGCGCCCGCATCATGCAAGAAGACATTGCCGAACAGCTTGCGGTGTCGCGCCAGCCGGTGTTGCAGGCCTTGCGGCTGCTCAAAAAAGACGGGTTTGTGCTGGACGCCCCGGGCCGCGGCGTGCTGGTAGCGCCGCTTGACGTGGCCTGGCTGGTACAGATTTACCAGGTCCGCAGCGCGCTGGACGCGCTGGCCGCCCGGCTGGCCGCGCACGCCCGCTACCCGCTGGACCCCAGGCTGATCACCCAGGGGCGGGCCGCTGCACGCAGCAACAAGGTCAAGGCCATGATGGTGGCCGATGCGCAGTTTCATGCCGCCATTTATGCGGCGTCGGGCAACCCGCTGATTGCCCAGAGCGCACAGCTGCACTGGCACCATATTCGCCGCGCCATGGGCGCCGTGCTGCAGGTGTCGACCATGCGCGACTCGATCTGGGACGAACACGAAGCCATTGCCAGGGCCATACGGAACGGCGACGAAGAGACCGCCGAAGCCCTGGTTCGCCAGCATGGCGAGGACGCCAGCCAGAACCTGGCCCGGCAGCTCTCAAGCGCGCTTGACAGCCAGAGCCGCAGCCAGGCCACCACCGCCTGAACAAGCACCCCGCACACCCCCAGGAGACACCCCATGAAACTGACCCCCGAGCAACTTGCCCAGTTTGACCGCGACGGCTACCTGTTTTTTCCAGGCCTGTTCACGGCCGAGGAAACGCAAAACCTCAACGATGCCGTGCCCGAGCTTTACAGCCGCCGCGAAGACTACAACGTGCGCGAAAAAGGCAAAGACGCCGTGCGCACCAACTTTGCCGCGCACATGTACAGCAAGCCTTTTGCCAAACTGGCGCGCCATCCGCGCATGATCGAGCCGGTGCAAGACCTGCTGGGCGAAAAGCTCTACATGCACCAGTTCAAGATCAACGGCAAGATGGCCTTTGAAGGCGATGTCTGGCAGTGGCACCAGGACTACGGCACCTGGCTGAACGACGACATGATGCCGACCGAGCGCGCGATGAACGTGGCGATTTTCATGGACGAGGTGACCGAGCACAACGGCCCGCTGATGTTCATTCCCGGCAGCCATAAAAAAGGTGTGGTCGCGGCGAAACATGACCTGACCACCACCAGCTACCCGCTGTGGACGGTCGACAACGACCTGATTCGCCAGCTGGTGCAGCGCGCGGGTGGCACGCAGGGCGGCATCGTCAGCCCCAAGGGTCCGGCCGGTTCGATGATTCTGTTTCACTCCTGCCTGGTGCACGCCTCTGGCAGCAATCTGTCACCGTTCAACCGGGTCAGCGTCTACCTCAGCCTGTGCGCCGTCAGCAACCATATCCGCCGCCACAAGCGCCCCGAGTACATCGCGCACCGCGACTTCAGCCCCATCAGCTGCCTGCCCGACGACTGCCTGACCAAAGACTACCCGGTAGACCTGCCCTGGAAAAACGGCATCCCCGCCACGGCGCTGCAAACGTCCATGGAAGAAATCCTCCCTGTGCCCGAGCGCAAAGCGGCCTGAGGCCACCACCTCCCCCACATCCCATGAACCTCT
>JANNXF010000036.1:0-3045 GCA_031409395.1 Polaromonas sp.
CCTGGCGGCCCGGCTTCAGACACACCGGCAGGTGTCAGCTGCCGCGGGCTTTTTTCAGGGCATCCAGCACGGTGGTCACTGCCTCTGCGCCAATGACCGGCACATTGCGGTCATACACCGGCTTGACCTTTTCAAACATGCGTTTTTGTTCGGCGGGCGTGATCTCATTGACCAGCATGCCCTTGGTTTTCAGGCTGGCAAGCGACTTTTCGTTCAGCGAACGGTTGGCGGCACGCTGGACTTTCTGGCCTTCCATGGCGGCTTCACGCAGCACCGCCTGCTCTTGCGGGCTGAGCTGGTCCCAGAGTTTTTTGCTGTACAAAATCAAAAACGGGGTGTAGGCATGGCGTGTCACGCTCAGGTACTTTTGCACTTCATTGAACTTGGAGGTTTCAATCGTGACAAAAGGGTTTTCCTGGCCGTCAATGGTTCTGGTTTCCAGCGCGGTGAACACTTCCCCAAAAGCCATCGGCACGGCATTGGTCCCCAGTGTCTTGAAGGTGTCGAGAAAAATATTGTTCTGCATCACGCGAACCTTGACGCCGTCAAAGTCTTCAGCCTTGGCCACGGCGCGCTTGCTGTTGGTCAGGTTGCGAAAGCCGTTTTCCCAATAGGCCAGATTCACCAGGCCGGCGTCTTCCAGCTTTTTATTGAAGTAGGCGCCTGCAGGGCCGTCAAGCACGGCATCGGCTTCTTTCTCGTTGGCGAACAGGAAAGGCAGGTCAAAAGCGCCAAGTTCCTTGACGATGCCCACCAGCGGCGACGACGACGTGCAGACCATCTCTTGCGTGCCCGCACGCAGTGCCTGCGTGGCCGGCAGATCGCCACCGGCAGCGCCACCCCAGAAAGCGGTGATTTTCATCTTGCCACCGGTCTTGGCCGCCAGCACTTCCTGCATCTTTTTGACACCCACGCCGACCGGATGGTCCTCGTTGACGCCGTTGGTGAACTTGATGGTGCGGTCGGCAAACTGCGCAAAAGCAGAAGTGGCGACCAGCAAGGTGGCTGCGGCCAGGGCCGAAGTCAGGGTTCTTCGTTTGAACATGGTTGTCTCCTTGATTGATAAAAACACGGGTTGAAAAGATCAGCGCATCCACCACTGGAGCGGCACCGTCACGATGGCAGGAAAAAGCACCAGCAAAAACAGCACGGCCAGCTGCGCCAGCAGGAAGGGAAGCACGCCCTTGAAGGCGTCGTCCATACTGATTTTGGCGACACCGCAGACCACATTGAGCACGGTGCCCACCGGCGGTGTAATCAGGCCAATGGCGTTGTTCATGATGAACATGACACCAAAATACACCGGGTCAATGCCGGCCTTGAGCACCAGCGGCATCAGCACTGGCGTGAGGATCAGCACGGTCGGCGTGAAGTCAAGGGCGGTGCCGACAATCACGATCAACACCATCATGATGAACATCAGCAGCATCTTGTTGCCCATGAACGGCTCCATCATGTTGGCCACCTCGGTGGGAATATTGGCCACCGTGATCAGCCAGGCGCTGACCATGGCCGCCGCCACCAGAAACATGACCACCGCGGTGGTTTTTCCGGCGGTGAGCACCAGCTGGTACAGCTGCGACAGTTTGAGCTCGCGGTAGATGAACATACCCACCGCTAAGCTGTAGACAGCGGCCACCACCGCCGCTTCTGTGGGGGTGAAAATGCCGAATTTCATGCCACCAATAATGACAATCGGCAGTGCCAGCGCAAAGCCGCCTTCAGCGGTGATGCGCAGACGCTCCGGCATGGCAAGTTTGGGCGCAGACGGTACGTTTTCTTTTTTCGCCACCCACCACCACGTCAGGCCAATCGCAACCCCCATCAGCAGCCCGGGCACGATGCCGGCCAGAAACAGTTTGGTAATGGACACGTTGCCCGCTACGCCAAAAATAATCAGTCCGATGGAGGGGGGAATGACAGGCGCGATGATGCCGCCCGAGGCGACCAGACCCGCCGCGCGGCCCACGTTGTAGCCCGCCGCGCGCATCATCGGAATCAGCAACGCCGCCAGCGCCGCCGTGTCCGCCACCGCTGAACCTGAAAGCGAAGCCATGATCACCGCCGCAATGACCGTGACGTAGCCCAGCCCGCCGCGAAAGTGCCCGACCCAGGCCATGGCCAGGTTCACGATGCGGCGGCTCAATCCGCCCGCGTTCATGAACTCCCCGGCCAGCAAAAAGAAGGGCACGGCCAGCAACGGAAAGTTGTCTGCGCCCTCGACAAATCGCTGCGCCAGAATCTGGCTGTCAAACGACACCACGCCACTGGTGGCCGCCAGAAACGCCATCAGCGTGACGCCGCAGACCAGCAAGGCATAGGCAATCGGCATGCCGATGGCCATGGCTGCCAGCAAGCTCAGAATAAATACGCTGACCGTCATGCTTTTGTTACTTTCATGTGCTTTTCAACCTCGGCCAGGCCTTCGGTTTCAATCACCTGCACCAGCTCGTCGTCGCGCAGCTTGCCCGTCAGCAGGCGGTACAAGACATTCAGGTTCATGATGCTCATCACCACGCCCACCACGTAGCCAATGCCGTAAATCCAGATCATCGAGATGCCCACCACGGGCGAGATGTTGGTGACCTGAAGTTCGTGCATCTTCCAGGTGCCCAGAAGAAAAAGGGCGTTGCACCCCAGCATCAATGTTTCACTGAGGAAAAGGCAGACCTTCTTACCACCCACGCCAAGGTGTTTGACCAGGGTGTCCACCCCCAGATGCCCGCCCTCGCGCATGGCCACCATGGCGCCTATGTAGGTCAGCCAGATAAAGCAGTAGCGCGACATCTCGTCCGAGATCGTGATGCCGGAATTAAAGCCGTAGCGCAGCACGACATTGCCAAACACCATGACCACCATGGCCACCATGGCCAGCACAATCAGCAGCTCCAGCAGCTTGAAAAAACCGTGGATCAATTTTTGAAGAGCGTTTGGCAAACCAGCATACTTTGTTCAATTCAGGCCATTTTCAGCAGTGACGCTGGCTGGCTGAGAATGGGCAAAAGCCGGCGCGAGGCCAGCACCTGCTCGATGTCTTCCTTGGCG
>JANNXF010000037.1:0-2188 GCA_031409395.1 Polaromonas sp.
CAGATGGCGCCCAGCCCGGCGGTCTGGAAACGCATTGAAAACCTGGTCAATGCTGAAAAGCAGGCCCACGCCCTGCAGGCGGCCAGGGCCGTGCCAGCCGCTGCGTCGGGTGGCTGGTGGGCCAGCCTGGGCCTGTGGCGCGGTGCCACGGCGGCCGGTGCTTTTGCGGCCGTGATGGCAGTAGTGACCGGTCTCAACCTGAACACGCAACTGAGCGGCCAGGTGCAGGAACTGACGGCCAAACTGTCTGCCGCGCCCGAGATTCAATACGTGGCGGTGCTGGCCGACGACCAGTCGTCGGCGTCCATGCTGGTGACGTTTGACCCGAAAAACAAGAAGCTGCTGCTCAAGCGGGTCGGTGATTTCCGCGAAAGCGCCGACAAGTCCCTGCAGCTGTGGGCCTTGCCGCCCGGGGCGGCACCCAGGTCGCTGGGTGTGCTCAGCGGGGACCCTGTGATCCGGCTGACGGCCGCCAGCGGCGACATGCGCGAAGTCCCGACACTGGCCATCAGCCTGGAGCCGCAGGGTGGCGTGCCGGCGGGCAGTGGGCCGAGCGGGCCGGTGCTGTTCAAGGGCGCCTTGCTGCAGACGGCGCAGTAAGCCGCTGAGCGCCAAGCCGCCCCTTCTTTTTGAAGGAGACCGGCACAAAAAAAGGGGCGTTGAACGCCCCTTTTTTTGGGTTGAATTTTGGCTAATTTTTAGGTAAGGCTTGTCAGCAACCCTTAACGCCAGCGACCATAACCCCGGCTATAACCCAGGTTCAGCGAAACCCCCAGCGGCGGGAAATATGGGCCGTAGTAAGACGGGCCGTAGTAGGGACGACCGTAGTAGGCTGGGTAGGCCACCACCGGCGCGGCGATAACGGGCTGCACATAAACCGGTGGCGCATAGCCCGGTTGTACGTAAACCGGCTGGGGCGGGGGCTGCACATAAGTTTGTGGCTGAACCGCCGGGTTGGCCTGGTAAGGCTGCGGGGCCGCAGCCAGGGCACCCACCGGCGTCACCTGCAGCCGCACATAGGGGCCGGGGTCGTTTGCCATTTGCACGCTGTACGGGGTGTCGGCGTACTGGTAGACCACGTTGTAGTGGCTGGGCCGGTTTTCGTAAAACGTCTGGGTGCTGCACTGCTGCACGTTCTGAAGCTGCTGGTTCGGCCCTTCAATGCTGTCACCCAGCATTGCCCCGCCCACCAGGCCCAGCATGGCGGCGGCGGCACGGCCCCCGCCGTTGCCAATGGCGTTACCCGCTGCACCACCGGCCACCGCACCCAGCAGGGCACCGGCACCTGACTTGGGCGCCTGAACGATGACGGTTTCATTGCGGCACACCTGCCGCGGCACCGCGACTTGCTGCACCACGGGGGTGCTGGAAATCACCCGCGCCAGAATGTCCATGGCCGATGCCGGCACGGCGGCCAGGGTGGCTGTGGCGGCAATGCCAGACAGGAGAAGTGTTTTTTTCATGGTGCTGACCTTTTTGCGGCTGTCCGGTGTACTTGACCGTGTGTGCAATGAGCACCGGGCCGAGTCCGAAAGCGAATCTGATTTTACCGGTCTGAGTCTTTTTTGGCCCTGAAGTTCGGTGAATCGCCTGTAAAGCTGGTGGTGCGGCCAGCTCTTAAAGCCGTGCTGCCCAGAGGGCCGCGTCAAAGCCCACGGTGATGCCTGGGCCCCAATCCACCACCGGCCGCTTTATCACGCTGGGCTGGGCCAGCATCAGGGCCTGGGCGCTGGCGGCGTCCACCACGGCGGCTTGCAGCGCCGGGTCCAGTTTGCGCCAGGTGGTCCCTTTGCAGTTGAGCAGTTTTTCCCAGCCAGCGGCCTGGGTCCACTGCGCCAGCTGCAGTACCGGGACACCCTGCTTTTTGAAGTCGTGGAAGGTATGGCTCTGGCCGTGCTCAGCCAGCCAGGCGCGGGCCTTTTTGACCGTATCGCAGTTGGGAATGCCGTAAAGGGTGATCGTGGGCTGGTGGGGGTGAAGGTGGTGAGTAAAAAGTGGCTTTTGCCCAAATAACACGGGCGCAAGCAGCTATTAAATTTATAGCAAAATACATCGCAAACTGCAGCTTTTTCCGGGCGCCACGGGCTTGGGGCTATTTTGCCGCTCATTCTGAAATAATTCAGCCTGGCGTCACCGCCTGCACCAAGGATGTCCATGTTTTTGCCAGCGTCTTCCTCCGCCGCGTCCC
>JANNXF010000038.1:0-20773 GCA_031409395.1 Polaromonas sp.
GCGCTGCCACCCGTGGTGCGACGGAGGCATGGACCCCGTGCCCCCGGTCGGCACGGTCTCAATTTTCTCCCGTCTGGTGATGCCAGCGAATTCTCTTCCTTCTAAAAAGACGCCGTCATGAACGACATCCGCCGCACCATCTTGTGGGTGATTTTTGGTTTTTCCATGGTCCTGCTGTGGGACCAGTGGCAGGTTTTCAACGGTCAAAAGGCCACTTTCTTCCCCTCGGCAACGCAGACCGCCAAAGCGCCCGCAGCCGCGGGCAGTGCGGCGGCCTCCAGCGCTGCGGTGCCGTCGGCCGCCGTGTCGACGAGCACTGCCGCGGCAACGCCTAGCGCTGTGCCCACGGGTGCGCCATCGGCCGGCCGGGAGCGTGTGGTGGTTACCACCGACGTGCTGTCGCTGACCTTTGACACCGAAGGCGGAACACTGGTTCATTCCGTGTTCAGCAAGTACAAGGACATGGGCAGCAAGGACGCTGGTTTTGTGCTGCTCGACGAAGGCGTCGACCGTGTCTACCTGGCGCAGAGCGGACTGATCGCGGGTGCTGCCGGCAGTGCCGGCGTGGTCTTCCCGACGCATAAGACCCCCATGACGCTGGTAGCCACCGGACTGACATTGAAGGACGGCCAGGACGAATTGCAGATCCGCTTTGAATCGGGCGATGTCGGCGGTGTCAAGCTGGTCAAAACCTACACCCTGCGCCGTGGCGCCTACGACATTGCGGTGCGCCATGAGGTGGTCAACACCGGCAGTGCGCCGATTTCGCCCCAACTCTACCTGCAGCTGGTGCGTGACGGCAACAAGCCGCCCGGCGAATCGTCGTTTTACTCCACCTTCACCGGCCCGGCCATTTATACCGAAGCCAAGAAATACCAGAAGGTCGAGTTCAAGGACATCGAGAACAACAAGGTGGATGTCGAAAAGCAGGCGAGTGATGGCTACGTGGCCATGGTGCAGCACTACTTTGCAACCGCCTGGATGCTGGCCGATGGCCTCAAGCGCGACCTGTTTGTGCGCAAGGTCGACACCAATCTCTATGCCGTCGGCATGATCACGCCGTTTGAAGCCATCGCGCCAGGCACCACCCGCAGCATCGAGTCGCGGTTCTTTGTTGGCCCGCAGGAAGAGAAAAAACTCGAAACCATGGCGCCTGGCCTGGAGCTGGTGAAAGACTATGGCTGGCTGACCATTCTGGCCAAGCCGCTGTACTGGCTGCTCGACAAGCTGCACGGCTTTATTGGCAACTGGGGCTGGTCGATTGTGGCGCTGGTGCTGCTGCTGAAGATTGCGTTTTACTGGCTCAATGCCAAAGCTTATTCCAGCATGGCCAAGATGAAGGCCATCAATCCTAAGATCATGGAAATGCGCGAGCGCCTGAAGGACAAGCCGCAGGAAATGCAGCAGGCCATGATGAAGATGTACCGCGATGAGAAGGTCAACCCCATGGGGGGCTGCTTCCCCATCATGGTGCAGATTCCGGTGTTTATCGCGCTCTACTGGGTGCTGTTGTCCAGCGTTGAAATGCGCAATGCCCCGTGGATTTTGTGGATCCATGACCTGTCTGCGCCCGATCCGTTCTTTATCCTGCCGGTGCTCATGACCCTGACCACCATGCTGCAGACGGCCCTGAACCCCGCACCACCCGATCCTATGCAGGCCAAGCTGATGTGGTTCATGCCGCTGATCTTCAGCGTGATGTTGTTCTTCTTCCCGGCCGGCCTGGTGCTGTACTGGATCACCAACAACATCCTGTCGATTGCCCAGCAGTGGGTGATCAATACCCGGATGGGCGTACCGCCACAATTCAACCTGCCGAAATTCAAGTAACCCCCGGGGGCGTCTTCGACGCCTCCCCACAGGGGGCGACATCTGTGGCCCGGCAAAGCCGGTTCCACGCTGTCACTTGAAAGTGTCGCCATGCTCGCCCGCCACCACGACCCCATTGCTGCCATTGCCACCGCGCCCGGTCGCGGGGCCGTGGGCATTGTGCGTGTCTCGGGGGCCCAACTGGCGCCCCTGATGGCGGCGCTGTGCGGCCGTCAGCTGCTGCCGCGCCAGGCCAGCTACCTGCCGTTTCAGGACGCACACGGCCAGGCGATCGACAAGGGGCTGGCGATTTACTTTCCGGCGCCCCACTCCTACACCGGCGAAGACGTGCTGGAACTGCAAGCCCACGGCGGGCCCGTGGTGCTGCAGCTGCTGCTGGCGCGCTGCCTGGAGGCGGGTGCCGCGCCCAACCCGGCCACCGGCCAGCCTTGCGTGCCGCAACTGCGGGTGGCCCAGCCTGGCGAGTTCACCGAGCGGGCGTTTCTGAACGACAAGATAGACCTGGCCCAGGCCGAGGCGATTGCCGACCTGATTGATGCCAGCACCGAAACCGCCGCCCGCTCGGCGGCCCGCTCGATGTCGGGCGAGTTTTCGCTGGCCGTCAACACCCTGCTCGGGCAGCTGATTCACTTGCGCATGCTGGTTGAGGCCACGCTGGATTTCCCGGAAGAAGACATCGACTTTCTGCAAAAAGCCGACGCCCAGGGCCAGTTGCAGCGCCTGCAGGCCACGCTGGCCAGCGTCATGCAGCGGGCGACCCAGGGCGCCCTGCTGCGCGAGGGTATCAAGGTGGTGATTGCCGGCCAGCCCAATGCCGGAAAAAGCTCGCTGCTCAATGCGCTGGCGGGCGCCGAACTGGCCATCGTCACGCCGATTGCCGGCACCACGCGCGACAAGGTCTCGCAGCTGATCCAGATTGAAGGCGTGCCGCTGCATGTGGTGGATACCGCCGGTCTGCGCGAGGCGCTGGACGAGGTGGAAAAAATCGGCGTGGCGCGCGCCTGGGCTGAAATTGAAAGCGCCGATGCCGTGCTGTTTTTGCACGACCTGACGCGTCACGATGCCGCGAACCCAGCCCCCGACGCTATTGATTACATCGCTGCCGACGCCCGTATTGCGGAGGCTTTGGCCCTGAAACTCCCTAAAAATACGGCCATCATCGATGTCTGGAACAAGTCGGATATGGTGACCAACCCCCTGCCGGCGACCCATCAGGCTGGCAGTGTGCAGATTTCGGCCAAAACAGGCGCCGGCCTGCAGGCGCTGCGCCAGCAACTGCTGGCCCTGGTGGGCTGGCAAGCCGTCCCCGAGGGGGTGTTCATGGCGCGTGAGCGGCATGTGCGCGCACTGAATCAGGTCAAGGCGCAACTGGCCACCGCTGCGGCCCAGCTGGGCGCAGCCCGGCCCGCGCTGGACCTGCTGGCCGAAGACCTGCGCCAGGCGCAGCTGCACCTGAGCGAAATTACCGGCGCCTTCACGCCCGACGACTTGTTGGGCGAGATTTTTTCCAGATTCTGCATCGGAAAATAGCCGTCCCCGGCGTGTCGGTGCGGGCAGGGCACTCTGTATCAAATGTAAGCAAGCGTAAACTTCGCTTGCGGCCTGCCGGGTGCGAAGGTATCTTCCCAGCACTATGAATGCACCTCTTCCCAGCGCTGTGCGCTTTGACATCCAGGGCCTGGTCCAGGCGATTGCGAATTGCCGCGCGCCCGACGCCCTGCGCTGCCAGTTTATCCAGCCGCACTGGGACATTCTCTCCAGCCACATGCAGCCCCTGTCGCTGAACAACGGGCAGGTGCTGATGGAGCAGGGCGCGCAGGAGCGCTCGGTGTATTTTGTCGAGAGCGGCACCCTGAGTGTTCACTACGAGGATGAAAAAGGCCGCGTCCGCATGGCCATGGTGAGTGCCGGGACGGTGTTGGGCGAAGGGGCTTTTTTCTCGTATCTGCCGCGCAATGCCACGGTACAAGCCTCCACCCCCTGCAAACTCTGGTGTCTGAGTCCCGCGCGCTTCACGGAACTGGCCAACCGCCACAGCCCGATTGCGCTGGAGCTGACACTGGCCATGGCCGCCGTGATGGCCAAGCGCCTGTACAACCGGCCGCGCCGGGTCGCGGTCACCTGACAACCGTGGCCGGGGCCGGAGGTTGCCGCATCGACCCGGCCAATGCCGTCATTGCAGGTGTGTACGGTTGTAAAAAAGCCACCCAAAACGCCTGAAACGTGATTTTTAGCCGTTTTTTGCACGGCCAGTTCGCTACAGTGGGGAGCTTCACAGCGTCGCGCAGTCGCGGCAATGGCGAAAGACCTCCTCCTCACTACCGCATGCTTTCCAGCCGGAAAGCGCCAACACCTTACGGACCGCACGACATGTCTTTTCTCAACTGGTTTGCCAGCAAGTCCAAGTCGACCCCAACCGGGTCTCACGAGGACCTGAAGCGCCTTTTTGCCGGCCGTGACAGCCCGGCGGTGCCGATGCCGCAGCGCCTGGCGCCCCAGACGGACGGCCCGAAAGAAGGCGGCCGGCTCAAGCGCTACGCCCGCCGCGAACAGCTCTATGTGGCGATCCGCGAGGCCATGACCCGCGCCGGTGTGCTGTCGGCCAGTTACAAGTTCAAGGTGTTGTCCGTCGACCAGCCCGGCAATGAGTTTCTGGTCATGATGGATGTGGCCAAGGCCTTTGGCCGCGATGCCGCGCAACTCGCTGAAATTGAGGCCCTTATTGTTCAAAACGCCCTGGCGCGCTTTGAAATCACTGTTCCGGCGGTGTACTGGCGGGTCGATCTGCTGGTCAGCGCCATCACCCCCCGGCCGGCTGCACAGGCCGCCGGGCAAACGGGTGAAACCAGTGCGGTTGAGCGGGCCCGGGCCGAGCTGGCCAAACGGGCAGAGGCCCGCTACGAGCCCATTCAGGCCGACGAGGTGGCGGCCTTCAAGCAGGCGCTGATGGCGGCGTCACCGCAAGGTGCGGCGGCGGCCGGGCAAGGGGTTAAAACCCACAGCGGGCCACGTTCCTACGCCTTGCTCACGGGCTTTGAAGACACCGAAATGACGGATGCCGGCGCGGCCCCGGCCCTCAGCAACACGCAATACGGCGACCTGAATTGAGTCCTGCCGCAAGCGTTGCGGCCTGAAAGTCAAGCTCAAAAAGGCTGTTTGCCCAATAGGGACGGGCGCGAACAGCTACTTATTTGATAGCAACCAAAAGCCTTGGGGTGTCACCCTCTGGCGTCAGGCAAATGGCATTCGGGCCAGCAGGGTGGCCTTTGCATCGAGCACAAAGGCTTCGCCCATCGCTGGCGTCTCACCGGTGAGCGCCGTCATGTTGACCTGGTGCGTCACCCAAACGTCAAACTGCCCGGGGGGGAGTGCCGCCAGCAATGCGCGCAGGGTGCTGGTCTGGCCGGGCTGATTGGCGCGGCCGTCAAAGGTCGAACCCAGTGCGGGCAGCACGCTGTGGCCGCCAAAGGCCAGTTCGGCGGTGTCCCTGCAACGGCACCAGGCACTGCTGTAGACCGCCCGGGGCGTCAGGCTGCGGGCGGCAAACCATTGGCCAATGCGGCGCGCCTGCGCTTTTCCGTCGGCGCTCAGGTTGCGCTGGCTGCTGCACTGGTCAAGACGGAAGTTGGGCGGGTCGCCAATGCCAGGTTCGGTCTGCGCGTGCCTGAGCATCACCACGCAGCGGCCAGCGCGCAACAGGCCAGGCAGCTCCGGTGTGCTTTGCGCCCACGCAAAAGATCCGCTGCCTGAGGCCAGCGTAAGCAGAGCAAGACGTCGTTTCATGAGAGTGTCCTTTTGCCGCAGTAGCGCGGTGACCAAGTGACCTTCATGATGGCGCAAACGCCCGGTCACGCGCTGCGGGGCTGGCCTAAGTCTGAGCGCTGGCAGGGCTATTTTTGACAGGACGACCGCGCAGCAGCAGGTCTTCGGCCATGGCCAGCGCCTCGGGCTTGCCCGACAGCACCAGCGTGTCGCCGTCTTCCAGCAGGGTCTCGTCCTGCGCGGCCAGTGTCTTGCCGTTGCCGCGCCGCAGGCTGACCACGCGGGCCCCCAGCGCCGGCAGCGCCAGACTGTCCAGCGGCTTGCCGGCATATTTGCTGCCCAGCGGCAGCGTCACGGTGGCCAGCCGCTCCTGCTGCAGTTCGTCGGCGGTGTCGTCGTCGGCGCCGTGAAAATAGCCGCGCAGCAGGTTGTAGCGCGCATCGCGCTGGTCCTGCACGATGCGGATCACGCGCCGCATTGGCACGCCGACCAGGGCCAGGGCGTGGCTGGCCAGCATCAGGCTGCCCTCAATGGCTTCGGGCACGACCTCGGTAGCGCCGGCATCCTGCAGTTTTTCGAGGTCATGGTCGTCCACCGTACGCACAATCACGGGCACGCTGTGCGCATGGGCACGGGTGTTGGCCAGCACCTTGAGGGCACTGGCGGTGTCCAGGTAGGTCACCACCACGGCGCTGGCGCGCGACAGGCCTGCCGCCATCAGGGCCTGCAGACGCACGGCATCGCCAAACACCACCGCATCGCCCGCCGCCGCCGCCTGGCGCACGCGGTCGGGGTCAAGGTCGAGCGCCATGTAGGGAATGCCTTCGCGTTCCAGCATGCGGGCCAGGTTCTGGCCGCAGCGGCCGTAGCCACAAATGATCACATGCTTGTTGGCGTTGATGGACTTGCGCGCAATGGTGGTCATTTGCAGGGACTGCTGCAGCCATTCGCTGGAAACCAGTTTCATCACAATGCGGTTGCTGTACATGATGATGAAAGGCGTGGCCAGCATCGACAGCACCATGCTGGCCAGAATCGGGTTGAGCAGGGCCGGCGGCACCAGGCGGCTTTCCTGGGCCAGCGTCAGCAGCACAAAACCGAATTCACCAGCCTGCGCCAGGTACAGGCCGGTGCGCAGTGACACCCCGGCGGTAGCGCCCAGCGAACGCGCCAGAACCATCACCAGCACCAGCTTGAAAACCACCGGCAGCGTGATCAGCAGCAGCACCAAAGGCCAGCGCTGCAACACGATGTGCCAGTCCAGCATCATGCCGATGCTGATAAAAAACAGGCCCAGCAAGACATCGTGAAAAGGCCGGATATCGGTCTCGACCTGGTGCTTGTATTCGGTTTCTGAAATCAGCATGCCGGCAATGAAGGCGCCCAACGCCAGGCTCAGTCCGGCCTGCTCGGTCAGCCAGGCAAGCGCCAGCGTCACCAGCAGCAAATTGAGGACAAACAGCTCTTCGCTCTTGCGCCGCGCCACGATCGTCAGCCACCAGCGCATCAGCCGCTGCCCGCCGGTGAGCAGCAGCCCCACCAGCACCGTAGCCTTCAGGGCAGCGATGGCCAGTGCCATGAAGAGTTTCTCGGGAGGAGAACCTAGCGCCGGAATCAGCACCAGCAGGGGCACCACGGCCAAGTCCTGGAACAGCAGCACGCCCATCACGCGTTTGCCATGCTCGGACTCCAGCTCCAGCCGCTCTGACAGCAGCTTGACCACAATCGCGGTGCTGCTCATGGCAATGGCGCCCGACAGCGCCAGCGCGGTTTGCCATTCCATCTTCCACAGCGTGGGCGCAAGGCTGGCCAGAAACAGCGAGCCCACGGTGGCCAGCACAATGGTGAGCGCCACCTGCAGCAGCCCCAGGCCAAACACATGGCGGCGCATGGAGCGCAGCTTGGGCAGGTTGAATTCCAGCCCGATGACAAACATCAGGAAGACCACGCCAAACTCACCCAGATGGCGCACGCCGTCCGAGTTTTGTGCCAGCGCCAGTGCGTTCGGGCCAATCACCACGCCAACGGCCAGGTAGCCCAGCATGGGCGGCAGCTTGAGCGAGCGACACACGACGACGCCCAGCACGGCGGCCAGCAGGTACAACAGGGTCAACTCAAGCGCACTCATGCCTTGGATGGTAGCTGACGAAGTTGTGCGTCTCTATAGAATGCAGCCATGAGCTTTGACCCCGCCAACTTCGATTCCGAGCAGGCCTTGCGCCTTGCCAGAAAAACTTTCGAGATAGAAGCGGCTGCCGTGCTGGCCCTGGCCGGCCGCGTCGGGCCCGAGTTCGCCGAGGCCCTGCGCCTGATGCTGGACTGCCGCGGCCGCGTGGTGGTGATGGGCATGGGCAAAAGCGGCCATGTCGGGCGCAAAATTGCCGCCACGCTGGCGTCTACCGGCACCCCGGCCATGTTCGTGCACCCGGCCGAAGCCAGCCACGGCGACCTCGGCATGATCAAGGCCATAGACGTGGTGCTGGCGATTTCCAACAGCGGTGAAAGCGCAGAGCTCACCGCGATCTTGCCGGTGCTGAGCCGTCTGGGCGTGCCGCTGGTGGCCATGACGGGCGGATTGCAGTCGGCGCTGGCCCGGTACGCCCGCGTCACGCTCGATAGCAGCGTGGCGCAAGAGGCCTGCCCGCTGAACCTGGCCCCGACGGCCAGCACCACCGCGCAACTGGCCCTGGGCGACGCGCTGGCCGTGGCACTGCTCGATGCGCGCGGCTTCAAGGAAGAAGACTTTGCCCGCTCACACCCCGGCGGCGCGCTGGGCCGCAAGCTGCTGACCCATGTCAGCGATGTCATGCGCAGCGGCGACGATGTGCCGCGCGTCGGCCCGGCCACGCCGTTTACCGAACTCATGCGCGAGATGAGCGCCAAGGGCCTGGGCGCATCGGCCGTGGTGGACAGTGCACAGCGGGTGCTGGGCATTTTTACCGACGGCGACCTGCGCCGGCTGGTTGAAAAAGGCGTTGACCTGCGCAGCAGCACCGCCTCAGAGGTCATGAACGCCGGTGCGCACACGGTGCAGGCCGACGCCCTGGCGGTAGAGGCCGTGGCGCTGATGGAGCAGTACCGCATCAACAGCGTGTTGGTGGTGGACCCGGCGGGCGTGTTGTGCGGCGCGCTCAATACCAACGACCTGATGCGGGCCAAAGTGATCTGATGACCGCCCCGTTGGTTAACCCCCTGCCGGCGCTGGTGCCCGCCCTGAATTTCGCCCCCGAGTTGCTGCTGCGCGCGCAGGGCGTGAAGGTGGTTTTTTTTGATGTCGACGGCGTGTTGACCGATGGTGGCCTGTACCTGTCGGAAGCCGGTGAAAGCCTCAAGCGCTTCAACACGCTCGATGGCCACGGCCTGAAGCTGCTGCAAAAAGCCGGCATCACCCCCGCCGTGATCACGGGCCGCGACAGCCCGGCGCTGCGCGCACGCTTGCAGGCGCTGGGCATTGCCCACGCGCACTTTGGCACCGAAGACAAGCGCCCTGCCGCAGAAATCACCCTGAAGGCCCTGGGGCTGGACTGGGCCGCCGCCGCCGCCATGGGCGATGACTGGCCCGACCTGCCCGTGATGCGGCGCGCCGCGCTGGCGTGCGCCCCGCCCAACGCGCATGCCGAGGTGCTGGCGCAGGCGCAGGTGGTCACGCAGGCGCGCGGCGGACACGGTGCCGCGCGTGAGCTGTGTGATTTGTTGCTGGTGGCCAGCGGGCGCTACGCCAGCCTGCTGCAGGAGTACACCCGTTGACCAGCGCCCTGCCCGATCTGGGCGTGCGCCTGCGTGGCGCCCTGCAGCCGCCCAAAACCGCATGGCGGACCGTGCTGGGCCTGTGGGACCGCATGGCCATTTACATGCCGCTGCTGATGATGGGCGCACTCGCCCTGGGCACCTACTGGCTGGTGCGCAACACGCCCATTTTTGCCCCGGCCGAGGTGGTCCGCGAGGTCCGGCACGAAGTCGACTATTTCATGCGCCAGTTCACGGTGAAAAATTTTGACGACGCCGGCCTGCTCAAAAGCGAAATCAACGGCACAGAGGCGCGCCACTACCCCGACACCGATATTCTGGAAATCGACCAGGCGCGCATTCGCAGCATTGGCCTGGGCGGGCGCGTCACCATCGCCACCGGCAATCGCGCTTATGTCAACAGCGACGGCTCCGAGGTCCAGCTGACCGGCAACGCGCATGTGATCCGCGAAGCCAGTGTGGACGCCGCCGGCAGGCAGTTGCCCCGCCTGGAGTTTCGCGGCGAATTCCTGCACGCGTTTTTGAATGATGAGCGGGTCAAATCGCACAAGCCCGTGACCCTGATCCGCGGCTCCGACCAGTTCACCGGCGATACCTTTGCCTACGACCACCTTGACGGGGTGGCCGACCTGCAGGGCCGCGTGCGCGGGGTGCTGATGCCCAATACGGGCCGCTCGGCGGCCAAGGCGCCAGCCCCCGCCGCGCCGAACGCTACCCCGCCCGCCAAACGCTAGTCGCGCGGCTTTTTCAATTTCGTACCCAGGCGCCGCTCCACCATGTCCAGACTCGTTTTCATCACCGGCGCCTCCAGCGGCCTGGGCCAGGCGCTGGCCCTGCGCTACTACGCGGCCGGCTACCGGCTGGCCCTTGCCGCACGCCGCACCGCCGAAGTCCAGTCATGGGCAGAGGCCCACTCGATGGCCGCCGGGCGCTACCAGATTTATAGCGCCGACGTGTCGCAGATCGACAGCATTGTGGCGGCGGGCAAGGCCTGCATGGCCACGCAGGGCGTGCCTGACGTGGTGATTGGCAACGCGGGCATCAGCATTGGCATGGACACGTCCATGCGTGAGGACCTCGACGTGATGGCACAGGTGTTTGCCACCAACAACACGGGATTGGCCGCCACCTTTCACCCCTTTGTGGCGGCCATGGCAGCGCGCGGTACTGGCGCGCTGGTCGGCATTGGCAGTGTGGCCGGTATACGCGGCCTGCCGGGCCACGGCGCCTACTGTGCCAGCAAGGCGGCCGTCATCAGCTACTGCGAAAGCCTGCGCGGCGAGCTCAGGTCCAGCGGCGTCAAGGTGGTGACGATTTGTCCTGGCTACGTTGACACGCCGCTGACCCAGCAAAACCGCTATGCCATGCCTTTCCTGATGTCGGCGCAAGCCTTTGCCGACAAGGCCTTTGCCACCATCCAGGCCGGACACAGCTACCGCGTGATTCCCTGGCAAATGGGCGTGGTCGCCAAGTTGCTGCGGCTGCTGCCGAATGCGCTGCTGGACAGGGCTTTGTCAGGCCGGGCCCGCAAGCACCGCCAGGGCGAGCAGTGATGCGCTCGGGCTGGGGCCCGGTGCGCAGGCGGTCGTCAGGCACCGCTTGGCGCTGATGCTGCTATAAAAACAGGAGCTGTTCGCGCCCGTGTTGATTGGGCCACAGCCCAAAATAGTTTCCCGGAACAACGAAAAAAGGCTTCAAAACCGAAGTCTTGAAGCCTTTTCTGCACGCTTCAGTCAAAGACCGAAGCGGCTGTTTGCACTGGCCGGTGAGCCAGTAGCGAGGGGGGTTTTGCAGGGCTTAGTAGCCGCCGCGTCCACCACCGCCGCCGCCGCCGGAACGGCCACCGCCGGAGCCGCCGCCGCCGTATGGGCTACGGAAACCGCCGTCGCTGCCGCCGCCGCCGGAGCGACCACCGCCGCCGCCGCCACCACCGTAGCCGCCACCACCGCCGCCGCCAGCGCCACCACCGTAGCCGCCACCGCCGCCACCGAAGCCGCCGGTGCGTGGAGGACGTGCCTCCATAGGACGGGCTTCGTTCACCACAACACTACGGCCGCCCAAAGGCTGGCCGTTCATGCCGGTGATCGCTGCTTGCGCTTCGGCATCGCTGCCCATTTCGACAAAGCCAAAGCCTTTGGAGCGACCGGTGTCGCGTTCCATCATGACTTTAGCGCTGGTGACAGCGCCGAATTGGCCAAAAGATTGTTGCAGATCTTCGTCACGCACCGAGTAAGGCAGGTTGCCGACGTATAGTTTGTTGCCCATGAAGGGACTCCTCTAAAACACAAAAACAAAAGCGATGGGGTCCCGAAAGCACAACAAATCTTATACGTACCGCTGTAGCGCGCGAAACTGACCGATCACCTAACTTGCGTGAAAGATAACTTTCACGACCCTATATTATGCGCCAGTAATTTAAAAGACAACTATTTATCATTACAAATCTGCGCCAGACCGACCGGCCTAGCCGCCCTCGCGCCGGGTTTCGAGGCCGCATGCCGCGCTGACAATGCCCTGCGCCTGCCCGCCTGATACCGCTTCGCCCGTGCCGGGCCATGCCCAGTGGAGGGCCTGGCAAGGCGTCCGGGCGGCGGTGCAAACGGCGGCCAATCTACCCACCAATCACGCCTCGTTCAAGTGAAATATCCATTTGACGTGATAATTCTAAAAAGTTAGCGCACACACTTTTTTTGATTTTGGAAGTCCGTATCGACGACAACAGGCTGGGTAAGCGGCCACCCCAGCGGCGTCGCGTCGGGCGCAGTGCCGCCCATGGCGGGAAGACGGTGGGGCTGTCAGGCGTGCTGCCGCGCTGCAAAAACGCAGAAGACCTTAGTCGCAAAGTGGGCAAACAGTTACACAAAAGGCCGCGAAGTCGGGGTATTTTTGCCGGCAAAGGGCTATTCGGCCGGCGGTTTGACGGAACTGGCAGACGCCGCGCCTTCGGCGTCGCCGCTGTAATGGCGCCATCGCGCCATCGCGACCCGCATGCTCAAGACCTGGTTTTCAAATTTCGGGCAGGCCTTGCAGGCCATCAGATGCAGCTTCAGGGCAATCTGGTCGGGCAGGTTCAACGCGCGGTCTTCGCGGGCAATCAGCAGGGCTGCCGCCTGCTTGCAGGTGCGTCTGAGGAGGGTGAAGTTCGGGTTCACGTCAAAAAACCAGATAAAAAGGAGCCAAGATCAATCAGCCTAGGTGCTGTGTTTGCCAAACCAGTGGATGTTCAGGCACTCCTGCAATCGCAGGCGGGCCCGATGCAACTGGACATAGAGGTTGGTCGGCGTGAGCGACAGTTCCTTACAGACCTCCTGCGAAGAAAGCTCCAGCCATTCGCGCATCAGGAACAGGCGGCCCAGGGCCGGGGGCAGTTTTTCCATGCAGGCGTCCAGCACCTGAAAGAACTGCACCTGCTGCAGTGTTTTGTCGGGGTTGCCCCAGTCGTTGGGGGTCTCGGCAAAGTGACCATCGGTCCTGAAGCACAGGCGATCAAGTTCATCGCCCTCGTCGTCGCCCTGCGCGTCGGGCAGGCACACCAGGCGTGCATTGCTGCGAATCAGGTCAATCACCTTGTGCTTCAAAATGCCGATCAGCCAGGTCTTGAGCTGGGAGCGGTTGCCAAACGACTGGGGTCGGGACAGTGCGGCCAGCAGCGTTTCGGAGACGGCGTCTTCGGCCCAGTCTTCATTGCGCAGCTGCAGGCGCGCAAAGCGCATCAGGTAGACGCGGTGCTCAATCAACTGGTCTTCAAAGGTGGCAGGAACGGTCATTTAGAGCGGAGTCTAGCGGCAGCCGCGCCGCTTGTCTGCAAAGGCACTGAAAATTGTGCGAGCGCAAACCTGGCCGCAGCGGCATACTCCCGTGCAGAACGCAACACCACAAGGAGACTTCATGCACTGCACCCGTACCCCGACCCTGGCCCTTCTCTTGTTGGGGGCGGTGTTGTTGGGCAGCAGCGTCCGGGCGCAGACACCTCCGCCTGCCGTCGCCAGTCCGGTTGCGGCCTCCAGCGCTGCCGCCGTGCCGGTGTCGACGCCGCTGATTGAAGGCAAAACCATTGATGGCGCGCCGTTCCGGCTGTCCTCGCTCAAGGGCAAGGTGGTGCTGGTCATGTTCTGGTCCACGGGTTGCGCGGTGTGCCGCGACAAAATGCCCGAGTTGCGCACCAATTACGAAGGCTGGAACGGCAAGCCCTTCGAGCTGGTGGCCGTGAGCACCGACACCCGGGTGCAGGATCTGCTGGACTACGAGCGCATCATTTCCCGCACCGTGCCCATGAAACAGCGTTTTGTGCAGCTGTGGACGGGCGAGACCGGCTACAAGGACAACGTGGGCAAGCCGGCACAGCTCCCGGCGGCCTTTCTGGTCGACAAGTCCGGCAAGGTGGTCGAACGCTACGTGGGCCGCATTCCACCTGAGGCCTGGGACCGTATTGCGGATTTGCTGTAAGAGGCCGTAGCGACCTGGACATGGCGTTTTTCTTGAAAAATTCACGCGAGACTGTAAGAAAGCCGGCCCCCGGCGGACTAACCTGCAACCAGACAGAACAATGTGTCGAGCTGGCTGGTTTCAATCCCATGGTTAGCCCTTTTATTTACTCACAGGAGATTTCAAAATGAACCAACGTGCCCTGATTGCTGCCGCTGCAGCCTCCCTGCTGTCTTCCCTGCTGGTGGCCACGCCTGCGCTGGCCCAGGAAAAGGAAAAATGCTACGGCATCTCCACCGCCGGTCAAAACGACTGCGCCAACCTGAGCGGCACCCATTCCTGCGCCGGCCAGTCCAAGGTCAGCGCCGACGTGAATGAGTGGAAATACGTCGCCAAAGGCAGCTGCGCCGGCATGAAAGGCCTGAGTGCAGATGCCGCCAAGGAAAAAGCCAAGATGATGATGGACAAAAAGGGCTGAATCCCGGCGTCCTGGTGAACACTGAGGCCGCGCAGCTCAGCCGCGCTGCTTCAGTTTCCCTGCTTCATGCACCATGACCCGTTTGACCACTGCAGCCGTCGCCAGAGCCGTCGGCATTGGCTGGCGCCACCCACACTACGGCGAGTTGCTGGAAACCTTGCCCGACCTTGATTTCATCGAGGTGCACTCCGAGAATTTTTTTGCCGAGGGCGGCGCGTCACTGGCGGTGCTGGCCCAGGCCCGCGAGCACTATCCGGTCAGCCTGCACGGCGTCGGGCTGGGGCTGGGCTCTGCCTGCGGCATAGACCCCTGGCACCTGGACCAACTGGCGCGTCTGGTCGCGCGCACCGAGCCGGTTCGCGTTTCAGACCACGCCTGTTTTGCCCGCGGCCCCTTGCCGGGCACGCCGTCTCTTGAAGTCCATGCCGCAGACCTGCTGCCGGTAGCGTTCAACAACGCCGCGCTGGCGGTGATGTGCGCCAACGTGCAGCGCGTGCAAGACCGCCTCAAGCGCCCCCTGCTGGTCGAAAACCTCTCGGCCTACCTGAGCTTCAACAGCTCGGACCGCAGCGAAACCACGTTTTTGTCAGAGCTGGTACAGCGCACCGGCTGCGGCCTGCTGATTGATGTCAACAATATTTATGTCAACGCGCTCAACGAAGGCCTCGCGGGCAGCGCGGCCGACCCCTTGGCCGCCTGCATGAACTGGCTTGACCAGATCGCGCCGGAAGCGGTTGGCGAGATTCATGTGGCCGGCCACCACCGTGGCAGCGACATCGTGATTGACGACCACGGCAGCCGCGTCTGCGCCGACGTGTGGCAACTTTATGCGCATGCCCAGCAGCGCTTTGGTGGCGTGCCCGCATTGGTCGAATGGGACACGGACATTCCCCCCCTGCAGGTACTGCTGGACGAGGCGGCCGTGGCGCGTACAGCGGTGCACGCAGGGCGATGCCCATGAGCGCCGCCACGCTTTTGCAAGAGCAGCAACTGCTGCTGCTGGCCCTGCTCGGCAATCGGGACGCGGCGGCGCTGTGGCCCGCGCTGCAAACCAGCGGCGCACGCCAGCCCCTGGCGCTGCGGGGTCTGCAGGCCTACCAGGCGAATGGCCTGGCGCTGGCCGAGCGCGCCCTGGCAGCGGCCTACCCGGTGCTGGCGCAACTGCTGGGCGAGGAGACTTTTGCCCCGCTGGCGCGGCACTTCTGGGCCCGGCACCCGCCGCAGCGGGGCGACCTGGCCTGGTGGGGCGGCGCCCTGGCTGAATTTTTGCAGGCCGCGCCGCAGTTGGCCGACGAGCCTTTTCTGGGCGATGTCGCCCGCATTGAATGGGCCTTGCACCAGGCCGCCAGTGCCAGCGATGTCCCGCCAGATTGGCCCTCCTTCAGCCTGCTGTCTGGCGGCGATGGCGCGCAGGCCACGCTGACTTTGGGCGCTGGCGTCGCCTTGTTGGCCAGCCCCTACCCGGTGGTCAGCATTGTCAATGCCCACCTGCTGGGCGCGCCCGCGCTGGTCCAGGCCGGCGAATTGCTGCGCGCTGGCGTTGGCGAGCATGCGCTCGTCTGGCGCCAGGGCTTCAAGCCGCGCGTGCGCACCAGCAGCGCGGCAGAGCACGCCCTGGTGTCTGCGCTGCAGGCCGGGCAGCTTCTGGCGCAGGCGCTCGATGCCGCCGCCGACACGGACGGCGCGACCGAATTTGACTTCAACGGCTGGCTGGCGGGGGCGGTGCAAACCGGCCTGGTCACCGGCGCCCATCTTTTGAATCCTGCATGCCCTAACAAATACGAGGCGCTTTCATGAACACCACCCCTTCCGCTCAGACCCCTCTTTTTCAACGTGGCCTGGGTCTCTGGCAGCGCTTGACGCGGGCGCTCAACACCCTGCAACCAGCGGCGGCCCTGCTGGCGCGGCTGTACGTGGCGCAGGTGTTTTTTCTGTCGGGCCTGACCAAGCTGCGCGACTGGGACATCACCGTCGCCCTGTTCACCGACGAATACAAAGTGCCCCTGCTGTCCCCGGCGCTGGCGGCGGCCCTGGGCACGGCCGGTGAGCTGGTGTTGCCGGTCCTGCTGCTGCTGGGTCTGGGCGGGCGGTTTTCCGCGCTCGGCCTGTTTGTGGTGAATGCAGTCGCCGTCATTTCCCTGGCGGAAATCGCCCCGGCCGCCCTGCAGCAGCATGTGTTCTGGGGCTCATTGCTGGCGGGCCTGGCCATTTACGGACTCGGCCCCTGGTCGCTGGACCGCTGGATCGCCCCCCGCCTGCCGCACCAGGTCTATCAATAAAAAAGGGGTTTTGCCCAATCAACACAGGTGCAAGCAGCTATTAAATATATAGCAACTTGCACCTGTGGCCTACCAGTTCACCTCGCGGTCAGGGGTGGCGCCAATGCGGTGAATGGACAGGTCCGCACCTTCAAACTCTTCTTCCTGGCTCAGGCGCAGGCCCATGGTGGCCTTGAGCACGCCGTAAATCACCAGCCCTGACAACAGGGCCCAAGCCACCCCCATGGCGCTGCCGATCAGCTGCGCGGCAAAACTGACCCCACCCAGCCCGCCCAGCGCCTTGCTGCCAAAAATGCCGGCGGCCAGGCCACCCCACAGGCCGCACAGCCCGTGCAGGGGCCAGACACCGAGCACGTCGTCAATCTTCCATTTGTTTTGCGTCAGCGTGAACATCAGCACAAACACGCCACCGGCCACGCCGCCCACCACCAGCGCACCCAGCGGATGCATCAGGTCAGAGCCGGCACACACCGCCACCAGCCCGGCCAGCGGACCGTTGTGCAGAAAGCCGGGGTCGTTTTTGCCGACCACCAGCGCCGCCAGCGTGCCGCCGACCATGGCCATCAGGGAATTGACGGCCACCAGGCCTGAAATCTTGTCGATGGTTTGCGCGCTCATGACGTTGAAGCCAAACCAGCCCACCGTCAAAATCCAGGCACCCAGCGCCAGAAAGGGGATGTTGGAGGGCGGGTGGGCCAGCACGGCGCCGTCCTTGCGGTAGCGGTTGCTGCGCGCGCCGAGCAAAATCACCGCCGGCAGGGCCAGCCAGCCGCCCACCGCATGAACCACGATAGAGCCGGCGAAGTCATGAAACTCGGCACCGGTGACCGAGAGGATCCAGGCCTGCACGCCGAAATGCTGGTTCCAGACAATGCCCTCAAAGAAGGGATAGACAAAGCCGACGATGACGGCCGTTGCGATCAGTTGGGGGTAAAAGCGCGCACGTTCGGCAATGCCGCCTGAAATAATGGCCGGAATGGCTGCGGCAAACGTCAGCAAAAAGAAAAACCGCACCAGCTCGAAGCCGTTTTTGGCCGCCAGCACCTCGGCCCCCACAAAGAAGTGCGTGCCATAGGCCACGCCATAGCCCACCGCAAAATAGACCACGGTAGACACCGAGAAGTCCGCCAGTATCTTGACCAGCGCATTGACCTGGTTCTTTTTGCGAACTGTGCCCAGCTCCAAAAATGCGAAACCGGCGTGCATGGCCAGCACCATAATGCCGCCCAACAAAATGAACAGGGCATCAGAGCCCTGTTTTAGTGCTTCCATGGTTGCCTTTACTTGATTAAATGGAATGTATTGGTGCGTTTTTGAATGAATTTCCAAAATCGCACCAAATACAAGCAAGAAATGCGCCGGAAACGTGCATGGACGCGTCAAAACAAGGTGAAACGGGCCTGACACCAGACACGAGGCGGTGAGGCCGGTACAATCAGGTTTGTCATTGGGGAGTAGCCTCCCTTCTTCCGGCCCGCCCCGCGCGCGGCGGGACTGAGAGGGGTTTGCGTCAACACACTTGTCGGGCTTCAGCATCGCTTTGCGGTCATGGGGCTCACATGGCGCAAACAGCATGATGCCTGGCGAGACCTTTGACTGCACAGCTTCCACCGCCTTCACGGGCGTCAGGCCGGAGGTGTTGTGCAGTCATTGGTTTGTCTCCGGCCGGAGTTATGACATGCAAGCTTTCCTCGTCTCCACCGGTATCGTCGCGCTCGCCGAAATGGGTGACAAAACCCAATTGCTCGCGCTGGTGCTCGCCGCGCGCTTTCGCAAGCCCTGGCCCATCGTGCTCGGCATTCTGGTTGCCACACTGGCCAACCACGCCATGGCCGGCGCGTTGGGCGCCTGGGTGACCACAGTCATCAGCCCGCAAACCCTGCGCTGGATTCTGGGCGCGTCCTTTATCGCCATGGCGCTGTGGATGCTGGTGCCCGACAAGCTCGACGACGACGCCAGCAAGCCACCGCCGCGCTTTGGCGTGTTCGGCACCACCGTCATCCTGTTTTTTCTGGCCGAAATGGGCGACAAGACCCAAATCGCGACCGTGATGCTGGCGGCCCGCTACGACGCCTGGTTTGCGGTGGTGGCCGGCACCACCCTGGGCATGATGCTGGCCAACGCGCCGGTGGTCTGGCTGGGTGAGCGGGTCACGCGCCGGGTGCCGCTGCGGGTGGTGCATGGGGTTTCGGCCGTGATTTTTGCCGGGCTGGGCTTGCTGGCGCTGCTGGTGCCGGCCTGAGACCCCCCGCCAGTGGGTTGATATACTGGGCGGGCGCCGATTTGCTCAGCTTGCGGGCGCGTAAAAAGTACCGCTAAAGACGACAGCCCATGAACCCGGACTCGCTCTTAGCGACGCCGGGTTTTTGTTTTTCTGCAGGTGATTTCTTGACCCTTGTTGCCACACCCCTCAGCCATCATTTCGCAGACGCCCTGCTGCTGCAAAGCGGCGCGCAGCTGCGGGCCTATGACCTGAGCTACGAGACCTACGGCACGCTCAACGCCGACAAGTCCAATGCCGTGCTGATTTGCCACGCACTCAATGCCTCGCACCATGTCGCCGGGGTCTACCTGGACGCGTCAGGCCAGGTGATTGACAAATCCGAAGGCTGGTGGGACACCATGATCGGCCCCGGCAAGCCGGTTGACACCAACCAGTTTTTTGTCATTGGCGTCAACAACCTGGGCTCCTGCTTTGGCTCTACCGGCCCGCTGCAGACCAACCCCGATACGCAGACGGTGTATGGCGCTGATTTCCCGGTGGTCACCGTGCAGGACTGGGTCACCGCACAGGCCCGGCTGCTCGATGTGCTGGGCATCCAGACCCTGGCCGCCGTGATGGGCGGCAGCCTGGGCGGCATGCAGGCCCTGAGCTGGACGTTGCAATACCCCGAGCGCGTGCGGCACGCGGTGGTGGTGGCCAGCGCGCCCAACCTCACGGCGGAAAACATCGCCTTCAACGAAGTCGCGCGTCGCGCCATCGTGACCGACCCGGACTTTCATGGCGGGCACTTTTACCGGCACGGTGTGCTGCCCAAGCGCGGCCTGCGCATCGCCCGCATGATTGGCCACATCACCTACCTCAGCGACGACGTGATGAATGAAAAATTTGGCCGAAAACTGGCCCCCACGCTCCCCGCTTCGCGTGGTTCGCTGCCCCCCGAGGGGGCGCTGCGCCTGCGGACTGGCGAAGCCAGATCCGCGGCCCTGGCTGGTGAACAGGAGACCCCCGCGCTGGTCGCTTTGCCCTTCAGATACTCGACGCAGGAGGTCGAATTTCAGATCGAAAGCTATCTGCGCTACCAGGGTGACAAGTTTGCCGAGTACTTTGACGCCAACACCTACCTGCTGATCACGCGGGCGCTTGATTACTTTGACCCGGCTCTCGCCTTTGGCGGCGACCTGAGTGCGGCGCTGGCCAAAGCCACGGCCAAATTCCTACTGGTGAGCTTCACCACCGACTGGCGTTTTTCACCGTCGCGCAGCCGCGAAATCGTCAAGGCCCTGCTCGACAACCAGCGCGACGTGAGCTACGCCGAGATTGATGCACCGCATGGGCATGATGCTTTTTTGCTCGATGACCCCCGTTACATGGGCGTGGTCCGCTCCAATTTTCAGAGCAAGGTGGCCGCATGAGCGCCGTGAACACCGTGAATGCAGCGGCCAGGCCGCCCTCCGCCGACATGCTGTCGATTGCCCGTCTGGTGCCACGCGGCGCCCGCGTGCTGGACCTGGGCTGCGGCACCGGCGAGCTGCTGGCTTATCTGATCAAGGAGCGCGGCTGCTCCGGCTATGGCGTCGAGCTCAATGACGCCAACGTGCAGGCCTGCGTGGCGCGCGGCGTCAATGTGATCCAGCTCAACCTGGACGACGGCCTGACGGTGTTTGGCGACAACTCGTTTGATGTGGTGCTGCAGATTGACACGCTGCAGCATCTGCGCAACGCCGAGGTCATGCTGCGCGAGACCGCCCGGGTCGGCCGCACCGGCATTGTGGCCTTTCCCAATTTTGGCCACTGGCCCAACCGCCTGGCGGTGCTGCGCGGGCGCATGCCGGTGACCAAGGTGCTGCCCTACCAGTGGTACGACACGCCCAATATCCGCGTCGGAACCCTGCAGGATTTTGAAGCCCTGGCGCTGCAAAACCAGCTGCAGATCCTGGA
This sequence comes from Polaromonas sp., assembly GCA_031409395.1. Taxonomy (GTDB): domain Bacteria; phylum Pseudomonadota; class Gammaproteobacteria; order Burkholderiales; family Burkholderiaceae_C; genus Polaromonas. Next base: position 20,684 of record JANNXF010000038.1, read on the forward strand.
CCAGTTCGGCCTGCAGGACGGGCGTGAAGTCCGCTTCTGGCCGAATGCGCTGGCGAGCCGGGCGGTGTTCAAGTTTCAGAGAAATTGAGC
>JANNXF010000039.1:0-15902 GCA_031409395.1 Polaromonas sp.
ATTGACAGCTACGGCAACGCGATTGCCATGACCACGACGATTGAAGACGCGTTTGGCGCGCGCCTGATGACCGATGGCGGCACTGGCAAGGCAGGCGGGTTTTTGCTCAACAACGAACTCACCGACTTCAGCTTTGCCCCCACCGATGCACAGGGCACGCCGGTGGCCAACCGGGTGCAGCCGGGCAAACGCCCGCGCTCGTCCATGGCGCCCACACTGGTATTTGACAAGGCCACGGGCCAGCTGCTGATGAGCGGCGGCAGCCCGGGCGGCGCGCTCATCATCCATTTCACCGCCAAACTGCTCTACGGCGTGCTGCATTGGGATCTGAACGCCCAGCAGGCGATTGACCTGCCCAACTTCGGCTCGCTGGGCGGCCCCAGCCTGCTGGAAGAAAACCGCTTTGCCCCGGCCACCGTGGACGCCCTACGCACACGCGGCGCCGAGGTGCGCGAGCAAGCCATGACCAGCGGTCTGCAGGCGATCCAGAAAACACCCACAGGCCTGTTCGGCGGTGCCGATCCGCGGCGCGAAGGCGTGGTGCGCGGCGATTAAGTATAAAAAACGGCTTTTGCCCAATCAACACGGGCGCAAGCAGCTATTATTTTTATAGCAACTTGAGGTTCAACTGACAGACTCGCCGGTGCGCACCGCCTCGGCCGGGGCATCTTGCCCGGCCGTTCCAAGGCGCTCGTATTCAGAAATCACCTGCGCGCCCAGCAGCACCAGCGTGGCCGCAATCTCCAGGCTTAGCAGCACCACAATCGCGGTGGTGAGCGAGCCATACACCAGGCCCACCTGTGACAGCGTGCCAAAGTACCAGACCAGGCCATGCCGCGTCAGCTCCCACAGCAGCGCCGCCACCACGCCGCCCATCAGCGCGTGCCGCCACGACAAACTGCCCACCGGCATCACCATGTACAGCGAGGTCAGCAGAAAAATCTCGCCCGTCAGGCCGAGCAGATAGAGCAGCACGCCCGAAAACCCGTCAAGCGACCATTGGTAGCCACCCCACTCCACACTTTTTTCCCCCAGCGCCTGCAAACTGCCCGACACCAGCGTGACCAGCAGCAGGCCCAGCCCGAGGCACAAGATGTAGCCGTAAGGCAGCAGCGCCGACACCAGAAAATGACGGCGCCGAATGGCGACACGGTGCAAAAACACCACCGACATGGCGTTTTCAAGCACGGTGAAGGCCAGCGAACTGAAAAACAGCATGGTCAGCAGCAAGACCCAGCCCATCACGTCGCGGTGCGTCAGAAAATGCGCGAGTTCGCCCACAATAAAGTCAGACTGCCCCGGTGCCACCCAGCCGATGTAGCGGCCCAGCGCCTGCAGCAACGCCGTCTGGTCCACCACATGCGAGATGGCAATGGCCATCAGGATGAGCAGCGGAACAATCGACAACAGCGCGTAATAGGCCACCGCACCGGCCAGCAGCAGGCCCTGGTTGGCCCGAAAGCCCTTGAGCACCCGCAGCGCAAAGGCACCAGGGTGTCTGAGTACGTAGGTCGCGCTCGGTCCAATAGTCACCACCGCCACTCCTGTTGTTGAACAAAATCCGCCATCTGCCCAATATACACGGGCGCAAACAGCTATTTTTTTTATAGCAACCGGTGCCTGCCCGGCGGCTCAGACATCAATCGCCGCAGCCGACCCGGCCTGCTTGCGCAGCTCGAACTTCTGGATTTTGCCGGTAGAGGTTTTTGGCAGTACGCCAAACACCACGGCGCGCGGCACCTTGAAGCCCGCCAGGTGTTTTTTGCAGTGGGCCACGATATCTTGCGCGCTGCAGTTGGCACCGGCTTTCAGCTCGACAAAAGCGCAGGGGGTTTCGCCCCAGCGCGCATCGGGTTTGGCCACCACGGCGGCGGCCAGCACATCGGGGTGGCGGTAGAGCACGTCTTCGACCTCAATCGACGAGATGTTTTCACCGCCGGAAATGATGATGTCCTTGCTGCGGTCCTTGATCTTGATGTAGCCGTCTGGGTACATCACGGCCAGGTCGCCTGAGTGAAACCAGCCGCCGGCAAAGGCTTCTTCGGTGGCCACCGGGTTCTTCAGGTAACCCTTCATGGCGATATTGCCCCGAAACATGATTTCGCCAATGGTTTCGCCGTCGCTGGGCACCGGCTGCAGGGTTTGCGCGTCCAGCACGCGCACGTCGCGCTCCAGGTGGTAGCGCACACCCTGCCGGGCATTGAGGCGGGCGCGCTCGCCGATGTCCAGCGTTTCCCAGCCCTGCTGCACCGCACACACGGTGGCCGGGCCATAGACCTCGGTCAGCCCGTACACATGGGTCAGCTCAAAACCCAGGGCTTCCATGCCCTCAATCATCGAGGCCGGCGGCGCAGCGCCGGCAACCATGGCCTTCACACCGGCTGGCAGGCCCTGCTTGAGGGCTTCGGGCGCATTGACCAGCACGCCGTGCACGATGGGGGCGGCGCAGTAGTGCGTCACGCCGTGCTGGCGAATTGCCTCAAAAATCGCCTGGGCCTCGACCTTGCGCAGGCACACATTGACCCCCGCGCGCGCCGCCACCGTCCACGGAAAACACCAGCCGTTGCAGTGAAACATCGGCAGTGTCCACAAATACACCGCATGTTTGGGCATGTCCCATTCCAGGATATTCGACACCGCATTGAGCGCCGCGCCCCGGTGGTGGTAGACCACGCCCTTGGGGTTGCCGGTGGTGCCGCTGGTGTAATTGAGTGAAATCGCGTCCCACTCGTCGGCCGGCAGCTGCCAGGCATACGCCGGGTCGCCCGATTCAAGAAATGCCTCATAGCCGATGCTGCCCAGGCGCTGCACCGGCCCGGTGTACAGCGCATCTTCCACATCAATCACCAGCAGCGGCGTGGTGGTCTGGCGCAGCGCCAGGGCTTTTTGCATGACGCCGGCAAACTCCGGGTCGACGATGACGACTTTGGCCTCGCCGTGGTCCAGCATGAAGGCAATGGTCTCGGCATCGAGCCGGGTGTTCAGCGCATTGAGCACCGCGCCGGTGACCGGAATGCCAAAGTGCGCTTCCACCATGGGCGGCGTGTTGGGCAGCATCACCGCCACCGTGTCGCCCTTGCCCACGCCATGGCGCTGCAAGGCACTGGCCAGTTGCCGGCAGCGCACAAACACCTCGGCCCAGGTACGCCGCAGCTCCCCATGCACAACAGCCAGCCGGTCCGGGTAGACCTCGGCAGAACGTTCAATGAAGGACAGCGGCGACAGCGGCGCGTAATTGGCTTCTGTGCGGGGCAGGCTTTGGTCAAAAATGCTGGACACGGGCTTGTCTCCTGTTTTGATGGGTCAAGTCCATCGTAGTCCTTGGGACTGGCGCAAGCTTGACGCAGCCCTGACGGGACTTTTGCGAGCGTGGAGGCAACGGCCGCAGCGCCGGGCCGCCCCAAGCAAGGCCAGCCCCCTCGGGGGGCAGGGAGCTCGCGCGTTGTGAGCGAGCGTGGGGGCACAATACCCCCGTGGCCATTCCCCAATCATTTATCCAGGAGCTGATCGCGCGCGCCGACGTGGTGGACATCGTCGGGCGGCATGTGCAGCTCAAAAAAGGCGGGGCCAATTTCATGGGCCTGTGCCCGTTTCATGGCGAAAAATCGCCTTCTTTCAGCGTCAGCCCGGCCAAACAGTTCTACCACTGCTTTGGCTGCGGCAAAAACGGCAATGTCATCAGCTTTTTGATGGAACACGCCGGCATGAGCTTTATCGAAGCCGTGAAAGACCTGGCCCAGCAATATGGCCTGCAGGTGCCTGAAGACGACGTGTCGCCACAAGACCGCGCCAAAGCCGCGCAAATGCGCGAGCAGCAGGCCACGCTGACCAGCGTGCTCGAAAAAGCCGGTTTGGCCTATATCAGGCAGTTGCGCGGCTCGGCACGGGCGATTGACTACTTCAAGGGCCGGGGCCTGTCGGGTGAAATCGCCAAAACCTTTGGCCTGGGCTATGCGCCCGAGGGCTGGCGCAGCCTGGCCAGCGTATTTCCGGATTACAACGACCCGTTGCTGGTAGAAAGCGGCCTGGTCATTGCGGGTGAAGCGGGCGAAGAAAACGCCCAGGGAATATCGTCGAAAGAGGCCAAGCGCTACGACCGCTTCCGCGACCGCGTGATGTTCCCTATCCGCAACGTCAAGGGCGAATGCATAGGCTTTGGCGGGCGGGTGCTGGGCGACGACAAGCCCAAATACCTCAACTCCCCCGAGACCCCGGTGTTCAGCAAGGGGCGCGAGCTGTACGGCCTGTTTGAAGCGCGCACCGCCCTGCGCGAGCACGGCTACGCGCTGGTGACCGAAGGCTATATGGACGTGGTGGCGCTGGCGCAGCTGGGTTTTGCCAATGCCGTGGCCACGCTGGGCACCGCCTGCACCGCCGACCATGTGCAAAAGCTGTTTCGCTTCACCGATTCGGTGGTTTTCAGCTTTGACGGTGATAGCGCCGGACGCCGCGCCGCCCGCAAGGCGCTGGACGCCGCCCTGCCCTTTGCCACCGACGTGCGCACCGTCAAGTTTTTGTTTTTGCCGGCCGAACACGACCCCGACAGTTTTATCCGTGAACACGGCAAAGACGGTTTTGCGGCCTATGTCAGCAAGGCCGTGCCCCTGAGCAAATTCATGCTCGAAGCCGCCGCCGAAGCCTGCGACCTGGACACCGCCGAAGGCCGCGCCCACATGGCCAGCAATGCCCGGCCGCTGTGGAACCTGCTGCCCGACGGCGCCCTGAAACGCCAGCTGCTGGCCGAAATCGCCGACCGGGTGCTGATTGACAGCCGTGAGCTTTTGCAGCTCTGGCAGCCTGCGGCAAGTGGCTCTGGCGGCTACAAAAAGAGTTACAAAAAGAGCTATGAAAACAATAGCGGCTCGCGCCCGTCTTCATTGGGCCACCGGCCAGAATCGCCATCAGGTTTTGGCCAAAACACGGCGCCGCCAGAATTTCCCGACGACCTGAATTACCCGACCGGCGGACCCGACGACACGGACTATTCGGCCTCTGAACCGCATTTTTCACCGCCGGCGGCCAGTGCCCGTAGCGTCAGCCTGCCCTACAGCGCGGGGCGCACGCCGCGCCGCGTGGCCGGCCGGATTTTGCCCGCCAGCCGCGAAGACCGGCTGCTCAGGCTGCTGCTGACCGAGCCGCAAAGCTGGGACCGGCTCAGCCCGGAAGAGCACCATTTGCTGGTGGGCCTGCCAGCGCCGCACGGCCCGCTGTTTGCGTGGCTGGAGAGCCAGCTGCACGAACACGGCCCCCAACCCTGGGCGGCACTGCGCGAAGGCCTGCGCGAGCACCCGCACGAAAGGCATGCCATTGCGCAAATCGCGCAAATCCCGGAGGGTATTGATTGCGACTGGAACGAGGCGCAAAGCATCCTGGGCCAGCTCGTCAAGCTCGATCGGCAGCGCGAAATGGACGAACTGGTTCCCAGAGTGACCCAGGACCCCCTGGCCAGGCGGCGCTACCAGGAGTTGCTGGAAGCCAGCCTCAAAAAAACCGGGTGAGCGCCTGAAAAAGCAGGTTTCGATGGCCTTTGATGGCCTTTTTTGATGCCCAAAAAACAGGCACCAGGGTATAATCCACTTTTCTCGGCAAGCGCGACAGCAAAACCTCCGGCACCGGCCCCCTGAAACCTCAGGGAACTCACAGATGAGATGGCCAAATTCCTTCCAGGAATCACCGCAAGGACTGCACACCAAATGTTCGCCCAAACAGCTTGCCCGAAAAACAGGCGGCACGCGGCCCTGGCTCCCCTGAGCCAAGGCCGCTGACCTGTTTTTACCCCTCTCGTTTTGAGTTCTGATTTTTTGTCCTCTGTGCATTGACACCGGTCATGCGCAAGGTGCATTTTTGTTCCCTGGTTTACTGCTTACTGATCGATATCTAAAACTGTTTCCGTTATCTGGAGGTCTCATGCCTGCTGCCAAGCCCAAGCTGCCCAAGAAGTCCGTCAAACCGTCGGCTTCACAGTCCAAAGCAATTGCCAAACCCAACGCCAGACCGGCGTCGGCACGGCCAGTGGTCAAGCCTCCGGTGAAAGCATCCGCAAAACCGGTTGGCAAGGCTGCCAAGGTTGAAAACCCCGGAAAACCCACCATATCCATCAAAGCCACCCGCCAGACTGCACCGATGCCCAAAGTGCCCGAGAAATCAGACAGCAAATTTGATGTCTCCCTGAAGAAAGTTCCCACCGTGCCGACCAAAACCAGTACCCAAGCCAAGCTGATTGCCGCTGCAGACGCCCTGCTCGCTGCGCCCGCCAAAAAGAAGCCCGGCCGCCCCCCGAAAAACCCTGCTGCCGCCGACGGCGCACCCGCTGCGACCGGTGCCAAGCGCGGCCGCAAGCCCAAGAGCACGGTGAAGGCCGAGGGCGACGAAGACATGTCTGACATTGAAGACGACCTGGTCGGCGAACCGGTGGTGGAAACGACTGAAAAAGTCAAGCCACTGCGCATGAAGATCAGCAAGGCCAAAGAACGCGCCTTGATGAAAGAATTTGGCCTGGACGAAACCGTGCTGTCCGAGGAAGACATCCTCAAGCGCCGCCTGCGCCTGAAAACCCTGATCAAGCTGGGTAAAACCCGCGGTTACCTGACGCACGGCGAGATTTCAGATCACCTGCCCGACAAGCTGGTCGATGCCGAGACGCTGGAAGTCGTGGTCAACATGCTCAACGACATGGGCGTGGCGGTGTACGAACAGGCGCCCGACGCCGAAACCCTGCTGCTGAACAACACCGGCGCCACCGTGGCCACGGAAGAGGAAGCCGAAGAAGAGGCCGAAGCCGCCCTCTCCACCGTGGACAGCGAGTTTGGCCGCACCACCGACCCGGTTCGCATGTACATGCGCGAAATGGGCACCGTTGAGTTGCTGACCCGTGAAGGCGAGATCGAGATTGCCAAGCGCATCGAGGGCGGCCTGATGCGCATGATGGAGGCGATTTCGGAAAGCCCCGCCACGATTGCCGAGATCATGCGGCTGGGCGAGGAAATCCGCGAAGGAAAAATCGTCATTTCTACCGTGGTGGACGGTTTTTCCAACCCCAACGAGGCCGACGACTATGTGGCCGAAGAAGACTTTGACGAGTTCGACGAAGAAGACGACGACGACGGCAAGGGCGGCTCCAAGGCCCTGACCAAAAAGCTCGAAGAGCTGAAAAAAGAAGCGCTGACCCGCATCGACACCATCGCGACCCTGTTTGAGAAGGTTCATAAAACCTACGACAAGGAAGGCTACGGCACGCCGGCGTATGTCAAGGCGCAAAAAGCCCTGAGCGACGAGCTGATGACGGTGCGTTTTACCGCCAAGACCATTGAAAAACTCTGCGACCTGCTGCGCGGCCAGGTGCTGGATGTGCGCAAGAAAGAGCGCGAACTGCGCCGCATCATCGTCGAGAAATGCGGCATGCCGCAAGAAACGTTCATCAAGGACTTCCCGCCCAACCTGCTGAACCTGAAATGGGTTGAAAAGCAGGTCGCGTCAGGCAAGCCCTGGTCGACCGTCATGGCGCGCAACATTCCGCCGATTCAGGAATTGCAGACCAAGCTGGCCGAGTTGCAGGCCCGTGTGGTTGTCCCGCTGGGCCAGCTCAAGGACATCAACAAACGCATGAACGAAGGCGAGTCCAACTCGCGTGACGCCAAAAAGGAAATGATCGAGGCCAACTTGCGCCTGGTCATTTCGATTGCCAAGAAGTACACCAACCGCGGCCTGCAGTTCCTCGACTTGATCCAGGAAGGCAACATCGGCCTGATGAAGGCCGTGGACAAGTTTGAATACCGCCGCGGCTACAAATTCTCGACCTACGCCACCTGGTGGATTCGCCAGGCGATTACGCGGTCTATCGCAGACCAGGCGCGGACCATCCGCATTCCGGTGCACATGATCGAGACCATCAACAAGATGAACCGCCTGAGCCGTCAGCACCTGCAGGAGTTTGGCTTTGAGCCCGACGCCAGCATTCTGGCCGCCAAGATGGAGATTCCTGAAGACAAGATCCGCAAGATCATGAAGATTGCCAAAGAGCCGATCTCGATGGAAACGCCGATTGGTGACGATGACGATTCGCACCTGGGCGACTTCATCGAAGACGGCGCCAACACCGCGCCGCTGGAAGCCGCCATGCAGGCGGGTCTGCGCGATGTGGTGAAAGACATCCTCGACAGCCTGACGCCGCGCGAAGCCAAGGTGCTGCGCATGCGTTTCGGCATCGAGATGTCGACCGACCACACGCTGGAAGAAGTGGGCAAGCAGTTTGACGTGACGCGCGAGCGTATTCGCCAGATTGAAGCCAAGGCACTGCGCAAGCTCAAGCACCCTTCGCGTTCAGACAAACTGCGCAGCTTTATCGACACGCTGTAAAAGCGCGTCGCTCAAGAACAGCGGCCATCACCTGTCAAAAGGTGATGGCCGTTTTTTTATGTGTCCAAGCAAGTTGTTGGGGATCAGGTGTTGCTGAAGCGGTAAGCCGTGCGGCCCGCCCGGCTTTGACCGGGCTGGTACAGCGCTGAGGGAAAGACCGGGCAATTCGGAGCGTTGGGATAGCCCTGGGGCTCAAAGCACAGCCCCTGCTGCTGAAAGTACGTCTGGCCGCTTTTGCCGGGGCCACCGGGCAGTGGCGTCTGCGCTTGCAGGCCGGTGTAGAACTGCAGGGCGGGCTCGCTGGACCAGACCTCCATGACGCGTCCGCTCTCAGGCGCGCTGACGCGGGCGCACAGGGCCATGCCCGCCACGGTGTCTGCAGGCCCGGCGCGGTTCACCAGGTAGCAGCAGTCGTATCCTTCTGTCTGCGCGTTGGCGGGCAAGCCGCGCAGCCGCTGGTTCAGCAGCGTCGCCTGGCGGAAGTCAAAAGGCGTATCGGTCACGGACACGATCGCGCCTGTCGCCACCAGATCGGCATTCATTTCAAGGTGCTGGTCGGCCGCAATCATCACCTCATGCCCGAGTGCACTGCCGCTGGACTCGCCATTGAGGTTGAAAAAAGCATGGGTGGTGAAGCTGGCCACGGTCGGCTGGTCCAGCGCCAGGGCTTCGTAGTCAAGCACCAGCTCGTTGCTCTCCAGCAAGCGGTAGGTCAGGCGCAGCGCCAGCGCACCCGGAAAGCCCTCTTCCCCATCGGCAAACGTGTAGCGCATGACCACGCTGGACGCATCGGGCTGCTCAGCGCCAAAGACGCGAAAACGTGAACCCCTGACGCCACCATGCAGGCAATGGGGGCCGTTGTTGGCACTCAAACGGTGTTCGATGCCGCCCAGGCCAAAGCGTGAATTTTCAATCCGGCCGGCGTAGCGCCCAATGAACGCGCCCATGGAGGGTGAGCCGCTCACCACGCCGTCAAGGCTGTCGTAGCCCAGCACCACATCGTCGGGCTGGCCGTGACGGTCAGGCACCAGCAGCTGCACGATTTTTGCGCCGTAGTTGGTGATGCAGGCCAGCATGCCGCGCGCGTTGCGCAGGGTGAAAAGCTTGACGCTGTGGCCGTCAAGGCTGGCGTCAAAGCGGGCGGGATCGAGCAAGACTGCACTCATGTCGGTTGACCTTTCGTGGGAAGCCGGCTCAGCCTTCGGAGTGACGATTCCAGGCCCATCATTCGGTCTGCGCCAGAATTTACAAGTAAAAATGGCCTCTAGCCCTTACATGACGGGCGCAAGCAGCTATGAAATAAGGAGCAGGCCGCGGTCGCCGAAAAATGGCTTGATCAGTCCAGCTTGATGCCTGCGTCGGCCACCACTTTGGCCCAGCGGCTGCGTTCGCGGTTGAAAAATTCATCCTGCTGCTGCGGGGTCATGGTCACCACCTCTGCGCCCTGCCCCGCGAGCTTGGCGCGAATGTCCGGGCTACGAATGACCTTGATGAGTTCGGCATTGAGGCGGTTCACTATCGGGGCGGGTGTGCCATTGGCCACCAGCACGCCTTGCCAGGTGCCCGATTCAAAGTTCGTCAGCCCCTGTTCGGCCAGGGTCGGCACATTGCCAATCAAGGGCATGCGCGTGCCCTTGGAGACACCCAGCACCTTGAGTTTGCCGCTCTGCACATGCGGCAAGGTGGCGAGCATGCCGTTCATCAGGATCTGGGTTTGCCCGGCGATGGTGTCGCTGACGGCTTGCGAACCGCCCTTGTAGGGGATGTATTGCCACCTGGCGCCGCTGGCGCGCTCGACAGCCACGCCCGCCAGGTGCGGTGCACTGCCCATCGCGGTCACGGCAAAATTAAGCTCTGTGCGCTTGGACAGCGCCACCAGCTCCTTCAGGTTGCTGGCTGGCACCGAGGGGTGAACCACCAGCAAATGCGGCGAATACGCCAACATGGTGACGCCGCGCAGGTCTTTGGAAGGGTCAAACCCCAGGCGGGTGTAGACCGACGGGCTGATGGCCAGCGCACCGGTATCGCACAGCAGCAGCGTGTAGCCGTCCGCTGCGGATTTGGCGACAAAATCAGCGCCCAGGTTGCCGTTGGCACCGGCTTTGTTATCAACGATGACCGGCTGCTTGAGGGCCTCTGACAGGGGTTGGGCAATGGCGCGGGCAATGATGTCCGAAGAACCGCCAGGGGGGTACGGCACCACCAGCCGGATGGGCTTGGCAGGCCAGCCGTCGGTCTGCGCCAAGGCCTGTACGCCGGTGGCGCCCAGGCCCATGGCCAGGGACACCCCTACAAGATCGCGTCGATTGATGGACATCAGGTCTCCTTATCGTGAGTCAGAAAAAGCCGTCAACGGGATGCCCTCAGGCAACCTCGTGATGGGCCATGAGTTCGAGCGCGCGCACCAGTGCGGAATGGTCCAGGTCCTGCATGCCATTGGCGCTGCAGACCTGCATGAGCTGGGCGGCACCCGCCGTCTGGGGCAAGGCCACGCCCAGTGTTTTAGCGCCTGCCAATGCGAGGTTCAAGTCCTTTTGATGCAGTCCGATGCGAAAGCCCGGGGCAAAAGTGCGCTTGATCATGCGCTCACCATGCACCTCCAGAATGCGCGACGACGCAAAGCCGCCCATCAGCGCCTGGCGCACTTTGGCGGGGTCTGCACCGGCCTTGCTGGCAAACAGCAGGGCTTCGCCCACGGCAGCAATGTTCAGGGCCACAATAATCTGGTTGGCGACCTTACAGGTTTGGCCGTCGCCATTGCCGCCCACCAGGGTGATGTTTTTACCCATGAGTTCAAACAGCGGCTTCACGCGCTCAAAGACCGCCTCGGGGCCGCCCACCATGATGGTCAGGCTGGCAGCCTTGGCGCCGACTTCACCACCTGAAACGGGCGCATCAAGGTAATCGCAACCCAGGGCATTGATCTGCCGGGCAAATTCCTTGGTTTCCATCGGGGAGATGGAGCTCATGTCCACCACGGTCTTGCCGGCGCTCAGGGCGCTGGCCACGCCGTTTTCACCGAACAGCACTTTGGCCACATCGGGGGTGTCGGGCAGCATCATGAAAATGATATCGGCCTGTTCGGTAACCTCCCGTATGGACGCACAGGCTTTGGCCTTGCCGGTCAACAGATCAGCCGGTACCGTGCTGCGGGAGGTGAGGAAAACCTCGTGGCCAGCCTTGATGAGATGTGCCGCCATAGGCGCACCCATGATGCCCAGACCAATAAAACCCAGTTTGCTCATGTCGTTACTCCAGTCAGAAAATTAAAAAATTCGGGGATCAGGTGCGGTAGCGGTCACACAGTGCCTGCGTGGCCGCGCGGAAGGCCCCCAGGTCGCTGCCCACCCCGACAAACGTGGCCCCCATGTCCATGTAGCGGCGAGCGTCAAGCTCGACCGGCGCCAAAATACCCGTGGGCTTGCCACAGGCTTTGGCGTCGGCAAATACGGCAGCAATGGCGGCCTGCACCTCAGGGTGGCCGGCATTGCCCAGATGGCCCAGACCCGCTGCCAGATCGGACGGTCCGACAAAAACACTGTCAACACCGTCAATCGCGGCAATCTCGCGGGCGGCAGCCACGCCGGCACGGCTTTCGATTTGCACCATCACGCAGATATGCTCGTTGATCGACTTGAAATAATCGGGCACCGAGCCATAGCGGTTGCTGCGCTGGGACACCGACACGCCCCGAATGCCCTGCGGCGGATAGCGTGTGGCATCAACCGCGCGCCGCGCTTCATCCGCGCTTTCGACAAAGGGAATCAGAAAGTTGTAAAAACCGGCATCCAGCAGACGCTTGATCTCCACCGCGCTGTTGCACGAAGGGCGCACCACGGGTGCGCTGACGCTGTCCTTGAGCGCCATCAGCTGCGGAATAAAGGTGGTCACGTCGTTCGGCGAATGCTCGCCGTCCAGCAGTATCCAGTCGAAGCCGGCAACGCCCAGCACCTCGGTGGTGATGGCATTGGAAAGCGACGACCAGCAGCCAATGAGTTTTTTACCGGCCAGCAGATCACGCTTGAAGCTGTTGGGAAAAGATTGGTAGGGCATAGCTTGTGTCATGGTGTTTTACTTTGAATGTCTGGTTGTGAATTCAGTTGGCAGGTGACGGCCGGCAAGGTCTGCACACTGCAGATAGCGCTTTGCAGCACGCTTTCGCATGCAATGCCTGTCTGCAGCCGGCGGGCATGCCGAATCAATCGGCCTTGATGCCTGCTGCCTTGATAACCTGCGCCCACTTGGCCACTTCGGCCTGCTGAAAACTGGTGATCTGGGCGGGCGTCATTCTGGCTGGCTCCATGCCAAAACCCTTGAGCTTTGCCTGCATCTCGGGTTCCGCCAGAATGCGCTCAATCTCGTCGTGCAAGCGGTTGACAATCGGCATTGGGGTTCCGGCTGGCGCAAAAATGGCCTGCCAGGACAGCACTTCAAAATTGGCCAGTCCCTGCAGGCCGGACTCGGCCACGGTTGGGACGTCTGGCAACGAGGGCAGGCGCTTGGCAGACGTCACCGCAATGGCGCGCAGCTTGCCGCTTTGTATGTGCGGCGCGGCAACCACGGAGGTGTCGAACATCATGTCGACCTGCCCGCCTATCACGTCCTGGATGGCTGGACCACTGCCCTTGTAGGGAATATGGGTGAACTTCACGCCAGACTTGAAGGCCAGCAATTCGAGTGACAGGTGCTGCGAGGTGCCCGTGCCTGCCGATGCAGACGACAGGCCACCCGCTCTGGCCTTGCTGGCCTCCAGCACATCTTTCAGAGTCTTGAGGGGGCTGGCCTGGTTGACGACCAGTACCAGCGGATTGGTGCCAATCAGTGTGATGGGTACAAAAGACTTGATGGGGTCATAGCCGATTTTTGAATACATGCTGACGTTGATCGCATGCGAGCTGACCGTACCGCCCACCAGCGTATAGCCATCGGCTGCGGCTCGCGAACCCACTTCGGAGCCGACGCTGCCACCAGCGCCTGGCTTGTTGTCAATGATGACCGTGGTGCCGAGCGCCGTGCCCAGCTTCTGGCCGATCAGACGGCCCAGTACATCGGTTGTACCGCCTGCAGCAAACGGCACCAGGTAGGTAATGGGCTTGCCGCTTGGCCAGTTGCCTTGCCCGAATACGGGAAGTGTTGCAAAACCGGCGACCGTGGTGGCCAGTGCAGTTTGAATCAGGATACGGCGTTGCATCATGGTATTTCCTTCGTGCGTGTAATGGGTGGAGGTGGACAGACCGTGACCGGCCTCAGGGCATCTCGACAATTTCAATCCAGTTCGGGTTTTTTCCCACCGGCAAGCGTTTCGGCTCACCCAGCGCGCCCGTCGCAGCATCGATGGCGTGCACGGACACACTGTGCGACTCCTGGCCCGCTGCAATCAGGTAACGCCCACTGGCGTCGATGGCAAAACCGCGCGGGGTCTTTTCTGTAGGGGTCTGACCCAGTGGCTCCAGCGTGCCATTGGCAGCATTGACGCGGAAGGTGGAGAGCGTGCTCGATGTACGCTCCGATGCATAAAGGTAGCGCCCATCAGGTGTGAGGTGCAGATCGGCGGCCCAGGGCTTGCCCGTAAAACTGGCCGGCAGTGCGGTGTGGGTCTGAAGCAGCTTCAGCGTGCCGCGTGCGCTGTCCCAGGCAAACACCTGGAGTTGTGCGTCGAGTTCATTGAGCAGGTAAACGAAGCGCTGCGCCTTGTCCCAGACAAAATGCCGCGGACCTGACTTGGCTGTCACAGGGGTCAATGCAGGGTCGTTGGGCGAGAGCGCACCGGTGGCTGCATCAAAACGCCAGCTTGACATGTTGTCGCCGCCCAGGCTGGTCGCCAGCACAAAGCGGTTGGTCGAATCCGCATGAATGGCATGCGCATTGGGTGCCGTCGGGATCAGCTGCTGGATAGCGCCAACCTTGCCTTCCTTGTCAATGCCATTGACGGAGATTTTGTGGCCAGGGTAGGAGGCGGCAAACAGCCACTTGCCGGTGCCATCGGTATCAATGTTGGCCATGCTGTCGGCCAACGGCGCCTCACCCAGCTTGCGCAACTTGCCACTGGCTCCGTCGATGGCAAAGCTGACGACACGGAAAGGCTGCGAACGCAGCGCGGCATACAAAAACCGTTTATCGGGGCTCACGGCCATCGGCATGACCGTACCGCCGACGTTCACGGTCTCGACCGGCTTGAGCACGCCCTGGGCACGGTCCAGTTCAAGCACCGATATCTCCTGGCTATCGGCATTCGCCACATAGACCCAGGTGGCCGCAGAAGCTCCGCCAGCGAACACCCCAAGGCCGAGAGCAAGCAGCACGGCACGGCGCAATGCACGTGACGTTGATGGGATGATGGTCATGGTCTATCTCTTTCTGTCATACCGACAAGCTAATCAGGTGATGGGGGCCGGATTGAACAGCACCAGCGCGTTATGCAGCTTCCAGTGCTCGGCCCAGGTTTTTTTACGGCCACTGGCGACTTCGAGCATCAGGTGAAACAGCTCCCAGCCCACGTCTGCAATGCTGGCATCACCGTCGGCAATACGGCCGGCGTTGATGTCCATCAGGTCATGCCAGCGGCGTGCCAGATCGGTGCGCGTGGCCACCTTGATGACCGGTACTTCGGCCAACCCATAAGGTGTGCCGCGGCCCGTGGTAAACACATGCAAGTTCATGCCGGCAGCCAGTTGCAGGGTTCCGCAAATGAAATCACTGGCGGGCGTGGCCGCGTAGATCAAGCCCTTTTGTTTGAGCTTTTCGCCCGGTGAAAGTACGCCGCTGATCGCCGCGCTGCCGGACTTCACGATCGAGCCCATGGCTTTTTCAACAATGTTGGACAGTCCGCCTTTTTTATTGCCGGGCGTGGTGTTGGCGCTGCGGTCAACCATGCCTTTTTGCAGGTAGGCGTCATACCAGGCCATCTCGCGGATCATCGCTTCAGCAACCTGTGGGCTGCTGGCGCGCGAGGTCAGCTGGTCAATGCCATCACGCACTTCGGTTGTCTCTGAAAACATCACGGTGGCGCCGGCGCGCACCAGCAGATCAGTCGCAAAACCCACCGCCGGATTGGCTGTCACGCCTGAAAAAGCATCACTACCGCCGCACTGCACACCCACCACCAGTTCGCTGGCGGGTACGGTCTCACGCCGCCTTGCATTGAGGCGCTCCAGATGCAGCAATGCCGCTTGCATGATGGAGTCAATCATCGACATGAAGCCGACGTGATTTTCAGATTGCAGACAGACGACATCCAGCGAGACGTCGGCACTGCTGCCCACATCAGCGACATTTCGCTCATCCACAATGGGGATGGTGCCAGGCGGAAACAGGCGTTCAGGTTGCAGCTTTTCGCAGCCCAGGCTCACCACCATGACTTCACCGCCAAAATTGGGGTTCAGCGTGATGTTGCGCAAGGTGCGAATCGGGATGATCGCGTCGGGCGCATCAATCGCCACGCCGCAGCCATAGCTGTGCTCCAGGCCCACGACATCGTCAACATGCGGGAAACGCGGCAACAACTCGGCCTTGATGCGTGTGACGGCAAACGCCACCACGCCCGCCAC
>JANNXF010000040.1:0-1661 GCA_031409395.1 Polaromonas sp.
TGCAGCCTTGTGGTGCTGCAGCGCAAGGGTCAAAAAAGCAGGGGATGCTGTGCTTTTGAGCTTCCGCGGGTCGGCCAGAAACCTCATTTTAAGAACATCGCCATGAGTTACCTAGTCATTAGGGCCAAAAGATATGCAAAAAATGCATAAGGTTATGCGTCAGGAGGGCGGCGCCATGGTCGGTCACACGGCTGTCGCAATGGGGCTGGCGCCGCGGGCGTTTTTTCGCCTCATGAAAATGCTTGGCGGGCACTGGCCGCGATGTGGCCTGGTTGCAGCGTGGCTGGGTCTCGGCCTGGTGTTGCCCGCGCAGGCGCAACTGAGCCCGGCGGCTGCGCCCGCGCTGGTGGCAGCGGCGGCCAACCTGCAGCCGGTGCTGGCAGAACTGCTGCCGCTGTTTGAGCAGTCCGCCAAAGGCCAGGGCGGTCACCGGATCACCCTCAGCATCGGCTCGTCGGCCAACCTGCTGCGGCAGATTCAGCAGGGGTTGCCGGCCGAGCTGTTTTTGTCGGCAGACGAAGACTTTGCCCTGCGGCTGTTTGATGCCGGGCTGGCGCCCAACCGGGGCGTGGTCTATGCCACCGGGCGCATCGTGCTGCTGGTGCCCCGCGCCTCGGCGATAGCGCTGGACCCGCAACTCAAGGGCCTGCAAACCGGGCTGGACCAGGTGGAGAAATTTGCCATCGCCCACCCCGAACTCGCGCCCTATGGCCGGGCGGCGCAGCAGGCGCTGCAAAAACAGGGGCTGTGGCCGGCGCTGCAGGGCAAGCTGGTGCTGGGTGAAAACATCGCCCAGGCCACGCAATTTGTCAGCACCGGCGCTGCGCAGGCGGGTATCACGGCCTTGTCGCTGGTGCGGGTGCCGGAGGTCGCGGCCCGCGTGCGCTATGTGCTGATTCCGGATGCGCTGCACGCCCCGCTGCGCCAGCGCATGGTGCTGCTGAACAAGGCCGGCCCGGCGGCGCGCGCCTTTTATGATTTTCTGCAAACCCCGGCGGCCCTGGCCGTGCTGCAGCGCCACGGTTATCAGTGACGCGGCCTTTGCGACAATAAGCCCTTATGGATTGGCAAGCTGCCCGCGTCTCCCTGCTCTTGGCCGTTTGCACGGCGGCGCTGCTGTTGCCGCTGGGCGTGTGGCTGGCGCGCTGGCTGGCCATCACCGCCTGGCGTGGCCGCCCGCTCATTGAGGCCTTGCTCATGCTGCCGCTGCTGCTGCCGCCCACGGTGATTGGGTTTTACCTGCTCATCACGCTGGGCCAGGGCTCGGCGCTGGGCGCCTGGCTGGCCAAACACCTCGATTTGCGGCTGGTGTTCAGCTTTGAAGGCCTGCTGCTGGCCAGTGTGCTGGTCAATTTGCCGTTCATGGTGCAGCCGCTGCAGCGCGCTTTTGCCGCCATTCCCGGCAGCCTGCGCGAAGCCGCCTGGGTCTGCGGCCTGAGCCCCTGGCGCGCCTTCTGGAAAATCGAGCTGCCGCTGGCCTGGCCTGGTTTGCTGGCAGGCGTGGCGCTGACCATGGCGCACACCCTGGGCGAGTTTGGCGTGGTGCTGATGGTGGGCGGCAGCATTGCCGGCGAAACCAAAACCCTGAGCATTGCGATTTACGACCGGGTGCAGGCCTTTGACATGGCGGGTGCGCACACCATGGCGCTGGCGCTGGTGGG
>JANNXF010000041.1:0-11283 GCA_031409395.1 Polaromonas sp.
GCCCGGGCAGCGTCGGCCCTGGCCGACATCCTGGTCGAGCTGGGTGGCCCGCACGGCGCAGCGGCCGCCTCGGGCAAGCCCCCTGACATTGGCCTGCGCAGCCGCCAGGCCGCCTCCCTGGTGCGCTGGGGCGCGCAAACCTGGCCCACTGATCCGGCCCAGCGCTTCGCCACCACCGACAGTGCGCTGCAGGCCCTGGACGCACTGCTGCTGGAAGCCGCCACCCTGAGCCCACCCGACCCCGGCCTGGTGACCCGATTGAAGCGCGACAAGGCCGTGGCCCTGCGCGACCGCAAACGCTGGGCCGACGTGCTGGCAACCACCGCCGAGCTGCGCGCCTCTAGCGATGGGTTGCCCGCCTTTGTGCGGCACGCCGAAGCCGACGCGCTGCTGGCGCTGCGCCGCCCCCATGACGCCCGCCTGGCCTATGCCGAGGTACTGGCGGCAGACCCGCAGAACCGCGAGGCCACCGTCGGCCGCTTTTTTGCCGAGGTTGAAAGCGAAGACTTCGCCGCCGCCTTTGTCACGGTCGATGCGCTGGCGGCCAAGGGGGAGCCCTCCATGCGCTTTGGCGATGCCGGCGCTCTGCAACCCAATGTGGACTGGCTGGGCGCGCAAGTTCTGGCGGGTCTGGCCCGCAGCTATGCCGACATGCCCGCCGAGGCCTGGGAGCGGCTTCACCCGCTGGCCAATGGCGCACCTGCGCTCGGCTATTTGCGCGCGGCGCAAGGCGGCGTGGCCGCCCAGCGCGGCTGGCCCCGCCTGGCCGCACAGGAGATCGAGATTGCCGCCAGCCTGGCACCCGCTGACATGGGGGTTGCCGTGGGAGTGGTTGATTCCGATATGCGCAGGCGCGAGTGGCGGCGTGCCGAAAACCGCCTGGACACCATTGCCGGCACCTACCCCGACGAAGCGCTGGTCAGGCGCACGCAAGTGGACCTGGCCGCCTACAAGGCCCCCGAGCTGCAGATTGAGCTGAGCCACCGCAACGAAGACGGTAATGGCGCCAATGCCCCCGGACGCGGCGGCGATGCCTCGCTCATGTTCTACACCTCGCCACTGGCCGAACGCTGGCGCCTGGCCGCCGGTGCCACGCGCAGCACCGCGCGTTTGCCCGAGGGCGATTTTTCGCGCAACCGCGCGGGCCTGGGCGTTGAGGGGCGCTGGCCCGACGTCACGCTGCTGGCCATGGCCTGGAACAACAACGCCCCGGTGTCAGACCCGGGTGCCAGCACGTCCCTGCGCTGGGAGCCAGACGACCACTGGAAGCTGCAGTTCGAGGCCGAACGCTTTTCCGCAGACACGCCCCTGCGCGCGCAGGTTTACGGCATACGGGCAGACGCAGCCGGTGCATCGGTCAGTTACGCCTGGCATGAGTCACGCTCGGTATTTGTCGGCGCACGGGCGCTGGACTTCACCGATGGCAACCGCCGCCACGAGCTGTCTGCCGGTGTCGCCAGCAAGGTCATTGACCAGCCCGGACTGGACATGACGCTGCGTGGCGGCCTTTATGCGTCCAGCAACTCCCTGGCCGGTGTGCCGTATTTCAACCCGTCCAGCGACCACTCGGTCACGCTGTCGGCCGATTTCGAGCAGCCGCTGTGGCGGGTTTACGAGCGCAGTTTCAGCCACCGGCTGGTGCTGTCAGCCGGTTCGTACAGCCAGAGCGGCTATGCGTCGGGCGGCATAGGCGGCGTGCTGTACGAGCAGTCTGTGCAGGCCAACCCCTGGACCAGCGTGCGCTACGGTTTTGACTGGACACGCCGCATCTACGACGGGCTGGCAGAACGCGCCTTCAAGGCTTTTGTCCGTCTGGAGCACAAGTTCAAATGAAACACCTTTTTTACAAGCTGTTTGCCTTGTTGCCCGCCCTGCTCATTGCCACGGCGGTGTGGTCGCAACCCGTCGCTCCGGCTCCCGCCCAGCGCTATGCGGTGGTGGCCTTTCACGATGTGGTTGACAAAACCCAGGACCTGGACGGCGACGCCATCACCACCGACCGGCTGGTGGCGTTTTTTGACTGGCTGCGCGGCAACGGCTGGAACGCGGTGTCGCTGGACGACATCGCGCGCGCCGGGCGCGGCGAAAAACCGCTGCCGCCCAAAGCCATCCTCATCACGTTTGACGACGGCTACCGCAGCCTCTACACCCACGTCTACCCGCTGGCGCTGGCTTACAAGATTCCGGTCGTGGCGGCGCTGGTCGGCGCCTGGGTTGACACACCGCCGGGCAGCACGGTTCATTACGACAACAAGGACGTGCCGCGCAGCCACTTCATCAGCTGGGATGAAGCGCGCGAAATGCAGCGCTCTGGCCTGATTGAGTTTGCGTCTCACAGCTACGCCCTGCACGAAGGCATACTCGCCAACCCCCAGGGCAACCAGTTGCCTGCCGCCATGGCGCGGGCCTGGTCGCCCGGCAACACAGCCATGACAGCCATGGGCAGCATCGAAAGTGAAGCCGATTTTTTTCAGCGCATCAAGGCAGACCTTGAAAAATCCCGTTCGCTTCACCGCAAGGAGCTGGGCCGCGAACCGCGTGCGCTGGTGTGGCCTTTCGGCCGCTACACCGAAACAGGTGCGGCCGCCGCGATCGCCACAGGCTTCAGCTTTGCGCTCACCCTGGAGCCCGCCCCGGCGGACCTGACACGCCCAATGGCAGTGGCGCGCTACCTGCCCACCAACAACCCCAAACTGGGCGAACTGGTCGCCAACATCCAGTTTGCCGGTTCGTTGCCTGCGGCGCAGCGCCTGGTTTGCGTCAACCCGGCCGCCCTGTGGAACGCCGATGCGCAGGTGTTTGACGACCAGCTCGGCAAGGCCATAGAACGCCTGCGCAAACTGGGCGCCACCACCGTGGTGCTGGACGCCACCGTGCGCAATGCCCAGGGCCAGATCGAGGCAGCATGGTTCCCCAACTCCCAACTGCCGATGAAAGCCAACGCACTCTCGCGCATTGCCTGGCAGATGCACACCCGGGCCGGTGTGGACGTGGTGGCCCGGCTGCCGCATCGGGTGGCGCGCGCACGCCTGGGCAGTACCGGCAATGTCCTGACCCTTTTTCGTGAAATGAGCTTGAACGTTCCCCTGGACGGACTCCTGCTGGAAAATGCCGTGCTGTCTGGCGCGACGGACTCAGCGGACGCTGCATTGGCGATCACCCCGACGCCGTGGCAAACCGCACAGGCGCGCAGGGCACTCACACTGGCTGACATGCCGCCCGACGATGCGCTGGCGATTCAGGCGTTTCGCGCCGCCAGCGCCGGCAATTCCGCGCTGCGCCTGGTCTGGCTTGCCGGCCAGGGCGCCGCCAGCCACACCCCCAGTACCCTGGCCGACCTGACGCTGTTTGACCGCTCCGCCTTTCCCGACACGCTGGCCACTTCGCAGCTGCGCCGCACCGGCCTCTGGATGGAAGGCAGCACACCGCCTGAAAACGCGCAATTGCTGACAGCCACCACCGCTTTTCAGCGGCGCGGCGGCACCGCTTTCGGATGGTGTCCCGACGACGTGCTGGCAGACCAGCCCGAAGCCCTGAAGGTCGCGCCCGGGGTTTCTGCGGCCACCTTCCCGGTGAGGTTCTGAGATGCCGTTTTCTTTCAGTCCAGACCAGATTTCCACCGCCATCACCGCTTTCTGTTTCGGTTATCCGTTTGTCATGTCGATGTACTGGATGAGTGGCGGCTTGCTGTACTGGCTGATCCGCGAGCGCAATGAGCCCCTGCCCAGCGCGCCGCCCCGCCTGGCCCACTACCCCCCCGTGTCCATCCTGGTGCCCTGCCACAACGAAGAGCAGCAGGCCGACGAAACCTTTGCCGTGCTGGCGGCGCTGGACTATCCGGACTTCGAGATCATTGCCATCAATGACGGTTCGACCGACGCCACCGCAGCCAGGCTGGAGGCCCTGAGCAGCCGCATTGCCTGCCTGCGCGTGGTGCATCTGGCCACCAACCAGGGCAAGTCGTCGGCGCTCAATGTGGGCGCGCTGCTGGCACGCAGCGAAATCCTGGTCTGCATTGACGGCGACGCCCTGCTCGACCGCCATGCCCTCACCTGGTTTGTGCGGCGCTTCCAGAGCGACCCGCTACTTGGCGGGCTGACCGGCAACCCGCGCATCCGTAACCGCGCCACCTTGCTGGGGCGTTTGCAGGTGGGGGAGTTTTCAACCATCGTCGGCCTGATCAAGCGGGCGCAGGCGGTGTACGGCCAGCTTTTTACCGTGTCGGGTGTGATTTGCGCGTTTCGCAAAAAGGCCCTGAACGATGCCGGCTGGTGGGCACCCGGCGCCATCACGGACGACGTCGACGTGAGCTGGCGCATCCAGCTGGCGGGCTGGCACCTGACCTACGAGCCCAAGGCCCTGTGCTGGATTCTGATGCCCGAAACCTTCAAGGGCCTGTGGGGGCAACGCCTGCGCTGGAGCGAAGGCGGCACGCGCACGGTGATCGACATCTCGCGCCATCTGTTCAGCCGCAGCGGCCTGCGCATGCTGCCCCTCTGGCTGAACTACATCGTTTCCATTGTGTGGTCTTACACCATGCTGCTGGTCACGCTCGGCTGGATTCTGACCACAACCGGCCTGGTGCCCAGCGTGCCGTGGCTGGCCTTCAGCCTGGTGCCGCAGTGGTGGGGCGCGGTACTGGCGGTCACCTACATGGTGCAGGCCTCGGTCAGCGTCTGGCTGGATGACCGCTTTGAAGAGAACATGATCAGCTCGATTTTCTGGGTGGTGTGGTACCCGCTGGCCTTCTGGCTGCTGCAAACCGCCACGGCGGTGGCCGGTGTGCCCAAGGCGCTGTTCAGGTCACGCCATGCACGCGGCACCTGGAAAAGCCCGGACCGGGGGTTTCAGTGAGCGAACCCCGCCCCCTCAAACCCCTGCCATGGCCACCCCTGGTCAGCGCTGACCGCGTGCCGGTGTCCATCCGCGTACGCGACACAGTGTTGACCTGGCTGGCCTGGCTGGCCTTTGCATGGTTGTTGCGCGACGCAGCACTCCTTCTTCACGACTGGAGCCGCGAGCCGTTTGGCCAGCTGACCTACCTGGAAGCCCCCGACTGGCCTGTCTTGTGGCTGCGCCTGCGCCCTTTCATGCAGCTGGCCGGCCTGCTGGCCGTGTGGCTGGGCTTCTGGTCGCTGGCGCGGCGGCGCGCCCTCAAGGCCCAAGCCAGCGCTGGCGGACAACCCGCGGCGCTCGACCCGGCCCTGCTCTGCAGCCAGTACAGCGTCTCTGCGCCTCAACTGCAGGCCTGGCAGGGCAGCAAGGTGGTGACTGTCGACATCGACGACAGCGGCTGCATCGTGAGCGTCCCCAGCCTGGAAACAGGCACACTGACCCCTGCCAATACGGCCGTCCCCATCACCCCCATCGCCATAGCTATCCACCGCAAGCCTGAATGACACTCCTGATTTTTTCCCACGGCAACAGTTTCCCGGCCAGCACCTACGGCCAACTTTTCAAAAGCCTCAAGGCCCGCGGCTTCAAGGTCAAGGCCATTGAAAAATTTGGCCACGACCCGCGCTACCCGGTCACCAGCAACTGGCCGCACCTGGTGCAGCAGCTTGCCGACTTCACCACCCAGGAGGTTGAAAAAGCCGGCGAACCGGCTTTTCTGGTGGGCCATTCGCTGGGGGGATTTTTAAGCCTGATGTGCGCTGCACGGCATCCGGCGCTGGGCGGGCACCCCGTTCAAGGCGTGTTGATGCTCGACTCACCGGTGTTGGGCGGCTGGCGTGCCACGGCGCTCAGCGTGGCCAAGCGCGCGCAGCTGGTGGGTTCTATCTCGCCCGGTGCCATCAGCCGCAAACGCAAAAACCAGTGGCCGGGCCGCGACGAGGTCCTGGCACATTTCCGCAGTAAAAAAGCCTTCGCCCAATGGGACGAACAGGTTTTGCGCGACTACATTGAGCACGGTACGCACGACGTGACAGCGGACGGCAAGAGGCTGCGCAGTTTGAGTTTTGACCGCGATGTGGAAACCGCTATTTACAACACCCTGCCCGACAACCTTGACCGTCTGCTCAAGCGGCATCCGCTCAAATGCCCGGCCACCTTTATCGGCGGGCGGCAATCGGCCGAGATGAAGCAGGTGGGCATGGCCATGACTGAAAAAGTCACCAAGGGCCGCATCATGATGCTCGACGGCAGCCACCTCTTTCCCATGGAAAAGCCAATGGCCACCGCCGCCGCCATGGAGGCGGCGCTGCTCAACATGTCGGCCTGAAACCCGACTGCGGCATTCAGCCAGCCCAGGTGACCAGCCCGCTCCAGGCAGTGACCAGCACCACCGCACCAAAGGCAATGCGGTACCAGGCAAACGGTACAAAACTGTGGCTGGCAATGTAGCGCAGCAGCCAGCGAATGCACAGCCAAGCGCTGAGAAATGAAAACAGCAGTCCCACGCCAAACAGCGGCAGGTCGGCCAGCGACAGCAAGGCGCGCTCTTTGTACAGGCTGTAGACCCCAGCGCCAATCAGCGTGGGAATTGCCAGGTAAAACGAAAAGTCCGTCGCAGCCTTGCGCGACAAGCCCAGCAACATGCCGCCAATGATGGTGGCGCCGCTGCGGCTGGTACCCGGAATCATGGCCAGGCATTGCACCAGGCCGACCTTGAGCGCGTCCAAGGCGGTCATGGCCGCGACCTCATGAATACGCGCGGCTGCCGGGTTGTTTTGCTGGCGCTTTTCAGCCCACAAAATAATGAAGCCACCCACAATAAAAGTGCTGGCCACCACCACCGGCGTGAACAGGTTGGCCTTGATGGCCTTGCCAAACAGCAGGCCCAACAGCACCGCCGGTACAAAAGCCACAAAAACATTCAGCGCAAACTGGCGGGCCTGCCGGTCCGTGGGCAGGGCCAGCAGCGTGGCCCTAATTTTTTGCCAATAGACCAGAATGACGGCAAAAATGGCACCGGTCTGAATGGCAATGTCAAACACCTTGGCCTTGTCGTCGTCAAAACCCAGCAGCGCACCCGCCAGAATCAGGTGCCCGGTGGACGAAATGGGCAAAAATTCGGTCAACCCCTCCACAGTGCCCATGATGGCGGCTTTGATCAACAGTGCAATGTCCACGCTGGCTCCTAAGTTTGGGCCTGATTATCGTTGCTGGCGTCAGGGCTCTCATTAAACTGAGCCTCCACAACATTAGCCTAACTAATCATTTAGAAGATTTATTTAATACAGGAATAACCCTATTTGTAACCAAAGTAGCGGTGTGTAAATTGCTTTTGCTGTCACTGCAACTTTCGTCAACGGCTCATCAACCCACGCTTCCACCCATGAATCACCCTGCACCTCAAGCCAGTTACGTCTTCATCCCGCTTGTGCGGCTCACACTGGCCGCCTGCCTTGTTGCGGGTGCTGCGGTTCTGACGGGCTGCGACCGCACCCCCGACACCATCAAGATTGGCGTGGCCCAGCCGCTTTCAGGCAACCTGGCGGCGCTGGGGCAAGACTTGCTCAACGGCGTCAAGCTGGCGGTTGTCGATTTGAACAAAGAAGGCTTCAAGATCAACGGTAAGCCGGTGACGATTGAAGTCGTGGCGATGGATGACCGATCTGACCCGATCGCCGGCGTAGAGGTGGCAAAGCAGTTGGTTGAAGCCGGTGTGGTCGCAGTGATTGGCAACCTCAATTCGGGTGTCAGCATTCCAGCGGCCCCGATTTATGCCGAGAAAAATATCGCTCAACTGGCTATTTCAACCAACCCGAAATTCACCCAGCTGGGCCTGCCCACCACGTTCAGGCTGGTCGCCAATGACACCCTCCAGGCCCGGGCGATCGGCTCGTTTGCTGCCAAGCAACTTGACGCCACCCGATTTGCCATCATTGATGACGGCACCGTCTACGGCAAGGGCCTGGCCGCAGGGGCTTCAGACGAGCTGAAAAAAGCCAATAAACAAATCGTCGTGACCTATTCATCAGACGACAAAACCACCGCGTTTGATGCATTGGCCGCCAAAATCAAGGAAGGCAATGTTGAAGTCGTGGTGTCCACCCAGGGCGACTTTCAAATTCTGGCCCTGCTCGACGCCTTGAAGAAAATCGATTACACCCAGTTGAGTATTCTGGGCGGTGACACCATCAAGACCAGCACCATGCTCAAAGGCGATGGCATCGTTAAAGGCATCTATGCCACATCACCCATCCTGGGGGCGAAAGAGTTTTTAAACGGCGCACAGTTTTTAAGCAAATACCAGGCGGCCTATAAGGTAGACCCGGCCTACGGCAGCCATTACACCTACGACGCCATGTATGTTCTGGCTGGGGCCATGCGTCGGGCCAACTCGGCAGACCCGAAGAAAATCACCGAGACCCTGCGGAAATTTGACGGCTACGCTCCCATTACGGGCTCCATGAAGTGGGACAACATCGGTGAACAACGCTATGGCGTGGTGGGCGTCTATGCGGTACGCAAGGGCGCCTGGGATCTGCAAATCCGGTCCGACAGCTGGTAGGCCCACTAACGGTTACTCTGACGGGGTTCTGCAACTCCACCACGGTATTGAACTTATGCCAGCCAGCCCCGCCACCCCGCACGCCGATATTCTTGATTTCTGGCTGGGCGACGGCCTCACGCTTGGCTGGCCCACGCAAGACCTGGGCAAAAAATGGTTTGGCGGCGGCGCTGCACTTGATGGCGAAATCAAGTCACTGTTTGGCGAGCGTGTGGCGCAGGCCGTCAGGGGCGAGTTGCAAGACTGGGAAACCCAGCCCCAGAGCCGCCTGGCGCTGGTGATTTTGCTCGACCAGTTCACCCGCAACGTGTTTCGCGGCACCGCCCAGGCCTATGCGGGTGACGTACGCGCCCGGCAGCTGGTGCTGGCCACCCTGGCCGTACAGGACAAACCGCAATTGCCCTGGGTCGCCCGCGTGTTTACCTTGATGCCCCTGATGCACGCCGAAGACCTGGCACTGCAAGACCAGTGCGTGGCCGGCTTTGCCCGGCTGGTGGCCGATGCGCCTGAGGCCCTTGCGCAACGCCTGCAGGGTAACCTTGACTTTGCCCGCCAGCACCGCGACATCGTGGCCCGGTTTGGCCGCTTTCCGTACCGCAACACTGCACTGGGGCGCGCCAGCACGCCCGAAGAAGCCACTTTTTTGCTCAAGGGTCCGCGCTTCGGCCAGTAGCCGTAGCGGCTGGCCGTGTCTCGGTTTAACAGGCCGGAACGTCTGCACGCCCCAGCCTCACGGCGCACCAACACTCGGGAATTACAAATAAGCGGGTCGTGCACGGTCGCCCTGAACCTGGGTGAACCCGCGTCAACCCGCGCAAAGCCCCGCAACTACTAGGCACGGCGTCCTACACCGCTAGCAAGAGTCTCCGGTTGTACTGAAGGCTTGTACAACAACCCACCGGGGAACCCCATGAAAAGTACGCACAACACGCTTTGGGCCTACGGCAAAAGCGCGGCATTCACGCTGGCCCTGGTGACGGGCACCGCCACCCTGATGGCCGCCTGCTCCGGCATCAAGCCGCCTCCCAAGGAATACGCCCAGGAGCGCCTTGACGACCAGATCCAGGTGCCCGCCGGCCATGTGGTCGCGCTTGAAACCACCGCCACCGGCTTGCTGAACTACGAGTGCAAGGCCAGCCCGGGCACGGCAGGCGGAACCGGCTGGGTGCTGGTCAGCCCGCAGGCTGAGTTGGTAGACCGCACCGGCAAACAGGTGGTCAGGTATTCGGGCCCACCAGCCACCTGGACGCATGCCGATGGGTCCAGCGTGGTGGGCCAGCAAGTCGCTGTTGCGCCGCGCCCGGGCGCCACCAACCTTGCCTATCAGTTGTCTACCGGCAAACCGGGCGCTTCGGCCGGTGCCCTGCAAAACATCACTTACATTCAGCGCATCAAGACCAAGGGTGGGCAAGACCTGAGCAAGGCCTGCACCTCCAACGACGTGGGCGACAAGCTCACGCTGCCCTACCAGGCGGACTATATTTTCTGGAAAGCAGCCTAGGCACTGGCGGCACACAGACGCCCTGTTGGCACTTGCGGGTTTGCAAAACCCTGCAGCACCCACAAAAAAGCCTGCTCAACAGCAGGCTTTTTTACGCCGCCTGCAGGTCAGCGCTGGAAGTGCACCGGTGCGTAGCGCGGGCCGTAGTAACCACCGCCGTAGCCAGGGCGCGGTGCCTGCACCCGGTAGCCGCCGCCATGGTGGCCGCGCCAGCCGTGGGGCCTGCCGTAATACACCGGCTGGGGTTGGACATAAACCGGGCGCGGCTGGTAGTAAACCGGCGCATTTTGGTAGTACACCGGGGCCGGTTGCACATACACCGGCTGCGGCTGCACATACACCGGCTGGGGCTGAACGTAGACCGCCTGGGGCTGGCTGTAAACGGGATAGGCCGGGTAGGCATTGCCCACATTCAAGGCTACGCCGGGTGAGCCCACGCCCACAGACCAGTAAACGTTGTCTTTTGCCTGGGCGCTGCTGCCAAAGCTCAGGGCGGCCAGCGCCACGGTGGCGGCAGCACCTGCCATAAAGACTTTACGGCTGGCCTGGGCGGCGGGCAATTGGGCGGTCTGCAGATGGGCTGATGTCATTGACTTCTCCTTCAGGGGCAGAAATTGCCCATGTGTTTATTAAACGCAGCACCCGCGTAAGCGCCTACCGGATGCGCCGTTAAGAGCGTTGCCAAACGTAACGCCGTGGCGTAACGGCCTAAAATCACCCAATGACATCCCCCGCCCCCTCAAAAGCCCCCGCCCCTGCAGACAAAGACGCCCCCAAGCCCAGCAACTTTTTACGCCAAATCATTGAAAAAGACCTGGCCGAAGGCACGTATGCCAGCCGCCGCTGGGGTGGCAGCCCCGGCGACGCCGCCCACCACGCCGCTGGCGCGCCCGACCCCGCCAAAGTGCGCCTGCGTTTTCCGCCAGAACCCAACGGCTACCTGCACATCGGCCACGCCAAAAGCATTTGCCTTAACTTTGGCCTGGCGCGCGACTACAGCGGCGTGTGCCACCTGCGCTTTGACGACACCAACCCCGAAAAAGAAGACACCGAATACGTCAACAGCATCATTGACGCGGTGAAATGGCTGGGTTTTGACTGGCAGAACAACGGCGAAAGCAACCTCTACCAGGCCAGCGACTACTTTGACTTCATGTACCGCGCCGCCGAGTATCTGATTGAAACCGGCAACGCCTATGTTGACGAGCAAACCGCCGAGCAAATGCGCCTGAACCGGGGCGACTTTGGCAAGCCCGGCATTGACAGCCCTTTCCGCAGCCGCACCCCGGCAGACAACCTGGCCCGCTTCCGCGAGATGAAGGGC